>CALBVY010000038.1 GCA_937969495.1 uncultured Verrucomicrobiales bacterium | reverse complement strand
TATATACCAAAAGGTTTAAACATGAAACACCTCGGTGAGTTTATGAACAAAACATTTTCTGGTAGATTGAGTGAAGACCGCATCAAAGCGATCCGCGATAAGTGGCAGGGGAAACTGGTGCTTAAGGGGGTTGCTACTTGTGAGGATATGGAAAAAGCAGTTCGCTTAGGTGTCGATGGAGTTATCGTCTCTAACCACGGTGGCCGTCAGCTCGACGCTGGTGAGTCCACTATTAAGCCGTTAGCTGAAATATCACGTGAATTTAAGGGTAAGACCACCATTATGATGGATAGCGGTATCCGCTCAGGTTCAGACGTGGCATGTAGCATCGCCAGTGGCGCAGAATTTACCTTTATGGGGCGTTCCTTTATGTATGGAGTTGGAGCTATGGGGGAAACAGGAGGTGACCACACGATGATTATGCTTAAACGTCAGCTCCAACAGGTGATGGAGCAGGTTGGGTGTGAGCGTGTTGAGGATCTCCATCAACACCTCATTACTGATTAGCCAATATCGTAGACCGCTTGTGCATTGGTCTCGTAAATAGCTAATTTTTCTTCATCTGTTAGTTTGTTGACGAGGCTGTCCACTGTATTTAACCATACTGGATAGGAGCTGGTGCAGGCAGGCCACCCTGAGCCGTAGAGGATACGTTTCGCTCCACATGCGGTTAATAGAATATCGAAATATGGTTTAATGTGTTCAGTGAGTTCATAAGCTGAGCTCGCATGAATGCCAGTGGCAAGGCTGGAGAGTCGGTAGTAAACTTGCGGTCGTCTACCAAGTTCACGCATCGTGCGTTTCCATGAAGCATCTCCTTGTAAAGGAGCGCCAATGCAACTATCTAAAATAATAGTTAGATCAGGATGAGCATCTAGAAATGGGAGGAGGTGAGGTATCTGGTTATTTGTTAGTATAAGGTCAAGAGGCTGATTGTGTTGTGATATTAAGTTTACACCGTAGGCGACATCTTCATCACTGATCCAAGTATTGATATCAGTATGGCGAAGGTCCGCAAGATAACCTACAATCATGCTTTCTCTAAGATCTGCATTGAGCTGTATCCGCATTTTCTTTTCGTCAGCGAAGGGTGCCCAAGTAATGACACCGCTAATAAGTCCATCAGAGTTTTTAGCTAAATCAACACAGGCACGGTTTGCTTTATTTGTCTTCTCATTCTGCAGCACAAGCACCTCTGATACCCCGCTGAACTCAAGAGCATCCTTGAGCTCTGCTAATGTATTCTCACCTGATTTAAGCTCTACATGTGTATCGATAATCATCTTCAAGTAATCTGAAGAGTTTCCATAATCTGCGGTTTGCTCTCTGGCAAATCATTCCACCGATTTCATGAGAGATGGGTAATCTATTTTTGCATTATGTCGCTTGTCGAAAGGAATGTGGGGTATGAAACGGATACAAAACCGAGCATCTATTTGGCATCTGCAGTTTTTTCTTTTTTGGTATTTGCGATAAGCTTTTGATCTTCTTCGGATAGCCTGGTGATGTTGTACATGACCTTTTTCCCATTGGGGAGCTTGAACTGAACTTGGTCTTCTTCAATTTTAAGGACCTCAGCGATGATTTTTTTACCCTCTTGGTTTGTCCAAGTGCGCTTTGCTATGAGGGGTGAAGACTTTTGAGGGAAAGAGGGCTTTGGTTCATTTTTGGCGTCTTTCAATGCAGCTTTGATGGATCGTTCAAAATCTTCGTTTTGTGGATGACCTGCAAATACTAATTTTCCCGAGGTGTCAAAAACTACGGTGCGCGGAATTCCTGATCCTGTTCTTGGGCCTGATACTCCTTTGGTAATGGGGAATTTAACGCGGAATTCCTTGGTGATTTTCTGGATACTTTCCTTAGAGCTACCCTGAACTTCTGCGCCAAAGATCTGGAGCCCTTTTTTGCGATAACGCCTATCCATCTGAACCAGATGTGGCATTGCTGTCAGGCAGGGTGGTCATTTGGTACCCCAGTATTCGATCACTACCACTTTACCCTTGAGGTTTTCTGTAGAGGTGGGGTCACCGATGATTACATCGCCTAATTTCCACTCGCTGAGTTGATGATTAGGAACTTTGGTTTCTTTAGCCTGACTTATTAGGCAGAGCATTAGCCCAGTGATTAAGGTTAGTAAAGTTCGCGAGGGTAGATAATTTTTCATAACGGTATTAACTGTGGCTTAGCTTTTGAAGAGGTCAATAAAGATTATGAATAGTGCATTCAAATAAGAGGATGGCTTGGAAAAATATCGAGTTTATCTGAGAATGCTGCTTAAGCTTCATGTCATGGAACATACAATATTGGTTCTTATGGCGGCGCTGCCTGTTTATTTGATTGTTGCCTTAGGGCCGCTGCTGCGAAAGGCCAAAGCTTTGACCCCGGAGATGGATAAAGGGGTGATGTCGATGGCAGTGCATCTTTTTTACCCCTGTCTGATTCTTGATAAAATGTTAGGCGCAGATATTTTGCGTGATGCAGGGGTGGTATTCTCTTCTGCTGGGATAGGCTTTAGTGTGATTGTTTTGGCAATGGGCTTAGCTTTTGTTATTGCTAGATTGCTAGGTTTTGAGAAAGGTAGTGGGCTCCGTACGTTTTCAGCCTCTTCTGGTGTGCAGAACTATGGTTTTATTGCTATTCCACTGATGGTTTATGTTTTTCCAGATGATGATGCGGCACTTGCTGTGCTGTTTACCCATAATCTTGGTGTGGAGTTGGCTTTGTGGACAGTGGGTATTATGTTGATTTCTGGAAATAGAAATGCTTCTTGGCGTTCTTTTATCAAAGGTCCTATTATCGCTGTTTTGTTAGGTTTGCTGCTGGTGCAGACTGGTTTAGATCATTTTATCCCCGAAGTGGCGCGGCGCGTTTTTGCGATGTTGGGTGTTTGTGCTGTGCCTGTTTCCCTTCTTCTTGTTGGGACGACGATGTATGATCTAGCACGTGATGTAAGGTTTGATTGGAAGGTTTCTACAGGTGGGGTGCTGGTAAGGCTTGTGATGGTGCCAGTGGTGATTTTATGCTTGGCGAAGTTTTTGCCATTGGCTCAGGAGCTACGTCAGGTGTTAGTGATTCAGGCGGCTATGCCGGCGGGAGTTTTTCCCATTGTGCTTTCACGGCACTATGGGGGACGGGCTGATGTGGCAATGCAGGTGGTTGTCGCAACTAGCTTGGTGAGCCTATTAACGATGCCGTTGATTGTTTCCTTCGGCATGGCATGGGTGGGTTTGTAGCGCGAGGGTCATTAGTATGGGGGAATACGTTGGTCGACGTGGAGTCCTAATGCGGTTTCTTTTTGGTGGCGATGAGGCAGAGTATCCATCCGACGATGATACCCATGGTGAAAGTTAGGATGAGCATAAAAGCTAGGGGCATCTCGATTTTTGCAAAAAGAATAGCAACCTCTTGCTTTTCAAAATTCTGAAATATCACGATGCCCATGAGGAGAATGACGATACCTGCTCCGATGTATTTTACTTTCTTCATGTCCATGGTAAGTAGAGTCTGGAATCTGTGACAAAGAGTCAAGAGGGGAGATGAGGTGTATTTGTTCTTGGCGAGAGATCAAGTAGGAGTGATGATCTAGGCATGGAACATCATGTTTATTTCTGGCTAAAAGAAGAGTGTAAAAATGACGCAGACTGTGCGGCATTTGAACAAGGGTTAGAGGAGTTGTTAACGATTGGTAATATTGCTTCTGGCACTTGGGGGAAGTCTGCTGCCACTCCTGAACGACCCGTGACAGATAAGAGCTTTGATTATGCATTGTCTCTTAAGTTCGACAATATCGAGCAGCATAACCTTTACCAAGATCACCCAGAGCATCATGTTTTTGTGGATGCTTTTAAGAATTTATGGGCAGACGCAAAGGTGTTTGATGTTGAATAGGCGTTTATTGTTTTGTCATACAAAAAACTAACCAAAAAGCCGTCCTTCAGATCTTGGGGGGCGGATTTTTTTATCAACCCAACACTTTTCGTTAGATAGTGGTGATTAAGCTGTTATCTCTGATAAAGCTTGGATTTGAGTTTCAATGAGTTGATCTAGGTGGTTTACACAAAGGGCTAAAGTGCTAGATAGACCCATCTCTGTATGGGCTTGTTTACCAAGTTCTCGGAAAATCCGTATATCAAGGGTCTATTTTTTAATTTGTGTTTATAATTTATAGCTCAAGACCGAAAACGAACGAATACTCCAAGCCCAGAAAAACAGAGCAGCAATAGTGAAGAGGGTTCGGGAACAGAAACCACTTCCACGACGACATTATCAATGATCGCTGAATGGGTTGCTCCTTTAAATCGAAGAGCAACATCATGCCCTAAAACAGCCGCGTCGGCCACGGCATCAGGGGTGAAGGAAAAACTGACCTGAGAATAGGTCAGCCCTGAGGAACTACCAGACATTATAATGAGCTGTTTGGAGGTATCCAATGCTATGGAAGGGTTCATCTGGTCTCGAGTCCCTACTCCATCAAAGGTAAATAAACCGGCAGTGTATGGAGTTCCCGAATTATGTCCGTCATTAACAACGTCAAAAGTCACGATGTATGTGTTCCCGATAGAGAGAGCGCCAATCTTTCCGAAAACTGTTGTAATTCCAGAATTCGTATAACGAAAAGCGTAAGCCTGCTCACCTACAGGATCTGTAAAATCTCCGT
>CALBVY010000037.1 GCA_937969495.1 uncultured Verrucomicrobiales bacterium | reverse complement strand
ATGGCTCGCTCTGCTGGGCGTTGTTCAGGAAGAGCCATTTGCGCCTCTGTTTGAGTGATGGCCGTAGAGACGGGCACTTGCTGAAAAAAAATAGAGTTTGGGTCTGGATGACGTTGCTTGGGATACATGGGTCTGATCGTGTGGGGCTCAGGTGATAGGCCCGTGATGCATCCAGCCAGAAATAGCGGCGAATCAACAGGTCAACAAATTAAAGTAAACGAATAAGATCTTGCTGTAACAGGGATTTGGGAAAGGGATAGTATTATCTTTGTTGTTTTCATGAGAAGGGGAGGATGCTCTGAAGCCACTGACTTCTATCACTCGGGTAGAAGCTGCTTCTCCAGTCAGATCTGCTCGGTTAGTAAATCCACGCAAATTAGAGCGTCTCTTCTGGGCTCCCGGAGGTCAGCAAGGATTGAGGTAAGGCGGTTAGATCTTCCTCAAGGCGTTTTTGGGTCAGTGCCTTGATCACCTCTGGATGCTGGAAGATCTCTTTAGGTTTACCTGATTGGAGGGTTTCCTTTATCGCTGGATCAAAGGCGAGGTGGATAAAAATGGGATTGTTTAGCACGCGGTGGACCTCTGGGATGGTGAGTAGTTTTACCCGAGTTTGGGTGTGCTGATACATTATTAACAGTCGGCAGAGTGTAAGTTTCCCTGGAGTGTGAAAGGGATCGGTTTTACGTTGCCATTTTCCCACGGAGCTGGAGTCAAGTGATCGTTTGGCCATCAGTAGCCAAGGCTCGGAGGTTAGGGCGCGTTCTTTTTCCTGCTGTTCAAATATGAGGTAGCGTGTGTGGCGCAGCTCTGAGAGACTGCCCACATAGCGAATGCTGCTGAATGCACCCCATAGGATGACGAGCCCTATGGCTAGGCTGATAAGGGCTGCGGGTAGACCAAATCCAAAACGCTTCCCTGCATCGGAGTCATCGAAGGGGTTAACGATAAAATGCAGGATATAGCGGCAGATGAAAAATGCCGCTAGGCCTGTTACTGTAGCGATGATTTTTGGTAACCACGGGCTGGGGTTCTCCAGCCACGAGCCGGTGAGCTGGTGGGCGTGTTCGTTCCCCCAAAGTGCTGCATAGCCGGCGATGGCGAGGCAGATGATAACGAGGGCTGTGCGGATGAGCCCCTTGAGGAAGCCGATGAGGGCAAAGGCCAAGATGACCAGACAGATGATACCGGTGGCTCCAATGTCTGGGAAGGTCATCGTATTTCTCTAATGTTTTTAAGAATTCCCCACAGAGCCGCACTGGGCTGCGTGGAGGAGGGCGTGATCGCAGAGGGTGAGGGCAGTCATGGCTTCTACGATGGGCACGGCGCGTGGGAGTACACAAGGATCGTGTCTGCCGCGGCCCTTGAGCTCGGTGTCTTCGTGTTCGGAGCTGACCGTTTGCTGCTCGGTCATGATGGTGGCGGTGGGTTTAAATGCTACTTTGAAAGAGATATTTTCACCATTGGAAATACCACCTTGCACGCCGCCAGAGCGATTACTCACCGTGCGGACCGTGTCGCCTTCCATATAAAAAGGATCATTATGCTCGGCACCTGTGAGCTGGGTGCCGCCAAAGCCGGAGCCGATTTCGAAACCTTTGGTGGCAGGGAGGCTCATCATCGCTTGGGCGAGGGTGGCTTCGAGTTTTCCAAAGACAGGATTACCCAGGCCAGCAGGAGCCTTTCTCACTACGCATTCGACGACTCCGCCGACGGAGTTCCCCTCTGAGCGCATTTGCTTGATATATGCTGTCATGGGCTCAACGGCGTCTGGGTCTCCAGTGCGGACAATATTGGATTCGATCGTCTGATAAGTGACTGTGTGAGCATCGACCTTGGCCTCGATGTCTTTAATAGATTTCACCCAAGCGAGGATTTCCATACCGGGGTAAAGCTTGGCTAGGACTTTTTTTGCGACTACCGCCGCTGCTACACGGCCAATGGTCTCCCGTGCAGAAGCCCTGCCGCCGCCATGCCATGCGCGGGTGCCGTATTTGGCATCATAGGTGTAGTCTGCATGAGATGGGCGGTATTTATCCTTCATCTCATTGTAAGAAGAGGGGCGTTGGTCTTTATTGCGAACAAGAATAGCGATCGGGGTTCCGAGAGTTTTGCCTTCAAATACCCCAGAAAGAATCTCGCAGGTATCACTTTCCTTACGTGGAGTAACGATCTCGCTCTGCCCTGGTCGGCGTCTATCCAGATCAATCTGGATTTCTTCCTCTGAAAGCTCAATTTGTGGTGGGCAGCCATCGATGACGACGCCTACGCCGCCACCGTGGGATTCGCCCCATGTGGAAATACGGAAAATTTGACCGAAGCTATTGGACATATGTGGAGCGGAATCTGGCAGATTTACAGAATGTTTCAACCCAGATTATGCATAGGATTTTAAGTAGAGGGAAATCTAGTCTCATGAGGAGAATGGGTGGCGTTTATAAAATAAGTGAAAAAAAACTCAAATACGTCTTGCCAGAAGGCCTTTGATTTGTATATTCGCTGCCCCCCGACGCAGCCCAAGGGGATAAATAGGGCTGTATCATACAGATAAAAGCTGCAGGAAAGCAGTGAAACTATCGGGTAGCTCCGGATAAGAGGCGGTTTTCGAGGTCACTTCATATACCTCGTGCCTCTTGGGCGCACCTCGGTGGTTTTCTAGTTTTCCACCATCTTTTTAGAACGATCACCACAAGTGAACGTTACTTTTTTCAATCATCAGATTCATTTCTCAATCATCAGATTCATTTCTAAAACCAAAACCAAGCAGGAATATGCCTACCATTAACCAGCTCGTCCGCAAGGGACGCAAGACTCCCGTGACTCAATCTAAGTCACGTGCCCTGAATAACTGCCCGCAACGTCGCGGTGTTTGTCTTCAGGTTATGACCCGAACACCTAAAAAGCCTAACTCCGCTCTGCGTAAAGTAGCTAAAGTTCGTCTGACGAACGGCCAGGAAGTTATCGCCTACATCGGAGGTGAGGGGCACAACCTTCAAGAGCACTCCATCGTTCTTGTTCGTGGTGGTCGAGTAAAGGATCTTCCAGGTGTTCGCTACCACATCGTTCGTGGTGCACTTGATACTCTTGGCGTTGATAAGCGTGGTCAGTCTCGTTCCAAGTATGGAACTAAGCGTCCTAAGAAGTAATTTTTTCATCCAATTTTAACCATATTATAATACCATGGCTCGCCGCAAAAGAGTTTACAATCGCCCGGAAACACGGGATCCACGCTACGATAGTCCTGTAGTGGGAAAGCTGATCAGCAAGGTAATGCGTGACGGAAAACGTTCTGTTTCTGAACGTATCGTCTATTCTGCTATCGATAAGGCAAATGAGGGCACTGATACCATCGATCCACTCGAGGTCGTGACACGTGCGCTTGAAAATGCTAAACCTCGCGTAGAGGTAAAGAGCCGTCGCGTAGGTGGTGCTACTTATCAAGTTCCTCTCGAAGTGGATGCAGCGCGTTCTGAGTCCCTCGCTATGCGTTGGCTCGTGACATTTGCTCGTAACAAAAAGGGCACTCCTATGCATGTAGCTCTAGCAAACGAGATCAAAGATGCTGCCAACAATCAGGGTAATGCCGTCCGCAAACGCGACGACATGCACAAAATGGCCCAGGCAAACCGGGCATTCGCACACTTCCGCTGGTAATTCGATCCCTTCAGCGGTTTTTTTACGCACATTTACACCACCTCCGTCCCCATGTCTGAGAATCCTAATCATCCTAAACGCCCATATCCTCTGGAGCGTACAAGGAATATTGGGATTGCTGCGCACATTGATGCCGGTAAGACCACGCTTACTGAGCGTATCTTATTTTACACAGGTATGATTCACCGTATCGGTGAAGTGCATGATGGAGCTACGGTGACTGATCACATGGAGCAAGAGCGTGAACGGGGGATTACCATTACCTCTGCTGCGGTTACTTGTGAGTGGGTTCAGAAGAAAAATGATGGCGTCTTCAAACTTTTTGAAGACAAGAAGGAGCGAATCAATATCATTGATACTCCCGGTCACGTTGATTTTACCGCTGAAGTAGAACGCTCACTGAGAGTTCTTGATGGAGCCATCGTTGTCTTCTGTGGGGTTGCCGGTGTGCAGCCACAGACTGAGACAGTCTGGCGCCAAGCAGATAAATACCAAGTTCCGCGTATCGTCTTTGTGAATAAGATGGATCGCACCGGGGCTAACTTTGAAAATGTCTTTGAAGACGTCAAAGCAAAGTTCGGTATCAACGCAGTGCGCATCCTTATCCCAATCGGGGCTGAGGAAAACCTTCTTGGTCAGATCGACGTGGTGAATATGAAAGCCGTTATCTACAAAGATGACGATACTATGGGCTCCACCTTTGATATCCTTGATCTTGAAGGTGATAATCTCACCGAAGCCGAATCTGCTCGTGAGGAACTCATCGCCACTCTATGTGATTGTGATGATCAACTGGGTGAGAAATTTCTCATGGAGGAAGAGATCACCTCAGCAGATATTAAGTCCGCGCTACGTCGCGCTACGATTTCCAATCAAGTCGTGCCAGTAGCTGGTGGTTCTGCCTTTAAGAACAAGGGGGTACAGTTCCTCGTTGATGCCGTTGTTGATTATCTTCCGAGCCCTCTTGATATCCCCGCCGCCCAAGGCCATGAGCCTGGTGACGAGGAAGTTGAAGTTCTCGCTGAGACAGATGATAACAAGCAGTTTTGCTCGTTAGCTTTCAAATTATGGGCTGATAAATACGTTGGTAAGCTCGTTTTCTTTAGAGTCTACTCTGGCACCGTCTCCAAGGGAGACATGGTCTACAATCCACGCACCCGCAAAAAAGAGCGTATTGGTAGACTGATTAAGATGCATGCTGATAAACACGAAGATATTGAAACTTGTTATTCGGGTGATATCGCAGCCATCGTAGGCCTTAAAAATGTCCAAACTGGAGATACAATCTGCGAGCAACAGTTTGACATCATGCTCGAGCCGCCACTTTTCCCTGAGCCTGTTATTTCCATGGCCGTTGAGCCTAAGACCGTGGTTGATCAAGAGAAAATGGCTACTGCTCTCGCCCGTCTTTCCGAGGAAGATCCTACCTTCCTCGTGAAGACTGACGAGGAAACAGGTCAGACAATCATCTCCGGTATGGGAGAACTTCACCTCGAAGTGATCGTAGACCGCATGATGCGCGAATTCAAAGTTGCGTGCGGTGTCGGTAAACCTCAAATCGCTTATCGCGAAACAATTACATCCGCCCACGGTGGTGAGGGTAAGCTTGTGAAGCAGTCCGGTGGCAAAGGTCAGTATGGCCACGTTATTCTTGATATTGTTCCCGGTGAAAAAGGCAAAGGCCTTACCATTGAAAATAAAATCGTCGGTGGAGCTATTCCCAAAGAATTTATTAATGCCGTCTTATCTGGTGTGCGTGAAGCGATGACTAATGGAGTGATCGCAGGCTATCCAGTTGTCGATGTTCACGTCAATGTCACTGATGGTTCTTACCATGACGTTGACTCTAACGAAAATGCTTTCAAAATGGCAGCCATCTTTGCAATGAAGGATGCCTTTAAGCAAGCTGGCCCCATTCTCCTTGAGCCTGTCATGGACGTCGAGGTGGTCACTCCTGAAGAATACCAAGGTGACATTATGGGGGATCTTAATCGTCGCCGTGGTCAGATCCAAGAGATCGAGAATAAACCTCTCCACGCAGTACTTAAGGCCACCGTGCCGCTTGCTGAAATGTTTGGCTACTCCACAGCCGTCCGCACTCTTTCCAGTGGTCGTGCCGACTACACCATGAAGCCCTCCAGTTTCGAACAAGTCCCTCAGAACGTCGTAGACTCCCTGACTAGTGACTACGCCTACGCCAGCTAATTTTTTATTAATCTAATTCTTTTAATCTAACAAACATCCGCCATGCAACAGCAGAAAATCAGAATCCGCCTCCGCGCTTACGATCACCGCGCTATCGATAAATCCGCTCTGGAAATCGTCGAGACAGCTAAACGCACAGGAGCTAAAGTCGCCGGACCTATCCCATTGCCTACGCGCATTGAAAAGTTCAGCGTGAACCGCTCAGTTAACCAGGACAAGAAGTCCTCTGAGCAATTCGAAATCCGGACCCATAAGCGTATGCTGGATATCATGGATCCTACCGCCCGCACAGTTGATGAGCTCAAAAAGCTCAACCTGCCTGCCGGTGTAGACATCGCGATCAAGATCTGACCCCTAAGTGGTTTGCCTATATGACGGTAGACTACGACTAACGAATCACTAATATTAATTACTAATTTCACAAATACCATGGCACTAGGACTACTAGGAAAAAAAATCGGTATGACTCGCGTTTTCGACGCCGAGGCTGGCACATCTATCCCTGTCACCGTTATCGACGTTGCTGGCAATGAGTTTCTCCAGACAAAAACTAACGAGACCGATGGCTACTCAGCTGTTCAAGTTGGTTATGACGACCAAAAAGAATTTCGTCTGAATCTTCCCCAGCGTGGCCATTTTGGTAAGCACAGTGTGTCTGCCAAGAAGCTCATTAAGGAATTCCGCTTTGATAGCGATGCAGACATGCCCAATACGGAAGAGGCGCATCCGGGTGCAGAGCTTTTTGAAGCTGGCCAGTGGGTTGACGTTCTCGGAACTACTAAGGGTAAAGGTTTCCAAGGTGTTGTGAAACGTTATAACTTCGCAGGCCAACCTGACTCACACGGTCATATGATGCACCGTCGTCCTGGTGGCGTGGGTGCTGGCACATGGCCCGGCCGTATTTGGAAAAACAAAAAAATGCCTGGTCGTCACGGTGTTTACAGCCGCACGGTTCAAAACCTCAAAGTTGTTCAGGTCCGCCCTGAAGACAATGTTGTGCTCGTCTCCGGTGCTGTTCCCGGTCACAAGGGAGCTTACGTCACTATCCGTCCCGCTATTAAGAAAACAGCCAAGTAGGACGCTGAACACTATTTATCCACTTCTAACGACTTAGAAAAATGTCTAAAACACTCTCAATCAAAGACGCACAAGCTGCGAACATCAATGTGATCGAAGGTCACAAAGGTGATCAAGCTGTGCACGACCTTATTACTGCATACCGTGCCAATCGCCGTAGCGGCACTGCATGCACCAAGACTCGCGGTGAAGTTAAAGGTTCTAACAAAAAGCTCTGGAAGCAGAAAGGCACTGGCCGCGCTCGTGCTGGCACCAACAAGAACCCTGTATGGCGCGGTGGTGGTATCGTCTTCGGTCCCCGTCCTCGCGATTATTCTAAGACAGTGAACAAAAATGTTCGCCGACTTGCACTACGTAAGGTCCTGGGTGATCTCATTGCTGCTGAAAACGTTATTTCTGTCGATAGCTTCAGCATCGCCGATGGGAAGACCAAGTCATTTGTATCTGCTGTAAAAACTCACACTGATGCACGCCGCACCCTTATCGTTGCTGAGAAGTTTGATGAGAAGACCTATCTCGCTGGCCGTAATGTGGCTAACGTTCTCCTCATCACAGCCTCGGAAATGAATATTGAGCAGTTGCTACTCGCTGACACCATCATCCTTGTCGAGGATGCTTACGAAACTCTCGCACGCCGCACCGCTTAATTGCGCCGCCTAACATTTAACTGATTTTCATTACCATGAAAGATATTTACCAGGTCATTGATACCGTTCGCATTAGCGAAAAAGCCACCCTCCTTCAGGAGCTGAACAACGAATACGTATTCAAAGTGGATCGCCATGCGAACAAACTCGAAATCAAGCGTGCCATTGAGCAGCTCTTTGGCAAAAAAGTCGAAACCGTCCGCACCATGAACTGTAGTGGCAAGAAGAAGCGCGAACGTCGTGCTGATGCTGGCCGCACAGCTAATTGGAAAAAAGCCATTGTCCGCCTCAAGGATGGCGAGTCACTTGATCTCGTCTAATATAAAGGACTTCTATTCATCATAACCGCTGAAAAACGATAACATCGAACCCAATAGCGAACCATGCCTCTTAAAAAATTCAAACCAGTAACTCCCTCAAACCGCTACAAAGAGTGGCCTACATACGAGGAGATTACCAAGACTACTCCCGAAAAAAGCCTGACACGCCCACTCAAGAAAAGTGGTGGACGTAACAATCAGGGACGCATTACCTGTCGCCACAAAGGTGGTGGACACAAGCGTAAATACCGTCTCGTTGACTTCAAGCGTAACAAAGTGGATGTGCCAGCGACTGTGCTTAGCATTGAGTATGATCCTAACCGCACTTGCCGCATCGCTCTGATTCAATATGAAGACGGTGTAAAAAGCTACATCCTCGCACCTGTTGGTCTTGAAGTTGGAGCTACCGTTATATCCAGTGAAAAAGCAGCACCTACACCCGGTAATGCCATGAAGCTGAAAAATGTGCCACTGGGAACAGCTATCCACAACATTGAAATGTCACCTGGAACAGGTGGTAAGGTGGCTCGTTCAGCAGGTCAGCAGGCAGTTCTTTCTAACCGTGAAGAAGGTGGTCACGCCCTCGTTAAAATGCCATCTGGTGAAATCCGTAAGTTTAATGGTAACTGCGGATGCACGATCGGCCAAGTAGGTAACCGCGATCACATGAACGAGGTTTCCGCTAAGGCTGGCCGTTCACGCTGGAAGGGTATTCGCCCAACAGTTCGTGGTATGTGTATGAACCCAGTTGATCACCCCAATGGTGGTGGTGAGGGTAAGTCCAAATCTGGTGGTGGTCGTCAACACCTCACTTCACCTTGGGGTCACACCAAAGGTCAGAAGACCCGGAAGAAGTACAAGCCAAGTAACAAATTTATCGTGTCTCGCCGCAAGAAGAAGTAGCACCACGATTATTGATCATTTTTAAATTCTAAATTCCTAATACAAAATGCCACGCTCACTTAAAAAAGGCCCGTTTGTTGATCAGAAGCTACTTGCTAAGATCGATGCCGCTGAAGCCAGCAATGACAAGAAGCCGATCAAAACATGGAGCCGCAAGTCCGTGATTACTCCAGATTTCGTAGGTCACACCTTCCACGTCCACAACGGCAAATCATTTATTACCGTTTATGTGAACGAGAATATGGTTGGCCACAAACTTGGTGAATTTTCACCAACACGCATTTTCAAAGCCCACGGAGGTATCGGTAAGCGCTAGTAACCGTCCATTCCCTTTACATTATCATGCATTCCCGCACACATATCACCTCAGCTATCACCGGAGTTATTCTCCTAGGTGCTCAGGCCGTGTGTGTGGCGCAGGCTAATGGAATAGGGGATCAAGGACGCCAAGTGCGCCAGCTGGAACATCAGTTACAGAAATTACAGAATCAAAATCACCGATTAGCTAGTGATCTTGTCGCTTCCAAAAAGCGTGAGGCTGAGCTGAATAAGAGCGTCACGGATTTCCGTCTGAGATTTGCGGCGCTTGGTGAAAACCTTCTTAATGGAGGTGATGTTGATTTATTGGAGGTGGTGAAGGATGCTGAGGTAATCAGCAAACGCAGTGCCCTCACTGAAAAAGCCGTTCATAAGATGGTCTCAGACCTACGTGAATTTCTCAGCACAGCCATTGCTTCAGACCCTGATGCAAGAGTTCGTTTGGAAAGTTCTCTTAGAGAGCTTGACGCGGCGCTTGGTTTAGGGCAAAAGCCGCGCCCGCAGATGTCCTTGGGGAGTCTGCAGCACGCAAAGATTATTAGTATCGACGCTGAAAGCGGCCTGCTAGTTATCAATGCTGGTGAAAGTCAGGCCGTTCGACGCGGTATGACATTTACTATCTTACGAGGAAATCGCAAAGTGGCTGAGGCCATTGTTGCTGAAGCTCGTAAGGACTTTAGCGGACTCCTACCCACGGAGCTCGAGAATTCAAAGGATCAGATTCGCGCAGGCGATGTAGCATCCGTTAAAATAGAACAACGATAACATACTCACTTTTTAAACATTAGACCGATGGAAGTTAAATCCACTTACAAATACGCCCGCATCTCGCCTAAAAAGGCACGTGATGTTGCCCGTGCCATTCAAGGAATGCCTGTTTCAGACGCCCTTGATGCGCTTGCTTATACACCTCGTAAAGCAGCCGAGCTGATCGGTAAGACGCTCAAAAGCGCCGTTGCGAATGCCGAGAACAATCACGAACTCATCGCGGATGACCTTACTATCAAGGAGGCAACTGTTGGTGATGGACCTACTTTCAAGCGCTTTAAACCACGTGCTCGTGGTTCCGCAGGAGCTATCCGTAAGCGCACCAGCCACCTTTATATCATCCTCACCGATGAAGAGGAAATCCCTGAGCCACGCGAACGTTCTTCTAAGCCAAAGAAACGCACCGTAAAGACTTCAAAGAAATCAGCACCTCAAGCTAAAGAGACTCCCAAAGAGGAAGCTCCAAAAGAAGAGGTAGCTAAAGATAACGCTGAGTTAGAGCTAGGTAAAGTTTACGAAAGTGCTCCTGACAAAGTTGATGACCTTAAAGTGATCAGCGGTGTAGGACCAGCTCTCGAAGAGAAACTACACGGTTTCGGTATTTACACCTATGAGCAGATCGCAAACTGGAATGATGAAAACATCGCCGCCTTCGATCAGTTGCTCTCCTTCAAGGGGCGTATCGAGCGTGATAACTGGCTTACACAAGCCAAAGATCTAATGAACAGCACTGATGCTGATGCCGCTAGCGAATAGCCAATCATCATATATTTAACAATTTATATAAAACCATGGGCCAGAAAATCAATCCTATCTCCTTCCGTCTCGCTGTCTCCAAGGACTGGCGTTCTAAGTGGTATGCCACTGGAAGCGACTACACTGATAAACTTCACGAAGATCTTAAGATTCGTGCTTACATTAAGAAGCGTCTCCACATGTCCGGTATTTCCAAGGTCATCATCGAACGTGCCTGGAATAGTGTGCGTGTCACTCTCTCAACCGCTCGCCCAGGTCTTGTGATCGGACGTAAAGGTTCTGAAATTGAGAAAATGACCAATGACCTCAGCAAGCTTTGTGGAGGATCTCAGGTAAAGATTGATATTCTTGAAATCCGCAAGCCTGAACTTGATGCTCAACTTGTATGTGAAAACGTTGCCATCCAGCTTGAACGCCGTATTGCTTTCCGCCGCGCTATGAAACGTTCTATTCAGACAGCCATGGAGTTCGGTGCAGAAGGTATCCGCATCCGTTGCGCAGGTCGTCTTGGAGGTGCTGATATTGCCCGTGCTGAATGGTACCGTGAAGGCAAAGTGCCACTACAAACACTGCGAGTGCCTATCGATTACGGTTTTGCAGAAGCCCGCACCGTCTACGGTATCATTGGTATCAAGACTTGGATCAATAAGAAGGAAGAAACAGAACAGCAAGATTCTGGAGGAGGTCGTCCACGTGGTGGAGGCCAACGCCGTGACCGTAATAACGCCCGTTAATTGGGTCCATTAAATAAGAAATTTTAACATTTACCTAGGAGGATAATACCATGCCATTAATGCCAAAAAGAGTGAAGTTCCGCAAGACTCAGCGCGGAAATCGCGGCGGTAACGCCCAGCGCGGAAATACCGTAGCCTTCGGTGACTTCGGTCTGCAGTGCCTCGGTCGCGGATGGATGACGAACCGTCAGATTGAAGCCTGCCGTGTTGCCATCAACCGTAAACTCAAGCGTAAAGGAAAAGTCTGGATTCGTGTGTTCCCTCATAAGTCCATCACTGGCCGCCCACCTGAAACTCGTATGGGTAAAGGTAAAGGTGCTGTTGAGGCATGGGTCGCTGTGATCCGCCCTGGCACAATGCTTTTTGAAGTTGGTGGTGTATCAGAATCTGCAGCTAAGGGCGCACTACGTCTTGCTTCCTACAAGCTGGGAGTTCCTACCCGTTTCATTGTTCGTGGTAACCACGGCTAAATCCATCAGTCACTATTCACAACTCATTATTCTAAGCCATGGCTCAGACCAAAATCACAGAAATCCGCGAGCTCTCTACAGAGGAACTCACCGGCCGTCTTCGTGACCTCAAGCAAGAGGCGCTTAATCTTCGTCTTCAGCAGGCTACTGGCCAGCTAGAGAATACGGCTCGTCGCCGTCTCGTCCGTCGCGAGACTGCTCGTGTCCAGACTATCCTCACTCAGCGCCGTCAACAGGGCTAAGCGAAGGTTTTATCAATCTAACTAACAATCAATTTCACCATGAGCGAATCAAACACTCAATCTGCCGGTCTTCGCAAGACTCGCGTTGGTATCGTTATTTCAACATCAATGGATAAAACCATCGTTGTTGAATATACAAACCGCGTGCCACACCCTCGTTTCAAGAAGATCATCAAGAGATCTAAGAAATTCTACGCACACGATGAAAATGGCGATGCCGCAGTAGGCGATAAAGTCAGTATCATCGAGACCAGACCTATTTCTAAGAAAAAGTGCTGGAAGCTCCAAGAAGTCCTCACTCACTAATTTTCAGTGTCACTCTCGAAGTAACGCAGATAATTACGAATCAATAACTATCAAACACAACATTTTTCGCCATGATCCAAATGGAATCCAAAGTTCAAATCGCCGATAACACTGGCGCTCGCGTCGCCAAGATGATTGGTGTCATTGGCAAGCGCACTAAGGTGGCTCGCGTCGGTGATATCATCACCGCTCACGTGCGCGAGTCTATCCCCACTGCCAGTATTAAAAAAGGTGAGGTAGTCAAAGCCGTGGTCGTGCGTTCAGCATACCCTGTCCGTCGGGCAGATGGCTCAGTGCTCCGTTTTGATAATAACGCCATCGTTATCATTGATAAGGACGGTAACCCGAAAGGCACACGCATCTTCGGCCCCGTTGCTCGTGAGCTGCGTGAGAAGCGCTACATGAAAATCGTCTCCCTCGCTCCCGAGGTGCTCTAATCCTAATTTCCAATTTTACTCAAGACCATGAGAACTAAGACCCACGTAAGCAAAGGTGACCAAGTTGAAGTCATCGCTGGCAACCACAAAGGTAAGCAAGGCACCGTACTTTCCGTAAACGCTGAAAAGGCACAGGTAGTTGTAGAAGGTGTTCGCATCATCAAAAAAGCTATCCGTAAGTCAGAGCAGCACCCGGACGGTGGAATACTCGAGCAAGATGGCGCTATCGCCATTTCTAACGTAAAAAAAATCTCCTAACGAAAACTTTCAGCAGGGGATAGTCAATCAACTTTCTCAGGCTAAAAACCAAACGCGCTTAAGCGACTAAACAACACTAAGCTGACCCGCTATTATGAAACCTACATTACAGACCTACTACAAGGACAAGGTCGTGCCAGCTCTTACCAAAGAACAAGGCTACACCAATCCTCATCAAGTCCCTGTGCTTGAGAAAATCGTTGTCACCACTCACGTTGGCTCTGCCTCAGACCGCAAGCAAGCAGTGGAAGACGCTATCGAAGATATTTCAAAGATCACTGGCCAGAAGCCAAGTATCTCATACGCTCGTAAGAGTGTAGCTAACTTCAAGGTTCGCGAGGGCGAGGCTGTTGGCGCACGTGTTACTCTCCGTGGTAATCATATGTGGGAGTTCCTTGATCGCTTCATCAATATCACCGCGCCTAACATTCGTGACTTCCGTGGTATTTCTCCTAAGAGTTTCGATGGCCGTGGTAACTACGCTGTTGGTATCAATGATCAGTCTATTTTTCCTGAGATTGAGCTCGATCAGATCAAGCGTCAGCTTGGATTTGACCTTATTTTTGTCACCTCCGCTCCTAGCGATGACGAAGGCCGTGCGCTCCTTAAGGCGCTTGGTATGCCATTCCGTGAGCCTAAAAAATCCGAAGACGAAGCTGCCGCTTAGTCCATTATCCATCATCTAAATATTTAACGAACTACAAGCACTATGGCAGTTTTAAGTGACCCCATTTCTGACTTTCTCACACGCCTGAAGAACGCATCACGCGCAGGTAATGAGTTTTTCACCGCACCTCATTCCAAGATTAAAGAGGAAATCGCAAAAATCCTCGAAGCCGAAGGCTACATCTGGAACTACGAAGTAAGCACTGAGAATTTCAAAGAGATTAAAGTGAAAGTCAAATACTCTGATAACGGCACCGCCGTTCTTACAGATCTCAAGCGCGTTTCCAAGCCAGGAATCCGCCGCTACGTTGGTGCGGGAGAAATCCCGCGTGTCCTCAATGGCCTCGGCATCTCCATCGTTTCCACTCCTAAGGGATTGAAGACAGGAACACATGCACGTAGGGAAAAGCTCGGCGGCGAGATCCTCGCATTCGTTTGGTAGTCACCGCCCGTTTTTAAACTATTTAACCAAAGAAGGATAATACCATGTCACGTATTGGATTAAAAGATATCACACTACCAGAAAAAGTTAGCATCAAGTCTGACGCCTCTGGTCTTGTAACCGTAGAAGGCCCTAAGGGTAAGCTTGAGTGGACTATGCCCACGGGCATCACTCTTGCAGAAGAGGGCGGCACCGTCACTGTGAAACGTAACAGCGAGCACCGCGTTGTGCGCGCTCTTCACGGCACCTCACGTAGCTTGATCAGTAACATGGTCGAGGGCGTTAGCGCTGGCTTCGTTAAGCAATTAGAAATTCAAGGTGTAGGTTTCCGTGCTGCTGTTAAGGGCAAGGAGCTTGACTTGAGCCTTGGAAAGTCTCACCCGATTTTACACCCTATTCCTGAGGGTCTCACTGTTACAGTCGATGGCACCACTAATATCAAGGTGGAAGGAATCGATAAGCAACTTGTCGGTCAGTTCGCCGCTGAAGTCCGTCGTTACTACCCACCTGAGCCATTTAAGGGTAAGGGAGTCCGCTACGTAGGTGAGCGCGTTCGCCGTAAGGCAGGTAAGAGCGTCCAGTAATCTGTGCCTATATCGCTAACTATTATATACTAACAATTTTCAGAAAATGAGCACTCTCAATCGTAAAGAAGTTCGCAGGCGTATTCACCGCCGCATCCGTAAGAAGGTGTCTGGCACTCCTGTCTGCCCGCGTCTCGCAGTCTGCTACTCAAATCAGCATATTTATGCGCAGGTCATTGATGATACTGCGGGTAACACAATTTGTGCTGCTTCAAGTATCGATAAAGGTATCGAAAAAGCAGCATCTAACCAGGAAACAGCCGCCAAAGTGGGTGAACTTGTCGCTAAGCGCGCCAAGGAAGCTAACATTGAAAAGGTGGTATTCGATCGTGGTGGTCATCTCTACCACGGCAAAATCAAAGCCCTCGCAGAAGCCGCTCGTGAAGCCGGCCTTCAATTCTAAACCATCTATTTATCATGGCTGACAATCCAACAGAAAAAAGTTCTTCAGAAGCTGCCGAGAAGGCCGCACCCGCTGCTGATGCAGCAGTAAAGACAGATGCTCCAGCAGCAGACGCTCCTAAATCCGATGATCGCCGTGGTGGCGGACGCGGAGGACGTGGCGGACGCCGTGAGCGCCCACCGCGCCAAGCTCCTCCAAAGCCAATGACCGATGACGGAAAGGAACTTCATGAGAAGGTCGTTTTCATCAACCGTTGTGCTAAGGTTGTTAAGGGTGGTCGTCGCTTTAGTTTCTCTGCCCTAATGGTATCAGGTGACAAGGAAGGTCGCGTCGGAATCGGCTTTGGGAAGGCGCAAGAAGTCATCGAATGTATCCGTAAGGGTAGTGATGATGCCAAGCGTTCACTCCAGAGTGTAAAGCTAGTAAACGGAACCATTCCACACGAAGTTCAAGCCGAACATGGTGGTGGAGTAGTGCTCCTTAAGCCTGCATGCCCAGGAACAGGGATTATCGCTGGTGGTGGTGTGCGTGCTGTTTGCGAAGCCGTTGGTATTACTGACGTTTTAGGAAAGAGTCTTGGTTCCAATAATCACGCAAATGTCGTTAAGGCCACTGTGAAAGCTCTTTCTCAGCTCCGTACTCGTGAGCAAGTCCTCGCTAGCCGTGGTAAGCAAGTCAAAGAGTCACTCTAATTGATTGCTCAAATTTAAAACTCAATCCTTTAATCTAAATCATCATGAATTTACATAATCTTAAACCACGCCCAGGTGCTAAGCACCGTGTGAAGCGTCTTGGTTGCGGCGAAAGCTCTGGCCTAGGTAAGACATCAGGCCGTGGGCATAAGGGACAGAAGTCCCGCTCAGGTGGTGGTGTTCGCCCCGGCTTTGAGGGTGGTCAGATGCCACTTCACCGCCGTCTTCCTAAGCGTGGTTTCAATAACACACGTTTCCAAGATAAGATAGCTGTTGTCAACGTAGCCGATCTTAACGATCGCTTTGAAGATGGAGCTACTGTCAATATGGAGTCTCTTAAAGAAGCTCGCCTTGTTAAGGGTACCTATGATGCTGTCAAGGTGCTTGGTAATGGTGAGCTTTCTAAAAAGCTTACTGTAGAAGGCTGCAAGGTCAGTGCTTCTGCGAAAGAGAAAATTGAAAAATCTGGTGGCTCCATTGCTGCCGCTAGCTAAGCAAGCACCCTGCTTCGCGATCATGAAATAACTCATCATTGTGGAGGGGAAGTGCTTGCGCGCTTCCTCTCTATGCGTATAACCCCTACGCGCCACTAGAACTGGCAAACAACTTAACTTTTAACTGATAAACTCAATACCCGATGATCTCCGCATTTGCGAGCACATGGAAAGTCCCGGAACTCCGGGAGCGCATCCTTTTTACTTTGGCGATGATCGTCATCGTCCGTCTCGGTGTCCACGTTACCCTTCCGGGTGTGGATGCCAGTGTCATTGCTGACTACTTACAGGACAAGCAGTCTAAGGGTGGTGATCAAGGTGCTGGTGCTGCCGTAGGAGCCATGCTTGGATTCTTTTCCGGTGGTGGTCTCCAGAAGATGGGTGTCTTTGCCCTTGGTATCATGCCCTATATTTCGGCATCTATCATGATGCAGCTGATGACAGCTGTGGTGCCTAAGCTCTCTAAGCTTGCTCGTGAAGATGGTGGGCGTGAGAAAATTAATCAATATACTCGGGCGATTACGATCGTGATTGCCTTGGTGCAGGGTTATTTGCTCGCTATTAGTCTTAAGAACCCGGGTAATATTCCTGGTCTTGGAGGGATTAGTGCTTTTGGTGAAGTAGTGCCTAATCATGGCATGGCTTTCATTGCGATGACGGTGTTGACTATTGTTACTGGCACGCTTCTTCTGATGTGGATTGGTGATCAGATCACGGATCGTGGTTTAGGTAATGGTATCTCTCTTATCATTACGGTTAATATTATTTCCGCTCTTCCTGGCGCTCTCGTGATTACATGGCAGACGTTGATTTCAGGTGATGCAGGTTCTGGTGCTGCGGCCTTCCTTGTTTTCCTAGTAGCGTTCTTAATTTTTGTAATTGCAGCTACGATTGCCATTACTCAGGCGCAGCGCAGAATCGCGGTGCAGTATGCTAAGCGTGTCATGGGGCGTAAGCAGCTCGGTGGCCAGACTCAGTATCTCCCGCTTAAGGTGAACTACGCAGGTGTGATGCCGATCATTTTTGCCACGGCGATCCTTTCATTACCAAGTTTCGTTCTTTCTCAAGCATTTCCTACAGCAGAATGGTCTGTTAAATTGCAAAACATGCTTGCTGGTGGTGAGCTGGGTTATTACCTGATCGCAGGTGTCATGATCTTCTTCTTCTCTTATTTCTGGGTGGCTACTATGTTCCAGCCTAGTGAAATTTCTGAGAACCTGAAGCGTAGCGGTGGATATATCCCCGGGGTGCGTCCAGGTAAGCCTACGGCTGACTTTCTTGATTTCACCATGACGCGTTTGACCTTTGCTGGTGCTATTTTCCTAACCATCATCTTTATTCTTCCTTGGGTGGTAGCCCAAATGCCGCGAGGTATCATTGGTAGTGAATTGCCGTTTCTTGTTACTTCCTTCTTTGGTGGAACCAGTCTTTTGATTATTGTGGGTGTGCTGCTGGACTTTATGCGCCAAGTGGAGACTCACTTGTTACAGCGCAACTATGATGGTTTCCTCCGCAAAGGAAAAATCAAAGGCCGCTACGATCGTCTTCAGAATACTGGTGAACGTGCTTCTAGCAGTGCAATGGTTTACCTATGGGTATTCATTGCTGTTGTTGTTGTGGTGGGCGTTTCCTACTGGATTTACAACGGATAATCAAATATCTGAGCATTTCTCAACCCGGATTGCTGAGATCGCAATTCGGGTTTTTTGTGTATGATTCCAATGGATTGACCGTGGACTAAACGGTAGAATTACCCTATTTCAAAACTTATGAAAACTGACAGCATTCTTGAATCTCATTGCTCCGAGACAGATCGCCTATTTAGCGAGATTCTCATGGCGCGTGAGAGAGTGTATAGTGTGGGCGAGCCTACTCCATTAGAGCGCTTGCCTTTACCGAATGTGGATGCTGATGTCTGGGTTAAGCGTGAAGATTTAGGTCCGATTAAGGCATACAAATGGCGTGGGGCTTATAACGCCATGGCTGCACTGAGTCCTGCAGATCGGTTAAAAGGTATTGTAGCCGCTTCTGCAGGTAATCATGCCCAAGGGGTGGCCCTGGCGGCGAAGGCTCTGGCATGCCAGGCTACAATTTTTATGCCGCGCTCTACTCCTGAGGTCAAGCAACGTGAGGTGCTTCGGTTTGGTGGTGATCATGTGGAGATCCGATTAATTGGCGACACCTATGATGATGCAGGTGTTGCTGCTAGGGAATTTTGTCAATCTACATCAGGTGTTTATATTCACCCCTATGACGATTTTGCGGTGATGGGTGGGCAGGGAACACTTGCAGATGAAGTGGTGATGAGTGGTCAAGGGCCATTTGATCGTGCTTATGTGGCTATTGGGGGTGGTGGCTTAGCTGCGGCTTTGGCTTGTTGGCTAAAGCGTTATTGGCCAGAAATTAAGATCTACGGTGTGGAAGGTGTTGAGCAAGCCTCGATGAAGTTGGCGATCGAGCAGGGAGCTCCAGTGGAATTAGATTATGTGGATGTTTTTTGTGATGGTACTGCGGTGAGGAAAGTGGGGGGGAATACTTTTGAATACTGCAATAATTTGTTAGATGGCGTTGTTACGGTGACTAATAATGAAGTGTGCCATTCCATGCGGACATTGTGGGAGTCTATACGGGTTATCCCTGAGCCGAGTGGTGCGATGGCATTAGCTGGATTTTATCAGCATAACGAAGTAGGAGAAGTAGCGGCTGGTGAAAAAGTGCTGACTATCATTAGTGGTGCAAATATGGATTTTGCCCAGTTGAGTGGGATTTCAGGTAGGGCTGGAATAGGCTCTAATCAACGCCGTTATCTGAGAGTTCCTATTCCAGAAGGCTGTGGTTCGTTAGTGCAATTTCTCCAACAAGTGCCAGAGCATATTAGTATTGTGGATTTACAGTATGGCCGTGTTGAATCTCAGGTGCAGTATCCTGTGATTGGTTTTATTGGATCAGAGGAAGACTACAGTCAGTTAGAAGAAGTGCTAGCCGCAAGAGGTGCAAGTGTTAGTGAGGTTTCTCAAGATGAGGATGTGGTTTACCGAATTATCAATTATTCACCTGAACTATTTGCGTACCCCTTGTTTATCAATATCGAGTTCCCTGAACGGGCGGGTGCTTTTCTGCAGTTTATGAATCAGATCAAGGATATTGCGAGTCTTTGTTATTTTAACTACACATACTCTGGTGAGAGAGTGGGGCGTGCGCTAGTTGGTATGGAATTTGTGAGTGAAGAGGATCAAAAAATTTGTTTAGAGCGTATTCTTGCCATGAGCGGGGATTCTATCCGGGCAGCTCGTGAGGTGAGCTCTGATACATTTTACCGGCTTACAGGGACCCGGCGATGAGGGTATACTGCTGGAAACAGCGAGATTAGCTACTTTGAGCTTGCTTGGTATCTCACAAGGCGTTAATTCCCCTACACAATTATTTTTTCCTATGGGTAAGCAACATAACAAAACCATCAAACGTAGTCGCCGTAAACTGTATCTAAAGCGCAAAAACGAGCAAAAGAAAGCCAGTATTGCGCGTAAGGAGTCTAGTCCTGTGAAGAAGACGGTAAAAAAAGTAGCCGCTAAAAAGACAGCTACCAAAAAGACAGCAAAAAAGGCTGCGGCGAAAAAGGCAGTTAAAAAAACAGCTGCTAAAAAAGCGGTAGCTAAAAAAGCTGCTAAGAAAGAGGTAACTAAAAAGGACGAGGAGTAATTCCGCGTTACAATTTATTTTTTGATAAGAGACCAGCTTGTTTTATACGAGTTGGTCTCTTTTTTTGGTTAAAAATTATGGCTAGCTACACTCCAGTTAGTGACTTTTTCATTGATGAACTCGACAGAAGCTCCTCGGCTAGGAACATAGTGAATAGACGGGTGATAGCCAATTCCGTATCGGGATCTATGACCGTAACGGCCATAACCATAGCCGTAGTAAGGTCTAAATCCGTTGCTATAGATTGGGGTCATCACAGAGTATGCCCAGCGCGAAAAGTTTTTACCGTCCTTGTTGCCGTCTATTTTACGGTCTGGATGCCCCATGGCGAGGAAGACTGCAGGTTTACTCATGCCTTTGGTGATTTTTCCTTCACTGACCAGCTTCTTATGTTTCGAGCTTAGATCGTTGTAGAGTGCTGGGTTTTTTTCGATACGGCTGGTGGGTGTGCTCGTACAACTGACAACAAGGAACAACAGTGGAAGGCTAAGGAATAAAAGGATTTTCATTGTGGTAGAATGATATACGCACTATTTCAGATATGCAAATAGTGATTTTTGAGGAATAAAATAAAAAAGAGAAATAAAGATGCTTGCCAAGATAGTTAAAAAGCAATCAATCTTTGCCTACCAGAAACGACTTACTATTTATCCATATGTCAGAAGAATTGATTCCAGCCGATGAACTAGATGAAGCCCTTAAGCGCTGCCCTGAGTGGGAAGTTGAGGGAGATAGCATTACCCGTACCATTGAATTTGAGGAATACATGGAGAGTATTGATTTCGTAAATGATATTGCCGAAATTGTGAATGAAGCTCAACATTTTCCAGAAATTGATATCCGTGACTGTAAGGTGACTTTACGTCTTATGACAGAGGATGTAGGAGGCGTTACCGATATTGACGTGGAGCTTGCTTCCCGTGTCGATAACATGGTGGATTAAAAAAGACAGGATCTTGCGTATCCTGTTTTAACGCAGATCTATCTCTAGCGAGGGAGCAGGATTTCTTCGTTGTCCATGCCTGTTAATTTCTTGAGACTGGACACGAACTTCCACATGGTGATCATAAGAATGACGAGCATGGGGACGCCGATGACGGCAAATCCCCATCCTGTGAGTTTCGCAACGCCTGAATTAAAGTCTTCTTGTGAGCCTGTATTGCCATTGAGGAAATACATGGCGAGGAAGTAGTTCATTACCATGCTGATGAAAAAGGAACCTGCTAGAAGTAGTGTTCCGCTGAAGATGAGTTTTTTATACTCAGGTTCTTTTTCTTTTTCTTTGATGCGTTTTTCAATCAGTGGGATGTTAAAAAAATCAGGGTTGTAGAGAAAAACACGCACCAGAGGAGTCTTAGTCCAGTGAGAAATGAGGATGGTGATACCAAAGACAAATGGAATGGCGGCTTCTTTGAGTGCAAACCAGAGAGGGGCTTGTTCATCGACAGTGCCGTTATCCTGATAAGCCATGATTGCGATCCCTCCTGTTAATACGATGCTAACCACGCCTAAAATTGAGAAGAAGTTAGGCTTCTTTGTTTTTATTAAGTGGTGGATGCCGTAGATCAAGGGGAGTGATACCGCGACGAGCATTCCCCAGACAGGACCTATATTCCAAAATTTGTCGCCATTTTTCCCAAGAAAGCTGAGAGCTACCACGGGAATGAGGACATTCCACATGATGTTAGCTAGAGGGTTATCTTGATTTTTTTGGGACATGTTGAGGTAGAGTAAGGCTAGCAAATAGTGGTGCCAGCGAGGTGCTGAGCTGCCTTTGGTGGTAAAATCCTTAGACTTTGCCGTAGATTGACTTTCCGGTAGAGAGCAGATCGTCACAGGCTACTTTGAGGCGGTCACAGAGACCTTGTTCTGCCTTTTTGAGGTAGCCGCGGGGATCGTAGACTTTTTTGTTGCCTACTTCACCATCGATTTTAAGTACTCCTTCGATATTTTCGCATATGTGGGTGACGATGGGGCGTGTAAATGCGTATTGAGTATCGGTATCAATATTCATTTTAACCACACCGTAATCGAGGGTCTCGCGGATGTCTTCAAGTGATGATCCTGAGCCGCCGTGGAAGACGAGATCCATCTCTGCCTCGGCGCCATATTTATCTGTGACGACTTTTTGACCGTCTTTGAGAATGGTGGGTTGAAGTTTAACTGAGCCTGGCTTGTACGCGCCGTGGACATTACCAAAGGTGGCGGCAAACATGAAACGGCCTACTTCGTGAAGTGTTTCATAAACTTGCATCATATCCTCTGGTGATGTGTAGAGCTTTTCCGCAGGTAGGCCTGAGGTATCATGGCCATCTTCTTCTCCGCCTACACAGCCAGCTTCGATTTCTAAGATGATATCGAGCTCTGCGCACTCTGCGAGGAGCTCTTTGGAGATGGCCATATTCTCATCAAGTTCAACGACAGAGCCGTCAAACATGTGAGATTGGAAAAGAGGACCTTTACCCTCAGCGATACGTTCGCGTGAAGCTTGCAGGAGGGGTTTTAAAAAGCTTTCTACTTTCTGTGGATGGCAGTGATCGGTGTGGAGCGCTACGAGGATATCGTATTTCTCAGCTAATCGGTGTGTGGCCTCTGCGAGGATGATGGCGCCAAAGGCTTCATCTGCTACCGATGTTCCGGAGGCGAAGCTGCCGCCCCCCGTGGAAACTTGAATAATGCCATCTGAGCCGGCTTCAGCAAAAGCTTTGAGCGCACCGCTAATCGTTGTTAGTGAGGTGATGTTGATTGCTGGATATGCATAGCCACCCTCTTGGGCAGCATCAAGCATGGCGGCATATTGTTTGGGTGTGGCTACTGGCATGATGCGGGGCATTTAGCATGTTATCTTGATTTGCGCAAGGGGTTGATGTCATTTCTGGATGTTCAGTTTTTTTTTATTTCATCTTTTCTGACTGCTGTGCATTTAGCATGATGCTGCACATGGATGAACTTACCTCTGTGTTAAATTTAACGGTCAATATTGTTAGGAGGGTGGGGGCGTTTCAGCTGCAATATTTCCGTCAGATGCCGGATGATGCCAGTGATATGAAAGCGGTGCGGGAGACGGTTTCTTTTGTGGATGTTGAGTCAGAGAAAATTCTCGCTGAGGGTTTGTTGCCTCTGGTTAGCAATGCTGGTTTCTATGGTGAGGAGAGCGGTAAAAAGGGGGGCCAAGATCTGGTGTGGATTGTGGATCCTCTCGATGGGACGACAAACTATCTGAGTGGGCTCGATCAGTTTTCCGTTTCCGTAGCGCTTGTGAAGCACGGTATCCCTTTGTTAGGGGTGGTTTATAAACCGTTTTCTGATGAGCTATTCACCTGTATTAAAGGACAGGGAGTGGCTTATAATGGTGAGCTTTGTAAGCCTCGTTATCCTGATGCGGATGTGTCAGAGGCGCTATTCTCTACGGGTTTCCCTTATCGGTCACCTGATATTGCGGATCAGTTTTTTACAGCTGCAGCAGGTGTCTTGACGCTGGGGCGTGGTATCCGCCGTTCTGGGAGTGCTGCCCTTGACGTAGCTCATCTGGCTATGGGCTGGCATCAGGGGTTTTGGGAGACGGATCTTCAGCCTTACGATATTGCCGCAGGTGTCCTGATGATGGAGGAAAATGGTATCGTGGTGAGTAATCACCATGGAGAGCCATTTAATATGTTTGCTGACCGGCTGATGGTAGCCGGGCTGCCGCAGGTGCATCCTCTATTGTTGGGAAAAGTGGCGGCAGCTTATCAGCTGGATTAAGCCACTTAGGTGGGGGTGTCACTGCGCGCCATGACCACTTTGCCTGTGCGCACGGTTTCCACGATCTCGAACTGTGAGAACATGGCGAGTGCCGCATCGATTTTGGAGGAGCCTCCGTTGATCATGGCAATCATTGATGTTGGGGTGAGGTCAACGGTTTTTCCTCCGTAATGATCGATGATTTGCAGGGCTTCTGTGCGCTCTGTTTTCTGGACTAAGAATTTAATTAATAGAAGCTCTTTGACCACGGATTCATCGCTGTTGTGCTCAAAGCAGTGAATGGCATCCACGAGTTTGTTGACCTGGAGAATGATTTGATCAAGGCCATCAGGATCTCCACTGACGCCGATGGTCATACGTGCAAATTCTTTATTCCGTCCTTCTGAGACAACGAGTGAATCAATGTTATATCCACGCCGAGCAAAAACTTGGCAGATACGCATAAGGACACCTGGCTTGTTGTTGACGAGTACGGAAAGAGTGTGGATGGGGGTTTCCGGGGTGAGGTTTTCCGGTGGGAGATCGGTAGTTACAAGAGACATGGTAGAATTTTGTTAGTGTAAATTGAGTAGATGAACAGGAAAAGCTTGGGGGGTTAGGTGGATCCTGTTGGCTTAGCCATTTTATGTTTTGGTGGCTCTGTGAGCATGTCTTCGAGAGCCGCGCCAGCCGGTATCATTGGGAAAACGTTATCGCTCTTGATGCACTCGGCGTGGATGAGCACAGGGCCGTCTTTAATCGCAAAGGCTTTTTCTAACTGCTTTCTGACATCGGCAGGGCGCTTGATGTTAAATGATGGGATGCCATAGGCGGCTGCGAGCTTGCAGAAGTCAGGGTTACCTTCGAGGTCTACACCGGATTCGCGACCATCAAAGAAGAGTTCTTGCCACTGACGAACCATGCCGAGGTAGTGGTTATTGAGGACGACGATTTTTACTGGAAGCTTATGCAGGGCTACGGTGGATAGTTCAAAGAGTGTCATCTGGAAGCCTCCATCACCACTGATAGAGATGACAGTTTGATCGGGGCAAGCAAACTGTGCTCCAATGGCAGCGGGGAATCCAAAGCCCATGGTGCCAGCGCCACCAGATGAGATCCATTTCCATGAGGCATTGGTTTTATAAAATTGTGCAGCCCACATTTGGTGCTGACCAACGTCTGTGGTAACGATGGCATCCCCCCCTGCGATTTGATACATTTCGTCAATGACTTGCTGCATTCGTAGGCCGCCTTGTTTACGGTAGGAGAGTGGGTATTTCTTTTTCCATGTTTCAATCTTAGCAAGCCAGGGCTCAGTGGGGAGGCCTGAAATCCGTTTGTTGATTTCTTTTAAGGCTGTTTTTGCATCGGCAATGATTTTGACATCTGTCTGGATCATCTTATCCATTTCAGAGGCATCGATATCGATGTGGATAGTTTTTGCGTTCTTACAAAATTGGTCTGCTTGGCCGATGATGCGGTCATCAAAACGTGAGCCGATGTTGATGAGGACATCACAGGCGCAGACGGCTTTGTTCGCGTAAGCGGTGCCATGCATGCCTAACATACCTACTGAAAGCGGGTGCTCTTCTGGGAAGACGCCCTTACCGAGTAAGGTAGAGGTCACAGGGCATTGCAAAGTTTCTGCAAGTTCCTTGAGTTCGGCATCAGCGCCGGAAATCATGGCGCCATGACCTGCTAGAATAAGCGGCCTCTGTGCTTTGTGGATAAGTTGTAGTGCTTCATCAATCCCATGAGCATCTACAGAATAAGATTTCTCTGGTTGGTATCCCGGAAGATCCAGCTCAGGGTCCATATCGCCAGAGAATGGCCCTTGGGTGATATCTTTGGGGAGATCAATGAGGACTGGTCCTGGTCTTCCACTGGTGGCGATGTGGTGGGCTTCACGCGCTACACGTGGGATGTCATTGGTATCTTTGACCAAGTAATTGTGTTTTACGATGGGCATGGTGATGCCAAAAGTGTCAGCTTCTTGGAAGGCGTCCTTACCTAGCATCCATGTTACTTGTTGGCCGCAGAGGATAATCATGGGCACAGAGTCCATTTGCGCGGTCATAATGCCGGTGATGGTGTTACCAGCACCTGGGCCCGATGTTACGAGGACAACGGCTGGTTTGCCTGTGGCGCGTGCGTAGCCATCCGCCATATGGCAGCAGCCTTGCTCGTGACGCGCGAGTACGAACTCGATATTGGTCTTTACGGTGACGAGGGCATCAAAGATCGGAATAGCGGCTCCGCCAGAGTATCCGAAAATATATTCGACTCCGAGGCTATCGAGGGTTTTGATGAGAGCTTGTGCTCCGTCCATTTCTTGAGTGCTCATAAGCTGGTTAGGTGAAAGATTGGTGTTTCGGGGCTCATTTACGCTGGCTTAGCGATTTTGTAAAACTAAAAACGGCATGTTTTGTGTAAACATGCCGTTTTTTTTGATTCTTGATCTACTGAAATTAACTCTCAGTAATTAAAAGCGATTTTTAACCGAGTATGTCTAAGATCAAATTCTCTAATTTTACGATATCGGCAGAGAAGCTTCGGATGCCTTGGGCAGTTTTCTCTGTGGCCATTGCATCTTCATTAAACATAAAGCGGAAGGCGGTTTCATCGAGCGAGATTTGCTCTTGATCACAGGCTTGGGCAGCGTCTTCTGTGAGCTTGCACTTGAGTTCACCTTCGGTGTTTTGAAGTTCTTCGAGTAATCCGGGGCTGATGGTGAGGAGGTCACAGCCAGCGAGCTCGGTGATCTGTCCAGTATTGCGAAATGATGCGCCCATCACCTCGGTTTTGTATCCGAATTTTTTGTAGTAGTTGTAAATCTGAGTGACTGACAGCACTCCTGGGTCTTCAGCGCCTTGATAGTCGATACCTGTATCTTTTTTATACCAATCGTAGATACGACCAACGAAGGGAGAGATCAGCTGGACTTTTGCCTCGGCGCAAGCAACTGCCTGAGCAAAAGCAAAAAGTAGCGTGAGGTTACAATGGATACCTTCACGCTCTAGTTCTTCTGCGGCGCGTATGCCTTCCCAAGTGGAGGCAATTTTAATGAGGATGCGGTCTTTGCTGATGCCTTCCTTCTCATAAAGGGCGATGAGGTGGCGAGCTTTGGCGACGGTGCCAGCGGTGTCAAATGAAAGACGTGCGTCTACTTCGGTGGAGACTCGGCCGGGCACGATCTTAAGAATTTCAAGGCCAAAGAGAATGAGGATACGGTCGATAATGCTTTCGAGTAGAGCCTTGCCTGTGAGGCCGGAGTCTTTGTGCTCATTAACAGCTTGTTCGACGAGGTGTTTATATTCTGGCTTGGCCGCTGCTTGTAGGATGAGGGATGGGTTGGTTGTAGCATCCTGTGGTTGGTATTCCTCCATGGAGGTGAAATCTCCTGTGTCGGCAACGACGGTGGTGTATTTTTTAAGTTGGTCGAGATGATTGGCTGAACTCATGATGGAAGAGATCCATAATCATTGTCAGAGAGGATGCAAGAAGGATATGCGGCATTTTGGGTGATGTTGATGAGTAAAGGCTAATGGGGTGGTTGTGATGCTTTGCCGAATACGGTGGGGTTTATGTTCTTGTTTGATGAATTTAGTGATTATTAATGAATGAGTTATGTGGTGCTAAGTGTGCCATTTTGATGTTCAATGAGATGGAAAAGTATTGCCAAGCTTTTGCTGACATATTACAGATTTGTCACGGAAGATCCTTTTCAAAAGTTTAATATCAGCTTTTATCAATCATTTCTGTAATGCCTGAAGTTCACCGTTTATCAACCTGCTACCCCCAATTGATTATGTTTTTAAAACCTTTATGGATCAGTCTCGGATGTTTTTCTCTCTGTGCTTTTGCTAGCTGTAGTGCTAATCATACACCGACAGTATCTAAAAAGCCTACTAAAGCGGGAGTTAAGAAAAAGGCATTTCTCCCGCCGATAGCATCACCAGCACTGATCAGTAAGTCTGCTGCTCTGCCCAAAGACAAACATGGTATGCCGACATACAGTAAAATGTCTAACCGGACTCGTTATGTGCGCACCACGGCATATTCCCATATGGAAATGGAGCCTGGTGCCTTTGGTCGTATGAATGCCAGTGGTACGGTTCTTAAATACGGGGCTGTCCGTAGTGCTGCGGCTGATTGGTCGGTGTATCCGTTAGGAACGGTGTTTCGTATCAAGGGTCTTCCATACACTTATGTGGTCGATGATTATGGTTCTGCTCTGGTGGGGACAAATACCATTGATATTTTTAAACCAAGTCTGTGGCTGATGAATAAATGGGGCACCCGGAAGACGGAAATTACCGTGGTTCAGTGGGGGTCTTTTCAGCGTAGTTTGAATTTACTCAAAGGGCGTAAGGGGTATGCGCACTGCCGTAAGATGTATTACGCCTGTAAGCGTAAGATGGGTGATGCTTATGTCACTAATTAGGTGTGACCTGCTTTTGAGTATGAAGCATTATGGGTAAAATTACTTTTCCCTTTTTTAAAGCCGCGCGTTAAGGTGCTACAGTGACCAAGCAAGAACGCGCCGACTTTATTGTAAAGCGACTAGAGGAGCTCTACCCTGAAACACCTATTCCTCTGGATCATAGCGATCCTTATACATTGCTTGTAGCGGTGTTACTCTCGGCCCAATGCACTGACGTTAGAGTGAACCAGGTTACCCCTGCGCTTTTTAAGTTAGCGGATTCGCCTCATAAGATGATGCATGTGGCGGTGGAGGATATTAAGGCAATTATTCGTCCTTGCGGCCTCTCTCCACGAAAATCTAAAGCTATATCAGAGCTCTCGCGTATTCTTGTGGAGAGGTATGGAGGGGAAGTGCCTGCCGATTTTGATGCTCTTGAGGAGCTCCCGGGAGTGGGGCATAAAACGGCTTCAGTGGTGATGGCGCAGGCATTTGGTGTGCCTGCATTTCCAGTGGATACTCATATTCATCGTCTCGCCAAACGTTGGCGGCTTAGTCCTGGTAAAAATGTGGTGGAGACGGAGCGCTATCTTAAGCGACTAATGCCTCGTGAGAAATGGAATAAGCTCCATTTACAAATTATTTTTTACGGTCGGGAGTATTGCACCGCGCGTGGTGGCTGTGATGGTAGTGTCTGTGAAATTTGCAGCACGGTTAATGGATCCTAAGATCAAGGGGTTGAGTGGCCTCCGTGGTTAGAGAATACCTTCAACAAATTCTTGTTTTTTAAAGACCTGAAATAGCTCAGGCTCTTCGCCGAGACCGATAAAGCGTGTGGATAGACCAAGTTCTTTTTGGATTAAGACGGCTACGCCACCTTTGCCAGAGCCATCCATCTTGGTAACGATCATGCCGTCTAGCTTAATGGCTTTATTAAATTCCTTGGCTTGGGTGAGGGCGTTACTGCCTGTGGTGGCGTCTACGACTAATAGTGTCTGATGGGGAGCTTCCTCGTCCTGTTTTCCAAGGGTGCGTTTGATTTTCCCTAGCTCCTGCATTAGATTATGGCGTGTGTGAATCCTTCCGGCTGTGTCACAGATTAGAAATTGGGTGCCAGAAGAGGTGGCTTGCTGGTGAGCGGTGTAGCAGACGGAGGCAGGATCTGCATTATGTGCGCCCTTTACCACGGGGATACTGAGGCGTTCTCCCCAGAGTCCTAGCTGTTCTACGGCTGCTGCTCTGAAGGTGTCTGCGGCGGCTAGCATGACGGAGTGGCCTTGTTGTTTAAGGAGGTAAGCAAGCTTGGCGGAAGAGGTTGTTTTCCCTGTGCCATTGACGCCAACTACGAGAATAACCATGGGTTTTCCATCGCTGCGCGGTGTGAGTGGGGCGCTATCTTCCTTCAGGATACTGGCAATATGCTGCTTACAGACATCAATGACATCATCACCAGAGATCTTTCGGCCCATGTCTTGGAGCTCATCGATGATGGACATGGTGGTGCGGGCGCCTAGATCGGCTCCTATCAGATCAGCCTCTAACTCATCCCAGTCAATTTCTGCTTTGTTGGTGACTTTGTTAAGAAGCTTTTTGAAAAATCCTGCCATGATGAAAGTGGGTTCTAAATAAGAAGTGGCTGCATGTAACGGTGGAGTGCGCGTTCCGCAAGACTTTTGAGCTGGCTGAGGTGAGTCTTGGTTCCTGTTCGCTCAAGGTGATTTTTTGTAATGACCTAGGTGGTGACCAAGATTGAGCCCGTTGATGATGCAGTCCGTCACGGAGATACCATTACGGTAGTTCCCGGCAAAGTGAAGTCCAGGGTGTGAGCTTTCGCAATCTTTGAGAGCATTCAGCACCTTAGAGTAGCCAATGTTGTATTGGGGGATGGCGTGTTGCCAGCTGGTGCTGTGGCGGAAGGTGGGAGTGCCTCTGACTCCGAGGAGCTTTTTGAGTTCGTCCAGCACCACTTGATCCGTGTTTTCTGCATACTGTGGGTTTTTTACTCCGCCCATCATACAGGTGAGGGTAATGTGGCCATTTGGAGCGCGATGATCAAACATGCTAGATGAAAATAGAACGCCGAGTAGGGGGCTTTTTTCAGCCGCCTTAATTAGCATCCCAAAGCCATCGAGCGGATGCTCTACTTGCTCGCGTTTGAAGCCAAAGACCCGACTGGTAACAGGTGGTGACTCAATGGCGGAAACAGGAGTAAGTTGTTGTATCACATCACTTGGTAAGGGGAGTGTGCTGATCCGGTGATGCGGCACTGTGATGATCAGACGGCTATAGAGGTGAGATTCCTGATTTCCTTGAGAGGTGGTCCATGTCAGTTTCCATCCGCCATCAAGCGGGGTGATATGAGTAATATTGGTTTGTAATTTAAGTTCACCCTCAGAGAGATTCTGGGCTAGCGCTCGCGGAAGCATCGCGAGGCCGTCTCTGAATGAAATGGTGCGTGTGGGGGATGTGGTGTGTGTATCTTTATGTTTATCTTTGCGCATCTTGAGGGCGCCGAGCAGTAGGGAGCGATGCGTATTTTCAAGCTTCCAGAGCCGAGGGAAGGCGTAGCGAATAGATAGGCGCTCAGGGTCACCTGCGTAAATGCCGCTGACAAATGGTCCAGCAGCGCTCTCTAATATCTCACGGCCTAACCGTCTTCTAACAAAGTCTGCGAAGCTCTCTTCTTGTTCACCCTGGTAGCGTCCTATCAATGGTTCTCTAGCAACTCTTAGTGCACCACCCAGACTAAATAACGGACTGCGAAGCATATTGAGTGGAGTGTGAGGCATCTTGCAAAGTTTCCCTTGATGAACGATGAAGCGATTATGTGCCTCCGGGCGGGCGTCTTGAATGTGAGAGCCGCCAAGGTTAATTTGCTCAAGAAGCTCCAGAACGCGCCGATCTTTCAGGAGTAGACTGTTCGGTCCATGCTCTGCTAGGAAGCCGTGCTCCTGAGTGCTTTGTAGGGCTCCTCCAACACGGTCACTACTTTCGATGATGTGGCATTTTTGACCTGATTTCCGTAGCGCGTGAGCGATACAGAGGCCAGTGATTCCAGCTCCGAGAATGGCGGTTGTTGAGCTTTTTTCCACAGGCATGAGAAAACCAAGCGTGATGAGCTTTGGCGATACTTTTTGCGCACTGCTTTCAAATTTTACGAAAATTTTGGAAGACAAGAGCTTTTTTTGGGTTATCTTTTTGAAAAACCTGTATTGATGATGTTGTAATTTTAACATTTCTAAATATTCAACATTGACATCTGGTTTAATTATATAGTAAGAAACCCTATACATTTGCTATTTTTATTTATGATATTAACTAATTCAATCAACGGATTTGACGGCGCTCAGGAATTACTGATTAAACTGGTCGAGCAAAGCCCAGATGATTGGGCGACGCGCAAAAGAGTGGTGCAGGTTCTTTACGATGAAGGTCTCTATCTTGATGCTTCAAAACTTATATGGGCTGCGCCAGAGGTTCCTCCTGTAACGGAGGAAGTGGTATTTACGGTCAGAGTAGTTGCGATGGGGCAGCCTGCACGCGCCGTGCGTTTGGTATCCACGATGATTGAGACCAATCAAGACAACCCTGAAGAATACTTAAATATTGCCAAGGCTCTGCTGAAGGAAGGTTTAGCTCTGCAGGCTTTAAGATTCTATGGTGTAGCTACCGCCAAAAATATAGAGCTCATTGATAAAGATTTTGAGATGTCGCTGATGAATGCGGATAGTGGTGATGATCACTGGGAAGATCTGGTGGAGGTTGATGATTTTCCATGGGAAGGTCCACGCGATATGAGTGTTTCTGATCTCGTCGATGATTCAACCGAGGGGGAAGGTTCTGCCGCGGAAATGCTGCTCAACTCGGTCACCCAGCGAGTACCTTTGAAGGCCCCTGTCAAACAAACAGCACCAGTTGAAAGATCAAACTCAGATGCTGTGAGTTCGACGCCGCTCCCAAGCAGTCCTGTTCGGGAGCCCAAGCCAGTGCTGCCACCAGCTTCTGAAGCTGGAGCTAAACAACAGACTCAAGAAAGTTCACTCCAAAAGGAAGCAGTTAACGAAGAAGAATCACATTCTTCATTGGTGAATTTTTTCAAACACAAAGAAATGGAAGAAGGGCAAGCATCTGCTGGTGGTGACCAGCAAGATGAAAAAAGTGATGTGCCTGCTACTGCAGAAACTTCGACTTCCAGTGTAAGCTCCCATGTGCAAGAGCAGGTGGCTCCAGAAAAACCGATGCTGAAGCCCGTTGCTGATACGGAACCATTTGCTGAGCAAGTGCAGCAGCCATCTTCTCAAGATCAGCAACCTGCCACGCCTGTTAGTCAGAGTGCTGAAGCAACAGCGGCTATTCAAGCAAAAGCGAAGGAGGCTACCGCGAGAGTTGCTAGTTTATCTGATCTAGCAGCGATAGAGCCGGCATCGCGCCCTGAAGGAGATTTTAATAATCATCAAGCAGAGGTGAGTCAAGTGATCGCAAAAGTAGCTCAGGCTGACGATACACCTAGCAAGGTGGAAGAGCCCGAGAAACCTATCGAGATCAAAGAGGATGTGAGTGATATGGTCGCTAACGTTTTAGCGGAGCGCCATACTGAACAGCCAAAGGCTAATAGTGGAGGATTGCTAGGCTCTCTTAAATCCGTCTTTAAGCGTTCTAAATCAACAGATGAACCAGCCGCTCAAACATCTCCAACTTCATTGACAGGTTCAGTGGCGGCGAGTGAGGCGCAACCGAAGCAATCCGTTAGTCATGCTGTTAGTAAACCTGTGACTGCCCCCGTTGCGCGCCCTGTGACTAGTTCCGTAGCCACAAGTATCGTGCGTAAACCGAAGACGGAAGGCCATGAGCCACCGCGTGAACTAGATGGGCGCACTCAGTTAGTAGCTTTGGCACCTCAGGATGGCTCGGTCTTTTTTGAGCAGCTATCGGCAAAGTACAGTAATGTGGATGCGGGGCAGCTTCTTCCTATCGTGACAGTTGCCCGTGATATGGCTAATGTTGATTACCTCCAACTTATTACCTCGGCTTGTAGCAAGGACCTCACTGCATTCTCAAAATTACTGAGTCTCCACCGCGTGATGAGTGATGCTTCTTGTGGTGCTTGGGTTGAAGATATGAATCTGCTTCGTAAAGGTTATGGTGACGCCGTTCTTGCTACTGTTGTCTCCAAGTATAGCGTTGCGGAATGCCGTGAGATATTAGGTGCTGTCTATCAGCGTCCTAGCGCTCAGGCTGCGAGCTAATGCTTTTTCAACGTGTAGCGAAGTTGGCAGGTGCCATTGGGCTGGGGTTGAAAAGCTGTCAGCTCGAAATGATGGGAGTGCGGTAGGTATTCTTTTCTACGCCCAAGGAGGGTGAGGGGATTCGTATTACTTACGAGTTGCTGGCCATTGATGCAAAGTTCTAGCTGGTCACCAGCAGAAAGTTCGTTGATCGGTGAGCCGTCGATGAGTTCGCCGTTTGCTGAGATGGTGGCTTGGTAAATCTTGTGTGGCATGACGCAGAGGAGATGTGTAGGAGCGTTGACTTTAACCTAGATAGATAATTTAGATTTCTAGGAATGCAACATCTGGGCTGAATAGAACACCTTAAAAGCTTCATTGATTGTATTCTCGTTAATACTGAATTGATAGTGTATTTAGATACGCTGATTCCTTCGTCTGTTTATTGGTGATAATTCATGTTGCAAAGAGTGTGTTAATGGAGTCATTTGATGGGGCAAACTACCTTTTAAATTTTATGAGTGAAACTAATCCTGAAATCATCTGCTACCTGAAAACTTTTTGCGGCTGGAGCGAGGGCGTACGCGCTATTATGCGTAAGTATGATCTTGAATTCACCGAGAAGGATATTATCAAAAATCCAGCGTTTCGTTGGGAAATGGAGCAGAAAAGTGGCCAGCCACTGAGTCCTTGTGTGATGGTAAATGGTGATATGCTTGCTGATGTTTCAGGTGATGAGGTGGAGCAGTATCTCGTGGAAAAGCAGTTTATCCAAGCCAGCACAGTGCCTGCTGATGCTCCTACGGATAGTAGCTGTCCTGACCATTAATATACTTCACCTGCCAGCCTTGACGGGTGCAGGGATGATGCCCTCAGCTGTTTCCTTTTTCAGCCTAAGCTGTCCGCAGGCGGCGTTGATATCATGGCCTTTCTCTAAGCGGAGGGTGGTATTGATTCCTGCCCCTGCGATGATGTCACGGAATGCGTAGCATACTTCTTCAGATGGACGCACCCAGTCTAGGCCCTCTACGGTGTTGTAGGGGATGAGGTTGACTTTTGCATTAATCCCCTTGGCGCGTTTGGCAAGGATACTGGCTTGTTCCATGGAGTCGTTTACTCCCTGAATAAGAATATACTCTAAGGAAATTTTTTGTTTTTTGTGCTTTCTCCAGTAATGAAGTGATTCGAACAACTCCTTAATCTGCCACTTTTTATTGACGGGCATGATGAGGTCACGGACGTCATCGGTGGCGCCATGCAGAGAGATCGCTAAGCGGATAGGGACTGGGAACTCAGCGAGTTTTTTGATCGCTGGAGCTAGACCGGAAGTAGATACAGTGATGTGGCGTGCGCCAATATTTAGACCCCAGTGACTGGTAATTATTTCTAATGATTGAATGAGATTTTTGATGTTAGCCAGAGGCTCACCCATTCCCATAAAGACGATGTTATTGATGGTGTCTCCTGTGATTTTTTCCACCATCATCATTTGGCCTACGATTTCTGCTGCACTGAGGTTTCGGGTAAAGCCGGCTAGGCCAGAAGCGCAGAATTTACAGCCAAATGCGCAGCCTACTTGAGAGGATACGCAGATTGTTTTCCTATCTGATTGTCTACCATTCAGCCCCTTGGAGGCTGGGATAAAGACGGTCTCCACATAACGGCCATCGTGGAGGCGGAAGAGAAACTTACGCGTAGTATCAGCAGAGCCCTTAGTCTCTACATGTGTCATGTCAGAGAGGTGGAATTCCGCAGAGAGGCGCTCGCGGAGTGGTGCTGAGAGATTGGTCATCTCTGAGATTTCTTGCACACGTTGTTGGAAGATCCACTCCTGTACCTGCTTAGCGCGATAGGGCTTTTCACCGGCGTTGGTGAAGAATGTTTCTAGGTCTTTTTTACTGAGCCCTAGAAGAGAGGTGGTGTTTTTTTCAATAGCAGACACGAGGGGTTTTTATCATAATTTTTAGGAAAGGCACGGATTTTCAGAACATGACGAAGTATGAGGCGAATCAAGCTTGATTGCTGAGATGAATCGGCGAGAGTCAGTGGCAGATTAAACAACAAACATTCCATTATTATGACCACTATAGCAAACAACCTAGTAGATACCGTCGGTAATACCCCATTGGTTAAACTTAATTACGTCACCCAAGGGCTGGATGCCGAGATCCTCGTAAAGTGTGAATTTTTTAATCCGCTCTTTAGTGTTAAAGATCGGATAGGGCGCTCGATGATTCAGGCTGCTGAGCAAGACGGCTTGCTTCAACCGGGAGGTACCATTGTGGAGCCAACCTCTGGAAACACAGGCATAGCACTGGCATTTGTTGCTCGGGCTAAAGGTTACCGTTGTATTCTCACTATGCCGGAAACGATGTCTATGGAGCGCCGAGTGCTACTCCGTATGCTGGGCGCGGAAATCGTGCTAACTCCTGGGCCAAAGGGGATGGGAGGAGCTATTTTAAAGGCTAAACAAATGGTCGAAGAGCTTGGCGAAGGTGCTTTTGGTCCTAGTCAGTTTGATAATCCTGCAAACCCAGAGGCACATCGCCAGACGACTGCGGAAGAAATCTGGGCCGCTACCGATGGTAAAATTGATGCCTTTGTTGCTGGAGTAGGCACTGGCGGGACGATTACCGGCGTGAGTGAAGTGTTAAAAAGCCGCTGTGACATGAAGTCCTTTGCGGTAGAGCCTACGGATAGTCCTGTGATTTCTGGAGGGAAGCCTGGTCCACATAAGATTCAGGGGATTGGTGCAGGCTTTATTCCTGGTAATCTCAATGTGGATATTATTGATGAGGTGCTTCAGGTTTCTAATGAGGATGCTTTTGCAATGGCGCAGAATGTTGCTCAGAATGAGGGATTACCTGTGGGTATTTCTAGTGGGGCTAATATTTGGTCGGCTATTCAGTTAGCCAAGCGTCCAGAGTTTGCTGGTAAAAGGATCGTGACTGTAGGCTGTAGTAGCACGGAGCGTTATCTCAGTACGCCTCTCGCTCAGCAAATAAAAGACGAGGTAAGCCAACTAGAGGTATCAGATATTTAATATTACGTCATATGGACAACGAAGAAATTAAAGAAATTATTCTAGGTATGGGTGCTAAAGCGAGAGCTGCGGCACATGCTTTGGCGACGCTGGATTCAAAGACAAAAAATAACATTCTTCGTTCGATGGCTATTGGGCTACGCGAACATGAAGATGAGATTTTAAGAGCTAATCTATTGGATCTTCAAGCAGGTGAGGAGAATGGACTAACTTCCGCTATGTTAGATCGTCTTCGGTTAGATCCTGTTCGTCTTGAGGCGATTGCTTCTGGAGTAGAAGAAGTCGCAGATCTTCCGGATCCTGTAGGTGAGGTGCTGGAGGAGTGGACGCGGCCTAATGGTGTGCATATTCAGCAACTTCGTGTTCCTATTGGCGTCATTGGAATCATTTACGAGAGTCGTCCTAATGTGACTAGTGATGCGGCGGTGCTTTGTCTTAAATCAGGGAATGCTACCATTCTTCGAGGTGGCTCTGAGGCTATTCATTCAAATAAAGCTCTAGCTGCAGCACTTCAGTCTGGAGGTGAGAAAGCTGGGTTACCAGTGAATGCTATTCAGCTGATCCCTTTTACAGACCGGCAAAGTGTCAGTGTCATGGCGGGTATGGATCAGTGGCTTGATGTTATTATTCCTCGTGGTGGTAAAGGGCTGATAGAAACAGTGGTTTCTCTCGCGCGTATGCCAGTGATTAAGCATTACGATGGTATTTGCCACACCTATGTTGATAGAGCTGCTGATATTGAGATGGCAGTGTCTCTAGCAGATGATGCAAAGACACAGAAGCCAGGTGTTTGTAATGCTCTAGAAACTCTGCTTGTGCATGCTACTGTGGCAGAAGATTTCCTGCCAAAAATGGCTGAGGTTTTTGCAGAAAAGGGTGTGGAAATGCGTGGCTGCAAAAAGACGATAGGTATACTAGTAGATAGGGTGCAGCCTGCTGCGGCGGAAGACTGGGATGCTGAATATCTGGATCTTGTTATCGCAATCAAGGTGGTGGAGAGTATGTCTGAGGCAATTGACCATATCAATACTCATAGCTCTCGTCATTCAGACTGTATCGTCACTGCTGATCAGGAGCGGGCAGAGAGCTTTATTAGTAGGATTGATAGTGCCTGTGTTTTTCATAATGTATCTACGCGTTTTAGTGACGGTGGAGAGTTTGGCTTCGGAGCTGAGATTGGTATTTCTACGGATAAGCTACATGCTCGTGGGCCGATGGCTTTGCGTGAGCTGACATCCTACCAGTACCGTATTCGGGGCACTGGTCAGACTAGGACATTAAATGCTACAACTTAGTTTTTCGCTTAGTCGGGGAAAACAATGGCACGATTTTCGTGGATGATAGTACGATCATGCACGTGGTAGCGGATACCACGTGCAATGGCATCACGTTCACAGTCACGGCCTAAGCGCATTAGGTCTTTAGGCGTATGGAAGTGTTGCACACGCTGCACTTCTTGTTCGATAATAGGGCCTGCATCCAAATCACTGGTGACGTAGTGGCATGTAGCTCCAATGAGTTTTACGCCACGTTCATAAGCTTGCCTATAAGGGTGAGCGCCGATGAAAGCAGGTAGGAATGAGTGGTGGATATTGATGATTTTCCCACTGTGTTTGTCACAAAACCAGTTAGGTAAAATCTGCATAAACCGTGCTAATACCGTGAGTTCTACGTTTTCTTCTTTTAGGATCTCGTGGACTTTACGGAACCCAGCTTCTTTTTTCTCTCCGTCCATATCAATGAAGTGGAAGGGTAGTTTGGCTTGTTCTGCGATTTTTTGGCAGTTGTCACGATTCCCAATCACGGAGGTGATTTCAATGGGTAGTTCACCTAGACTGGTGCGCCAGAGGATTTCATTGAGGCAGTGATCGGTCTTTGTCACCATCACTGCGGTGCGCATCTTGTAAGGTAGTCGGCGGAAATTCCAGCTTGCAGAGAGTGACTTTCCCAGCGTTGTAAAGCCACTGATGAAATCTTCCACATCAACGCTGAGATTAGATGTATTAATCTGCACTCGGGCAAAAAACTTGGCTAGCTGAGTATTGGTAAATTGGGAAAATTCTACCAGGCTACCAGAATAGTCCGCTACATAGGAGGCTATTTTGGAGACGACACTCGGCTGGTCTGGGCAGTCGATTTTGAGGATAAGTCCAGTCATAGGTTATCAATATGCGGTATCATTGATGAATGTCAGCTGAAAAAAACTTTCAAACAGGCTGTGCATGAGCTGTTTAGTTTACAAGCTCTCGATGTTATCTACGCAGTAGCGCGTCCATGTTTCTAACCGTTCGTAAAGATCTCCTCGTAGCTCATCAAGAGTTGTAAGAGCGAGGTTAGCAATGGCGTCTTCGTTTGCCATTACGTCATCTGTCTCTAAGTCGATCATGTGGACAATGCCTAAGTGAACTTGACCAACGCTGTTGGAATCATCGTTGAGTAGGGCAACAATTTTATTCGTGTAGTTCCCTCCAATATTGAGCTCCTCATCAATCTCTCTTTCTACACCTGCCATGTAGGTGTCTAAGCCGAGGTGGTCTTCGCGATGATCTACTGGATTGATATGGCCACCGATGCCTATAGATACTTGCGCGTGTAGGCGAGATTCACCGCCGGATTTGCCTCGTGTATAATGAAGGTAGCGGGTGCTTTCTGCATCTTTTACCCGGAAAATACAGTAGGGGATCAGCTGCTTATGGCTGGGGTCTTCCTCAGCAGGGCCACGAGCAGTAAAGAAATTGTTAGATGGGTGTAGGAGCTCTGGTAGGTAGTGATCGACCTGAGTATGGATGCCTTGGAAATCTCCGAGCTTATCAAATAGCTCGCGTGTGACTACGAGGATTTCCTCGCCTTGGTAATCTTTCATGGATGAAATAAAATAGTTAGTTTGAAGAGGTGATTCTAGTTAGGCGTGGTTTTGGTTTCGAAGAAATTCGATCATGTAATGCAATCATCATTGCCACTGCGATCAAGTTCGGCGCATTTGCGGAAGAGCTGAAGGAATTGATCATTCCAGGTTATGACGGTGCACAGAGTGGGGGTTCGATAAATGGTCTTAGTTAGCGCGTCCAGAGTAAGAGCCGTCTGTGGTGTTGATTTTCAGCTTGTCACCAGGTTTGACAAACAAGGGGACTTGAACCACGAGCCCTGTTTCCAGAGTGGCTGGCTTGGTGGGGTTGTTAGCAGTGTCTCCCTTGATGCCCTCAGAGGATTCAGTGACGGTGAGCTCAACAACGGCGGGCACATCTACGGTGACAGCATTCTCTTCGAGAAAGAGGACCTCGGCTGTCATACCTTCAACGAGGTAGTTTTTGTTATCGCCGATGAGTTCTTCGTTGAGGGTAATCGTTTCATAGGTGTTCATATCCATGAAGTTGAAGCCAGTAGGATCTGCGTAGGAAAATTCTAGTTTCTGACGGTCTGTTTCTACGATTTCTACTTTGTCACTGGAGGCAAAGCGGATGGTCTTAGTCTTGCCAGTTTGGAATGATCGGATGGTGGCTGCGATGAGCGCGTTACCTTTTCCTGGGGTACGGTGTTCGAGATTCAGGACGATACCTGTTTCACCTTCATACTTGATACATTGACCTTTTTTGACGTTGGTTGCTACGATGGATGCCATGGATTTTGGATAGTTATTGGGTTGTTTAAAAAATAAATAAAGACGTTTTACTTGGGCGCGCAGTTTGGTGAGGCGGCCTGAAGTTGCAAGATTCAAATTAGCTCGATTCTATGGCCAAGGAATGGTGATTGATGGAGCTTCGATGCTACTACGCAGTTCATCATAGCGCGATGGCGCATGCAGACGGACTCGGAGCGTGATGGGATCTCCCGCATCACGTAGCTCAGGCATGAGTGGCGCTTGGTAGTTTCTTGTGGTGCTGCCATGAAGGATTTTTAGAGGGCGAGGCTCTGTGAGTGTGAGACCTTCCATCGGACGTTTGCTAGGGACGATTCGCTGTTGCATTTGGTCAGTAAGTTCCACTTCGATCATCTCATCTGTGCTGTCATAAATGCAGACAAAAGAAAGGTGAGCACCTGCGGTGTTAGTTAGCGTGTAGTCGAAGTTTAATCTGTAATTGTTATTATTGATACGGGTAATGGTAGCATTACTGATACTTAGAGAGATTTTACTGAGATCTACCTGAGCATTGGCTGGAGTGCTGATGGTAGGGAGCTTAGACGGATCTGGCTCCCCGCAGGAGGTGATGCCTAGAAGTGCTAGTGAGAATAGAAAAAGATTAAGCTTGCCGTATTTCATAATCGTTGAAGTTTAGATGAGTTTTAATCGTGCAAAGTCTTGGGTGTCCACGAGACCGATGGGTTTTCCCGCTGGGTCTAAGACAACAATATCATCGATGCGGTGTGTGCCAATCGTGCTTACCGCTTCTGCCGCCAGAGAGTCGGAATTAAGTGTGATAGGGCTCGCGGTCATAAGCTCGCGAATCGAGTGGGAGCCAATATCGGCATTCTCTTGGAATGAGCGAGCAAAGTCACCGTGCGTGAAGATACCCGCCAGTGTGCCATCAGCGGCGGTGATGACACAGGCACCACTCCGCGCGTGAGACATGGCACTAAGAGCATCGTGCACCGTGGCTTGTAGAGAAATACAGGCAAGGTCAGCTCCTGAACGCATGATGTCAGAGACCTTGGTTAAGAGCGCGCGCCCCAGTGATCCGCCTGGATGAAAGCGTGAGAAATCATCTTCGGTAAAGCCCCGTGACTCTAAGAGCGTCATCGCTAGGGCGTCACCCATAACCAGCATTGCCGTAGAAGACGAGGTGGGCGCTAGATTGAGAGGGCATGCCTCACGGTTTACCGTAGTCAGTAGGGTAACATCACTATGTTTTCCTAATGTTGATTCCAGCTGACCAGTGATACCAATCATACGGACGTCAAAACGTTTCAGAAAGGGGAGGAGATCGATCAATTCCGAGGTTTCTCCAGAATAGGAGAGGGCGATGACAGCATCACCATCTGAGAGGATCCCCAGATCACCGTGTAGCGCATTTTGTGAATTAAGCACCACCGAGGTAGCTCCTGTAGAATTCAGTGTGGCAGCAATCTTGTGGCCGATATTTCCAGACTTACCAATACCGATGACTACGATCTTTCCTTGAGCGTCTAGCGTCTTCTTGAGCGTGGCGACAGCCTCAGTGAAGGGCTCCGCTAAAGATTGGGAAACTCGATGCAGCTCCTCGATCTCCATTTCAAAGACACGCCGACCTTTTTCCACGCAATTTATTTCCATAACTGCCTATATCTATCCAAGGCGCGGTGATGCTAAAAGGGTAAAAATATGAAAGGTTTTTGGAGAAAGTAAAATTTCACATCATTTTTTCTTGCCTATCTGGGAAGTTATGGCAATTTCCGCCCGCGCTTAGCGCACCACAAGAAAGCGACCTGTTCGTCTAGTGGTTAGGACTCCGCCCTTTCACGGCGGCAACACGGGTTCGAGTCCCGTACAGGTTGCCATTTCACCTCAGCTCTGGATTTCAGGGCTGAGGTGAAATGTTTTATGGGGGTGATGTATTTTCGAAAAGGCATACACAATAGCTTTTAATAAACCATGAGCTATGTGGAGCTATCTCACTCTTTACCTCCATAAAATCATTTCAGGGTATTCATTCTAAGGGTGATATCAGAAACAATAGATATCTTAAATAGACGGATATATACAATGAAAACTCCTTGTCGTCCCCGGTTTTTCGAGGATAAATACTAAGCGAAATTAGGCTTTCACGTCGGATTGTGTAAGATATTCCTAATGTTATCGAATCCAAAACGATTTGATATTAAGTCAACTCATTATACTGTTCGGCAAAATGAATTCTTCGTTTCCACCCGAACTCAAGAGGTTTCATTTGCGGAATATGATGCATGTAATGAGTGTTTCTTTGATTCCTGCAGTTGCTGGTAGTTGTGCTCTTTACAGGCAGGAGGCATATGCTGCGGAGGACACTTTGCAGACTGTGCTTGTATGGTCTTTCATGGTTGGCGTTGGGTTGTTTATGTTAACTATTCTTTTTAAAGCGTTGGTATCACTCCCTCGATGTTCGGAGTGTGGTTGCAGGATGAAAAATATTAGCACTATATCGATCTCAGAGAGTCAAATATTTGGATTTAAGGATGAAACTATATGGAGAGTTGTAGAGTGTTCCTCGTGTCGTAAGCAATATAGAATTCCAGGCTTATCATAAGAATAAGCCTAACAAGTATCTTTGCTCGACAGCTAACCATCCGCGATTTTGTTTGGTGCGGTTGGAGAAAACCCCTTAATAATATGTTTGCTGTTGCCTAGGCTGCGGTGAGCTCTACGTTCGCCTTATAAAAATTGTATGAAACGTCGCAACTTAAAGATCCTGCTTTGGCTGGCGGTAGCCTTCTTCGCATGGTTCGTGATCGTCGGAGTGATGATCTGGAGTTTCGGCGGAAAGGATCATTCCAAGGGATCAGACTGCATCATAGTTCTCGGTGCAGCAGCGCACGGCGATAAGCCATCCCCGGTTTTTGAGGAGAGGATCAGACATGCAATCGCGCTGTTTCAGCAGGGCGAGGCTTCGATGATTATTTTCACTGGCGGATATGGAGACGGTGCATCCCATGCGGAGAGTGAGGTTGGTGTCTCTTTTGCCGTCGCTGAGGGCGTTAGCAAGAGCGCACTGCTAATGGAGACAAAGTCGCGGACAACCCACCAGAATCTGGTAGAAGCGAAGTGTTTGATGGACTCAACCGGACTCAAAACTGCAATTATTGTGAGTGACCCATTGCATCTGAAGCGAGCTTCCGTGATGGCGGGTGACCTCGGGATCTCTGCTGTCACATCACCGACTCCGACTTCCCGCTATCGTTCGCTGAGAACGAAGCTTGGATTTCTTGTTCGAGAGGTTTATTTCTATAACCACTATGTGGTGACTGGCGACTAATCCGCGCCGAGAAACCAACCAGGAGAACAAGACGTAGCTCTCAACACCTGCATTACGGTGAGTTCAATTCGCTATAACTATCCAACCTTTAACCTACTGTCGAAGCCCTGCCCTCGGGCAAGTGTGGTCTGCGAGTCTGAATCAAGTATGCGAGGACTCAGGGTTACCTCATTTTTTGGTCTTCACTAGTGGCCTTGAAACCTCTTTCGAATCGAGTGATCACCTCTTATTTCCAAGAGCCAATTCATAACATCATCGGGTGCCGACCTTGCGTGAACCTGAAAATGTATGGGGAATGGTGATTGTATCCTTGTGGACGTCGAGTCCGATGTAGTATAGTGTTCATAATGTTACTGCGTTTAACATGCGGCTTTGTTCCTTTCTGGATTAGCCCTCGATATAGGCGATAGCGGTAACGCCACTATCATAACATGATCCAGCTGAACCATCATTCGTTTCAGCCATACAATTTCTACAAAGTTCATGACCAAATATCTCACCTTGCCATTCATCGCTATACTAGTTTCGAGTTGTATTAGCTCTTATCAGCTGCCCGAGGGTTATACTGGGCCAACAGCTGTAATTAAGGATACAGCTAGTAAAACAGGAGCAATTAAGGCTGAGGCATTCCAAGTATCTAAGATTGATGGCAAGCTGGATAGAAATTCTCCGATGGCTACTCTATATGGCGGTGGTATGGGTGTTATCTTGAAAGATTCGAAGAGAATCGTCCCTGCGGGAAAACCGATTACGTTGACAATTTCCGGAGGAAATATTTATGCAGCTGATGGCGCGGCATTATTTGATTCGATGTCGGGGAATGCAAAAAAATATGTTCAGGGAGATGTTTCATTCACACCTGAGCCAAATGAGGTTTATAGAGTAAATGGAGTAGCCGGAAAGGAGTCGTCTTGTGTCTGGATCGAAGATGAAAGTTCTAAAAAGATGGTAACCTCCAAAGTTATCAAAAACTAGTAGAACAAGTCGGTGGGCTCAACGCGCTACCGTGCGTGAGTTACCTCAAAGGTTGGATAAAATGAAAAAAAAATTCTTTGCGCTCCGCTGGACACTCTCAGCTGTATCTTTCATCGGTTTTTTCCTACTTATGGGCAAAGCATTTGAGATTTCTTCGTTCTCATCTGCTGCTTACATGATCTATGGGTTTTCGGCTCTAATCATCTCCATTCTTTTTACTGTACCAGAGACAGTTATACCTCTCTGTGAGTTCTTTAGTAGGATTTTTACTTCAATTATATTTCCCGACGATAAATTTAGAAAGCCAATGCTTACTTACATTCTTGCCCGACGATATGCAAAAGAGGCACGCTATGTTGAAGCAATTTATGAATATCGAAAGATAATTCATTACTATCCAGACGAACTGGAAGCATATGAGGAGCTCATTTCCATAAGTGGAATCTCTGGACAAGTAAGTCTTGCAGAGAAGTATCAAAAAAAACTGAATAGACGTATCGCTAAAGCTGAATATATAACTTAATTAAATCAATAGTCAGCCGTGAACTTGCAAGGCATCTCAAAGCGCTGAATTCGACGCAGGCAGAACAGCTTGAAACTTGTCCAGCCCGCTACCGTAGTGGACTCGAAGTTTGAGGGGGGAAAGCTGAGCCAGAACTGAAAAGGCACTCCCGGTAGCTAGTGACAGGTCTGAAAACGTTCTGCTGAAATGAGATCAAAGAGTTGATGGTATTGGTTACGATAAAAAGTTTACCATCTTCCAATAATGGCACAGAAGCTGAGCTCGGACTTTTCTTGATTTTTTAGGAGGTAGCCGCCTACGGATGTGTGAGGGAAGTTAGCTATCAGGAAAGGGGAGTGGATGAAATCTCCAGTGGCTGCGCTGATCGTGCCTGTTCTGGTATATCCGCCGTAAGGATCTACGTAGCGGATTTTGAATGATTGGGAGTCTTTGGGTAATTTTTTAGGGATTTCAATAACAACAACAAAGTGGGCGCGGATAGGCCACCATGATTTCTGCCCGACGTCATCGCTATAGCGGTAAGCGTAGCGGCGGATACTGATAATGGGGGGTAGGCCTTTTTTAAGTGATTTAGCCATCCGGCTATGGCTGCGCTGGAGGAGCTGTGTTCTTGATTCACCTGATTGCAGTGTGAGGATTTCATTTTTGATCTTCGGGAGAAAATGGGCAGAGCGCATCTCGTTTGCCATGTCTGTGAGATCGAGTAGATTGATACCCTGTTTGACGTTCCAGCGTTTAACGCCTTTGATGTGTTTGGATGGTTTATTACCCCATGTTGCGATGACATGGCGGATGCGACTGCGGCTGTCTTTGCCCTGCACGGAGGTGTAGGCTTTTTGCCATTTTTTGTCACCGTATTGAAAAGCATTCAGGAGTGATGCTGGGCCGCAGGCGTTGCCGTAAGCTCGGCGTTGGTTGATAGGCTCGGCATTTTTATTAGGTGCTGTTAATACCTCTTGAGCGTGTAGCGAGCCTGATAGTAGATAGGCAATAGACAGTATGCTCGGTAGCAATCTTAGCGGCGTAACCATGCTGAAATAATGTATGTTAGTTTTCTGTGGGTTACGCCTAGATGTAGAACATGGGAGCTTCTGAGATGAGTGTATCCAGAGTGATCTCGCTGAGTGCTTTATTAAGAGATTGGTTGACGCTGGTCCATGCTTCTTGCACGGAGCCTCCAGATTCTCCTTGTGTGGAGATGTTAGCAGTCATCATACCTGGTTCCACAGACATGGTGATGTGCTGTAGGCTGATGTCACGGGGTTCTTTTGCTAGAAGGTAGCCACCAGATTGGCCACGTTTACTGATGATGAGGCCGCTGCGCTTAAGATCGTTAAGGATTTGCACTAAAAAGTTTGCAGACACGGCTTCGCGTTGCGCTAGGTCATCAAGTCGTGTAAGAGTTTGTCCATCGTGGTGCTTAGCTAGTTGAATCATGGCACGGCACGCGTATTCAAGTTTTTGAGAAATCCTCACAAATCGAAATGGAACATAAAAATACGATCAATACCAGAGCCAAGAGTTTTAAGGTATGTCATGGCCGCCTGAGCAGTAATGAGCTAACGCAGATATGGCTGGAGGTAAAAGAGGCGGCAGCTGTCATTGTGGAGGCTGAGCCTCAGCTTAGACATTTACTTACGGATGTGGTGCTTAGCCGCGAGAATATGGCCCAGGGTTTGGCGGCTCGTTTGGCGAGGAAGTTGGCTCGTGAGGATATGCAGCGAGATGAGCTAGAGCCGCTGTTGCTTGATATTTTAACAAGTAATGAAAAACTGGTGTGTAGTGCTGCGAGAGATATGCAGGCGATTGTAGATCGTGATCCAGCATGCCAATCAGCACTGGAGCCGCTGCTTTTTTACAAAGGTTTTCTTGCCATCACGGCGTATCGGGTGGCGCATCATCTGTGGCAGCATGACAGAAGGGCACTGGCCTTGTATTTCCAGAGTATTGGGAGTGAGATTTTTGCTGCGGATATTCACCCGGCGGCGCGGATTGGGTGTGGTATTTTATTAGATCATGCTACCTCACTGGTCATTGGTGAAACATCTATTGTAGAAGATGATGTGTCTATTCTGCATGAAGTGACACTAGGGGGAACAGGGAAGGTTACTGGTGATCGGCACCCGATTGTATGTTCAGGAGTGTTGATTGGAGCAGGGGCTAAAATTCTAGGCCGAGTGACGATTGGCGAATGCGCTAAAGTGGGAGCGGGCAGTGTGGTGCTCGAAGATGTAGCGAAGTATACCACGGTGGCTGGAGTGCCCGCAGTTGTGATGGGTAAGAGCGTTCAGGGGAATCCTGCACTGGGGATGAACCAACGGCTCTGCGAAGGTGATCAGAGCTAGCTCTCCGAATCTAGAATGGCACTGATGCGGCCTTTTTCAAAGTCATAGGGAGTCATTTCAAGAGTTACTCTAACATTACTTTTGAGCGATTCATGAAGGTGTTGCATCGCCTTGGCGACGTGGCCGATGATTTTTTTTCCATTAGCAAGCTCTACGTAGTAAATCTTAGGTTGTGGTGAGCTGAGGATAATTCCTGTGGTGATGACGGGTGGATCAAACATAATATGAGTGAGTTGTGTTAGCCGAGATCCTTCCATTTCACTAAGGATGCCAATGGCGCAAAGCCATCGTGGTGCCAGAAGAGGTTAGGCTGCTGACTGCTGCCTAATGGGCAGATGCGGTGTGCTGGAAGTTGGGCTAAGGATGTAGCTGTTTTGTGGGAAAAAGGATGAAGTGCGATGGAGGAAAGGTGGCTGGCCTCAGGCCCGAGCGTGGTGGTGCTGAGCTTTTCAGGGAGAGGCTTGATGTAGACGCAGCGGTTTAAGCAGGAAAGTTTTAAGGATGAGTCAGCTTCTAGAATAATCGTCCAATCAAGATTATCAGCACTCTGCCAGAGTTGAGTGCTGGGATCGTTCGCTGCGATAAACTGAGTGGTTTGTCTGAGATTCTGCACAGCGCCAGCTTCAGAAAGCGATAGTGATTGAGGAGGGGCTTCACGGGCATAGCATTCCATTTCCTCGGCCATCATCTGGGCAAACAAAGAGGTATCTCCCTTGATATAAACGGCATGAGGTGAGAGGCAGCCACGTTGATTGTATAGCGAGCAGTCTCTGGCTGCTAGACGGGCGGCATTTTCGAAATCTGCTGTGACGACAGCGATGGAGACCTTGTGCCCATGGGGGATGAATCTCTGATGAGGGAGGAGATGGCTATGTACTTCTGCAATGGTCTCGTCTGAGCCAATAGCAATGATAACGTCTGCTTGTTGGTAATGTTTATCGGTTAGATTTCTATGCGTGCTTACCATCTTAGATAGCTCGGCAGGGAGTGTTTCGAGCCAGTTTTCAAAATCAGGAAGACCGAGGGTAGGAAGTTTAATGATGTTATGCGAGCCGATCACTAAGCCGCGTAAGAGGCTTTGGAGCGCGGCATGTGAAGTATTTCCACTGACGATGTGAAGAATAGATGATGGGGCGTAGGCGCGGCTGCGAAGTGTGCCGTGCGGATGGAACTCATCCAGTATGTCGGCATGTCCAAGCTCGGCGGCTAACCACTCTGTGAGCTGCTCGCAGCGGATCTCTCCTAATAGCTCCATCGCTGTGCGCGAGCTATATGCCTCGGCGATGAGTTGGGTTCTTTCTTGGGTGGTGGTCATTTTTTATCCAAGGGTATCATCTGCAGCTCTGGAACACCCTCTTGGGAGTGCTGTAGGATCACGTCCGAGGAGTGTGAAGCATCCATGGTTCTCTGCAATGGCAATATCTTGAGTTTGCAGGGCGATGACGGAGTAAAGATTAGCGAGATCATAGATGGCGAGATATCCGGGCTCTCCATGTGCGGCATCTTTGCCAGTGCGGGGATCAATGACTCGCGTTCTTGTCCATGGCGGACCTGCATGGGGCTGGTCGAGACCACGGGTGTAGAACTGACTGCTGAGTTCTGTCATCGAGTATTCATTGATCACAGAATCTTGTGGGAGACCGAGCTTTTGAGTGAACAGGCTGTAGAGGTCTTTTTTATGCAAGTGTCTTTTGGTTCCCTTGTAGCCGCCGGTTTCCATGGCAAAGCTGTCAGAGGGCAGGGAGAGAGAAGTGTTTTCGAACAGATGTAAAAAAGCAATAGCGGTACCGAGTATGGCTACGGGTCTGGTATGGCCTGCGAGGTTATTGATTTTTTCTCTATCCATGGTGCCGTTTTCCGATATGGCATGGATGCTTTCTGCATCCTTATAATACTTAGATAGAACGCCCATCATGTGACTCAGCGATGAATGCGGTGTATGATCAGGGTGAGGTGTTAGGAAGACAAGTGTTGATGGCTTTGGGAGTGATAGCCTAGTCCAAGCCTGCAAAATCGATGTTTCATAAAGATCAAGAGAAGGGAAATAGTGCTGACCACGGACTTCACTGGTAGTTCCTGAAGTTAAAAAGCTGCGTTGAGCTTGTGTATGATCACTGGTGCAGAGTGGGTGATCCGTGTTTTTAAAAGCATCTGTGCTGATCCGTGGAATGTCATGCCAGTGTTTGACATGCTCTGGAGATCGTCCAAGTGACTTACAATATTTTTGATAAGGTATATTATATGTGAACTGAAAATGAAATATATCCATCGCCATTGCCTGAAATTTCAAATCCGAAATCTTTTCTGAGCGTATCATACTCAGTAAGTTATGTTTGATCTTGGGTGTTTCTAATGAGCTTGGCATAGTGGAAAATACAAGTAGGTAGAGATGTTCTGAAATTCTCTGTGACAATCAAGACCTGATTAATACTCAAATATCACGTTGGCAGGCTTGATATGATAGAATTTTTTGTTTAGCCTAACGACGCACTATCAAATTACTCGGCAATTTTCACGTGCCGTGACAGCGCAGATACAACCATAATAATACAATGATACAAACAATGCATCTACTTGCAGCCGACCTCTCGTTTGGGGAAACGCTGACTAAATTCTTCCGCACCGTTCAAGATGGTGTGGGTGCCCTGGGCTCATTCGGGTCTATACTCCTAGCTATTGTCGTGTTCCTCGTCGGACGCATATTTGCTGGCGTTATCCGGAGTCTTGTTGTTAAGGCTCTTAGTAAAACGGATATCGATGATAAACTTGCAGCAATGATCGGCCATAAGAGTGGTTCTGAGAAAGGCATCGCAAGTTTTGTTTACTACCTGCTGCTTCTTTTCTTGGTTATTATCTCACTAGGTATTGCCAAGCTAGATAGCATTAGTGGTCCGCTGCAGAACTTATTGAGCCAGTTTTTGAACTTCATCCCCAATGTTCTTGGTGCTGGTGTGCTTCTCTACTTCGTGCTCATGGTCGCTAAGATCATCAAAAACCTCACTGGAGGTTTACTAGAGGGTGCTAAGCTGGATGAGCGTCTTGGCTCAAAGCCTGGTCAGACTCCTATTGCTAAGGCCTTGGTGACAGCGCTCTACTGCTTCATCGTGTTGCTTTTCACTCCAGCTGTTCTGGAGCTACTCAAAATTGAGAGCGTATCCAAGCCAGTTGGTGATATTGTAAATCAAATTCTCGGTGCAGTACCTAACCTTATCATTGCCAGCGTTCTTGTTGCTATTGGTATTATGATTGGTCAGATTGCTCGTAAACTTATCACGAATCTTCTTGATGCAGCAGGTGCCAATCAGTGGCCTGCTAAGCTTGGCTTAGATGTTCCACAGGAAGGTAGCCGCTCACTAAGTGGTGTTGTTGGCCTTGTTGTTATGATCAGCATTACGGTTCTTATGGTAAGTGCTGCTATCAATGAGCTTAAGATTGACGTGCTGTCTGGCGCTTCTGAAGGCTTTGTAGACGGATACTTCCGTATTCTCCTTGCTGTAATCGTCTTTGGTGCAGGTCTTCTGCTTTCCAAGTTTGCTTACACAAATCTTGCTGATAAGAACATCACTCTTGCGAAGGTTGCTCGTATCGCCATCATCGTGCTGGTCACAGTGGTTGCGCTGAAGCGTGCAAATCTTGCACCTGAGCTGACGGATCTTCCTTATCAGTTTGCGATCTACGCGCTTGCTACTGCCTTCGGTATTGGTGGAGCTATCGCGATCGGCCTTGGCGGCAAAGAATTTGTTGCTCGCTGGCTTGACCGTAAGGGATAATCAAAATTAACTCGATTCATAGGGCGGGGGACTTCCAAATCAGGGAGAACCCCGTCTTTTTTTTGTCGTAAGAAGATGTCTGGGGCTTGACTTGTAGTGCTTAAGGGGGAAAACTAAAACGTCTTCTCACTTATCGAAAACTTCTATTTTTTAAAAAACCAACCTCATATCATGAAGGATTTAACTAAACTCATTTGTTCATTGGGCTTTGTAGCTCTCATTGGAGCTTGTGCCCCATATCCGCCATATCCTGGACAGCAAGGCCAAAGTCAAGAACCATCGCAACAAGCTCAGCCAGAACAACAAGTTCAGCAGACTGCTACTGATGAAAAACAGCGTCAGATTGAAGCAGATCGCCGTCGACTAAAACAAAAAGAGGCAGCTCGCCGTAAGAAATTAGCAGCAGAGAATAATACGGTCTCAGCACCTAAGCCAGCCAAGCCAAATTACCCCACAGCCACTGCAGTGCCGGGTAAAGAGGGCTTTGTCTTTAATCCATATACTCAGAATATTGTGGATATCAGAGGTGTCGCTTCAGGAAAATTGGTGAGAGATCCTGAAGATGCTGATCTTACCCACAAGTTCCGTGTGCCGTAAGCATTTTAGAGTAAATCGTTGATTTTTAAAAACTCAATACCCACTTTACTAAGAACCGATGCCGCAATTTCAGCGCGTCGGTTCTTGCATTTAATGCCACGCATGGCAGTGATGAGCGCGCATGAAAAAGATTGCTGTTCTTGGTAGTGGCCTGCTTGGTGGCTCGATCGCATTGGCGGTACAAAAACGCCTACCAAATACCCACATCGCACTCTGGGGAAGGCGTGAGAGTGCCATTGCCGAGGCTCGTGAGTGCGGGATTATATCTGCCAGTGGTGATCTTGCTCAGGTGGTGCAGGGAGCCCAGCTTATTATCCTTGCATCTCCCGTGGGTGCCATGCTGGAAATTTTAGAGGCCGCAGCTGCCAGTGTGTCCTTAGCTGGCGTGATTATTACGGATGTGGGTAGTGTAAAGCTTACGCCACGCGATACGCTGGAGGAGTTAGTGAAGCGCTCTGAAGCAAAATACATGGGCAGTCACCCGATGGCGGGGTCTGAACAAACAGGCGTAAGTGCTGCCCGAGATGATTTATTTGTCAATGCAGCCTGTGTGATCACCAATGATGCACAGCATTCAGAACGTGATGTCACCTCGCTACGTCATTTTTGGGAAGCTCTTGGCTGTCATTGTTATCTAACGTCATCTGAGGAACATGATCGCGCTATGGCGAGAATTAGCCATTTTCCTCATATGTTAGCTTCTATTGGAGCCTTGGTAGGATTAAAACATCCAGCCGATGGGGAGTTGGCCGGTAATGGTATGCGTGATACCACCCGTGTTGCCTCTGGGCACCCAGGTATGTGGGCGGAGATTTTTTTACGTAACCGTGCTGCATTAAAAGAACCTATTGAAGAGGCGATTAGCTACTTGCGTGAAATGCTTGCCTTGCTAGAGGATTCCAGCGAAGTAGAGATCGTGAATTTACTGCAAGAAGCTAAGGGACTGCGCGATGCTCTCGTGCCAATGCAAAATTCAGACACAGATTAAGCAGTTTTCATCGCCGTTCTGCACCATTATTTTACAACACTCATCACCATGTCATCCATTAAGGTTAAGCCGATCCATACATTCAGGGCAGAATTTGAAGTCCCTGGAGATAAAAGTATTTCGCACCGCGCCGCCATCTTGGCTGGTCTTTCTAACGGCGAATGTAAAATTGATAATTATCTACCTAGCGAAGATTGTCTCTGTACGCTTAATGCGATGGCTAGCTTAGGCGTGGAGTATGAAGTATTAGAATCTCTGGATGGCTATGGACCTACTTCTTTGATTATCAGGGGAAGAAACATGCAGCTTTCTCAGCCTACAGAAGAAGTAGACTGTGGAAACTCTGGAACGGGTATGCGTTTACTAGCAGGTTTGTTAGCGGCGCAGCCCTTTGAGTCTGTCCTTACTGGTGATGCATCGCTTTGCTCCCGCCCAATGGGGAGGATTACCAAGCCACTGGAGCAGATGGGAGCTTCTATTCAAACACGAGGAGAGAAGCCTGGCTGTGCGCCACTCCGAATCACGGGAGGGGAGCTGAAGGGGATTACTTATGAAATGCCGGTGGCTAGTGCGCAGGTGAAAAGTGCTATTCTGTTAGCTGGGCTTTTTACAGAGGGTAAGACCGCTGTGGTGCAGCCCAATGAGACGCGTGATCACACCGAGCGTATGCTGGCTTATTTTCAGATCAACTCGCTCCGAGAAGGTGATGAAATTTCCGTGAGTGGTGGGCAGATTCCTAATGCCCGTGACTTCCGGATACCTGGAGATATTTCCTCTGCTTCCTTCTGGATTGTCGCTGCCGCCTGTATGCCTGGTGCGTATCTCCTGATTAAAAATGTGGGCTTAAATGCTACCCGCACAGCCCTTCTCGATGTCCTTATTCGCATGGGGGCTAAGATCGAAAAGGTGGTGCTTTCTGAGGAATATGGAGAGCCCTATGGTAATATTGAGGTCACTGGGCAGCAACTTCATGGCACGGAGGTCAAACCTGAAGAGGTGCCTAACCTCATCGATGAAGTGCCTATTCTCGCTGTTGCAGGTGCTCTTGCGCAGGGGAAAACAAGCATTCGTAATGCTAAGGAGCTTCGTGTTAAGGAGAGTGACCGCATCGCTACTGTAGCCACTAACCTTCGTGCCATAGGAGGAAATGTGGAAGAATTTGAAGACGGCATGGAGATTACAGGAGGAAGTCCACTCCATGGCGAGACTTTAGATAGCTATGGTGATCACCGGATTGCTATGGCCTTTGCCATCGCTGGACTTTATGCACAGGGGGAGATGGTGCTTACGAATACTGATTGTATCAACACTTCCTACCCTGGCTTTGTAGACCATCTAGCCGCCATTCAGTCTGGTAAATCACCAGCATAAATCGATCTGCTCCCCATTTATTCTACCTATGTCTAAAAATTCTTACTTTGCGGTTGCCATTGATGGGCCAGCCGCTTCTGGAAAAAGTACCGTCGCGCGTCGATTAGCTAAGCGTCTTGGCCTGATCATGGTGAACAGTGGAGCCATGTATCGTGCTATCGCGTGGGCGACCTTAGAACAGGGAATTGATGCGCAAAATACCGCCGAGGTACTTACTATGCTCGATCAGCTAGAAATCACCTGTGGTGTGGCAGATGGGACATCGACTATTTTAATTAATGGCACTGATCCTGGGGGGGCTCTCCGAGAAGATGCCGTGAATGAGCGTGTCTCAGCCGTAGCTGCTATTCCAGAGGTTCGTTACCTCTTAGTGGAAAAACAGAGAGAATACTTGCAGCTAGGGAGTCTTATCATGGAAGGTCGGGATATTGGCTCCGTGGTTTTTCCTGATACGCCTTATAAAATTTATATCGATGCCTCTGAGGAGGTGCGTCTGGCTCGCCGTTCAGCGGAGGGGCTGAAAGATGTGGTCAGCAAGCGAGACGCGGAGGATAGTAAGCGTAAAATATCTCCATTAATGATCGCAGATGGAGCTACAGTCATCGATAGTTCTGAGATGAATATCGATGAAGTCGTTGAGGCAGCCTTCCAGACGCTCCTCGAGCAAGGAATGAAAACTAACTTACAATCAATAGAATGAAGACAATTTACTGGTTTTGCTATACCTTGTGGCAGAAATGTTTCATCGCTTTTTTTTCCTATCGAGTGATTGGAAAAGAGAAGCTCGTTACCGAGGGGCCAGTAGTGATTGCATCCAATCATGAGAGTTTTCTTGATCCACCTTTGGTTGGTATTGCCTATGATCAAGAGGTTTATTATCTCGCACGAAAGACTCTTTTTCGTGGTTTTGGCGCTTGGCTTTACCCTCGTCTAAATTCCATCCCTGTTGATCAAGAACGGCCGGATATGACCAGTCTCAAAACCATCATCAAACTCCTTAAGCAAGACCAGCAAGTTGTTGTTTTCCCTGAGGGGGCTAGAACTCTGGATGGTGAACTTCAAGAAGGACAGCCTGGCACAGGCTTGATCGTGGCTAAAAGTAAAGCAGTGGTGCAGCCTGTCCGTATCTTCGGCGCTCGTCAGGCATTGCCCAGAGGTTCAGGGAAGCTCAATTTTTGCCCCATCACACTGGTTATAGGAGATCCTATCACCTTCACCCCGGAAGAGCTCAAGGCAAAAGGCCGTGATGATTATCAGAAAATAGCGGATAGGATTATGTCCGAGATCGCGAAACTGGAAATGTGATCTAGTGCTTCAGCTGTGTAAACTTTATAGAAACAAATACACGATGAGAAAACTTGTTATTATCACGGATAAAGAACCTGAAGTTAAGCTTTTATGGAATTCTTGGGAAGTATCCTCTGGTCGTATAGAGGGAGACATCCTTACGGTGAAAATGCGTAATAAATCAACCTTGATTGTTGAGTCTGTTGATCCGCAGATGGTGGCAGATATTGTGCTATCACATGACCCTACATCCGAAATTGTTAAAGGTCGTCTTGGAATTAAGAGTGTTATCTATAACGAATATATTGAAGATAAGTCTGATGCAAAGGAGCAGCTAATCAAAGCCTTAAGAACTCTTCTGGAAGAAATTGACGATTAAGAAATCTCTATAAAAGTAGCTGATCCAACCATTTACCTTATAATACGATAAAAAAACGCTCTCGTTCTAGGTGCAGAACGAGAGGTTGAAGTAGGCGTTTAGCAGGTGAGTTTTATTTGTGTGGGTGCTGTTTTAGCAGTTCCTCAGCATTTAACGAGTCTGACTGACCTTTCATATCTGCACGGATTTTTTTGACCATCTTGGGGTCAATAGCACTGGCCTTATTACCAAAGCTGTTTCTTGTATAAGTAAGCACAGCTGCAATTTCACGATCATTAAGTAGGCCTTCAAATGAAATCATCGAACCATTGTATTTTTTACCGTTTACTTCGATCGGGCCATTAAGTCCCTTGAGGGTAAGCTTGATAAGGCGCTCAGGGTTTTCATTAACCCACTTGGTCTTTGCTAACGGAGGGAAGCCAGCACTGGGTAGCCCTTTACCGTCAGCTTGGTGACAAGTGGCGCAGTGGGCATCACGGTGATACACCTCTTTACCCATTGTGAAGAGTTCTTTTGCGTCTCCTTTGAGGTGTTCAGGAACACTTATTTTGGTAGGTTTGGGGGTTTTAAATATTTCCTTGAGTGTAGATTCTGCAGTTCTTACAGAGCTTTTCATCCAATTATCAATGGGCTGTTCTTTGGCAATGGCGAGCACAGTTAAGCCATCATCTTTAGCAAGCCAAGAAGCTGCAGTGATGGCTTCTAGGCGGACTCGGCTATGTTTGTCTCCAGCGGCTTGCTTGAGTAAGTCTACTTGATTGGCAATCTGGTGACCATTATAGCGAATGGCTCGGACTGCTGCTGCACGGATTTTGTGGTCAGAAGATTTGAGCAGCTGATTGAGAAGCGTTTGATCAATCTGATTATGTCCCCATGTTACCCAGAGCGCTTCAAGAAGCTGGTGCTCATAGTTAGCCGCGGACTTATTGAGGCCTTTGATCCAAGTTTTCACCTTCGCAAGCACATCACTGGTGTCACGACCACGAAGCTCACGGCGAGTACGATAACGAGTTCGGTCTTCATAGAGTTTAAGATTCTCAAGAAGTTCATCAATGGAGGCGCCGTGGATCTTGGCTGGCTTCACTAGAGGACGAGATGGATAAGTGATACGGTAGATCCGGCCGTGGACGTGGTCACGATGTGGATCACGTGCACTGTGCTGCATGTGCCCGATGAGCATGTTACTCCAGTCGATGACATAAAGTGAGCCGTCTGGGGCAATTTCTAGATCCACTGGGCGGAAGTTGCCTTCTTCAGATTTGAGGAGATCTTGGCGGTAGGTGAACTTATAGCCTGTTCCATCTTCCTCGACTTGGTGCTGTTTAATTCCTAGGAAACCAATGTTGTTACACAAGAGCATGTCTCCTTGAACTTCATCGGGGAAGTGGCGGCTAGACATGATTTCTAAGCCAGATGTTGGGCGCACTTTCTCGGTTCGGATGAGGTCTTTGCTGGCAGTCATGCTGTGGCCATATTTAAGCTTAACAGTTCCAGGCATCATCCAGTTTAATTTTGATCCAGAAGTTTGTAGGAAGAAGTTCTGTCCCCACTTATCAAAGGCTGTGCCCCATGGGTTAGGAATAGCTAGCTGAGCTGAGCGTTCTAAGTGACGGCGCTTAGGATTATAGCGGAAAAATCCACCATTGGTGCCGCGTTTGGGTCCATAGACTGTTTCGATATCAGAGTGTAGAAAAACTCCTTCACCCATGTAGATAGCTCCTGAGGGATCAGCGCAGAACGCTGAGATGGCGTGGTGAGTATCATGATCGTCAAAGCCACTGAGAAGATACTCTTTTTTGTCTGCCTTATCATCGCCATCAGTATCACTGAGGAGAATTAATGAATCAGCTTGGGAAACGTAGACGCCTTCAGGTGCAATCTCAAAACCAATACTGAGGTGAAGCTTATCATAGAAGACGATTTGTTTATCAGCCTTTCCATCATTATTGGTGTCCTCAAAGATAAGGAGCTTATCACTAGGGCGTGGATCACCTGGTTTCCAGTGAGGGTAGGAGGGCATGCATGCGGCCCAGAGACGCCCCTTGCTATCAAAGGAAATTTGGACAGGGTTAGCGAGATCAGGGAAACGCTTCTCATCTGCGAAGAGTTCAATTTTATAACCCTTTGGAACTTTCAGTTTTGTGATGGTTTCTTGACCTGTTAAGTAATTAGAACTTCCATTCTTCTCGGATGGTTTGTAGTTGGTTTTAACTTCTGGTAGTTTGCTTGTTTTTGCATCAGCAACTTTGAGATCAGCAGTTTTCCCGTTATTGGCTCGCCAGATAGCCCAGTCGCGGAGTTCTGTCATTTCTGCGAGTTTTTTAAGCTCGAATGGATAATTGCCAGGGCCGTATGGCTTGTAGCGGCGGCCATAGACGTGCACACCGTTGGGGATTTTGTAAAGATTATGCCAGACCCAGTTTTTCTCAACTACAGCATCATGAACGAGTTTTCTATGTTCTGGATTAGGTGCGACTTTGCCAAATAAGTCATCGGCTAAGCGACCGGCCAGCCATTGGTAACCTTGGCTGGTAAGTAATGCTCCGTCGACAGTAAGTGCTTCCTTAGATTGCTCAAAGAAGCTCTTTGATGGAGAGAATGCATCAACAAAAAGCACCCCCTTGGCTGCGCAAATTTCCTTCATTGCAGTGGTATAAAGCGCGAGGTTTTTATTTTGTGTGTCTCCTACTGGAGTGTTGTGGGTAGTGGATAGATTTTGAATAGCAGTAGGGGAGACGATGGCTAGCTGAGGAGCTTCTTTACCATTGTATTTCTGTCCTAGAGTGTGATCGATGAACATGGTTAACTCCTTTTTATAAAGATCCAGTCCGGCTTCACCACGGAAAGAAGAATTAAAACCAAAAAATGCAATAATAGTATCTGGCTTTAAACGAGTAAGCCACTGGTCAGGACTTTCGAAGTGCCCCCTAGCTTTACCGCTCTGTCCATATTTGTATTGCTGGTAAAGCTCCTTAGCACCTGGGAATGCAAATTGATTTCCACGGCCTGGGTGAGGGCGAAATGCTGGTGTATTACCTTCATCGGCAATATTGCGGATAGTGAGTTTTTTGTTAGGGTAGCGAAGCTGGAGCTCCGTTTCAAAGTGACTGTATTTCATCATCCGAGAAGCCATTCCGGCACCGAGGATAACAATGTTACCTTTGTCTTTGATTTCTAGTTTACTTGGCGCCGTTGAAATGGTCATGACAGGAATAGTTCCGTCTTGTTTACCTTTGGCTGGTTGGATGAATGTGCTTGAATGATCACTTGGGATAAAGTGTGCGGGTTTTTTGCCTTTCTGAGCATTTTTGAAGCCATAGAATGTAGGTTTGTAGCCAGATGGGACATCGACATTGGCTTGAGCAGGCACCTTGATATCTAGGCCCCAGAAACAAGCATTAACCACGAGTCTGCGTAGATTAGCATCATCTAGATCACTGGCAGCGCCCATAGTGGTGTTAAAAATCTTATTGGTTTTCCCTTCGTCGTTTTTGTGGAGCGAAGTCCATGCGATGGGTTGGATAGGATTATTTTTCTTACCTTCTACTGCTTTTGAATCTGACTTTAATGTCTCGGTAACAAGTCCACGCAATAGGATATTAACACTTGCTGGTGGCCGTGCGGTATAGACATCTGACTCAGCGAAGATAGTGCCTACACCATTGAGAATATCGTGGTTTTTATTGGATTCCTCAACAACGGAACGGCATCCTTCTACCTTATGTTTTCCGTGGTGTGAGATCCATGTCATGCCGAAGAGGTGCATACCGAAGCCGCCTCTCCAGCCCGTTTCTTTTTTAGCATTAAAAGAATATTTAGCCCATTTGCTTTTAGCCGGGAAATTAAAACCGTGATTGGATGTACGCAAGGTCACCATCGGTGTGCCACGCAAATAAGCATTATGGAAGCGCTCCATGGAGGCGTCATCCCATTTACGGAAACGGATACTCATCACGATTAGGTCTGCGGAATCGAGAGACTGAGAGTGAGAAAGACTACGCTGTGCTTTTGGGTCAACATTACCAGTTTCATCAAGTGAAAAGAGTACGGTGCACTTAAAACCGTGGTGCTTAGCAAGTAGCTGGCCTAACATGGGCATGGCTTCTTCAGAGCGGTATTCTTCATCTCCAGCGATGAGGACGATGTGTTTTCCCTTTCCTTGGCCTTCTGAGCCCTCGAAAACCAAGTGGTCTTCAGCTTTGGCAAAGGCCATGGGAGTGGTAATTGCCAAGGTAGCAATAAATGCTGTTATTTTATTACGCGTGTGTTTCATGAGGTTGATTTAAAAAGATGATGAAGGAAACCAAGTTGGGTTCAATACGTCTGAAAAATATCTTTTTTTCAGACTCTTTGAGTTTTTGAGAGAAGTAGGGAAGTGATCTATAACTGGCCTGATAGTACTTGCTCCATGGTGATAAGGAGCTTTTCTAGTCTCACTGGCTTAGGAAGCATGACGCAATCGCCTGTATCCGCTACTTCATCTTGCGATACTTCCATACTAGAGATTAATGCTGAAATCATAATTACGGGCACTTTTGTTAGGCTGGGGATGGTGCGGATTTCTCTGAGGACATCGCCTCCATCCATACCTGGCATTACTACGTCAAGGAGTAGGATATCGGGCTTAAAATCTGTGGCGATAGCCTTGGCATCAAGAGCCTCATTGGTAGCCATCACCTCATAGTCTCCCGTGCTATCCAGATTGAGCTTTAGCATGTGGGTGAAATCAGGTTCATCATCGACGATGAGAACCTTGGTTTTACGAGGTGAGGATATTGCCGTCATAATTAACTGCAATGATGGCTAATCTAAAGAAAACCATCAAGGATGAATTTCTAGGGTATCATTACCACAAAGAGAACATTGTGTTGCGTTATGGGGTTAGATCACGCGATCGTTCCCCCCGTCGATGGGGATTTGCGCTCCTGTGGTGGCTTTAAATGCAGGGCCAGCGACGGTGCTGACGAGTAAGGCGATATCTGTGGACTTGATCTCTGTGCGGAGTAGGTTCTTGGTCTTATACTCTGCTACGCTCATGCCATAGCGATCTGCGGATTTTTTCAGTGCTTCCTCTGTCCAGATTTCAGTATCAAAAACAGCATCAGGATGAAGGGTGTTAACACGGACGCCAAATGGGGCGAGTTCAAGAGCTGCTACACGTGCTAACTGAGTGACGCCAGCCTTCGTTACTGAGTAAGCTGCAGCACCTGGGCCAGGGGCACTGAAGTTACGCGAGCCGATGATGATGATCGATGCGTCAATACCTTCTTTAAGATAGGGTATAGAAAAGCGAAGGAAACGCTGCGTAGCAGTGAGATTAATCTTCATGTGGAGATCCCAGCTGTCTCCTAACACCTCAATGTATTCTCCTGATTTAAAAATGCCTGCATTGGCGACGATGATATCCAGCCCGCCATGATCGGCGATAACTTGGTCCACTGCGGCTTCGAGGGCTGCGTCGTCAGTGATGTCACACACGACACCACTAATGCCCTCGCCCTTGAGGTTTTCGGTGACGGCGGGGTTAATATCCATGCCAACGACGATTGCTCCGTCTGCGTGCAATTTTTCAGCAGTGGCGCGGCCGATCCCTCCGCATGCTCCGGTGACGATGGCTATTTTGCCAGCATGTGGCTTGAGTGGCTCAGGAGATACGGAGAAGCTAGCTTTGCGCTTTTGGGCTTTTTCGAGAAGTTGTTGGGACATGGTAATAAAGAATTGTTGATGATAAAAAATAAACTAAGCCTGCTGGATGGCAGCTTGCATATGATGGATATTGGCAGCAGCATCATGACCATCGAAAATGGCAGAGCCAGTGACAATGAGGTCAGATTTAAATGTGGCTAGCTCACCGACGTTGTCTTTTTTTACAGCTCCATCGATGGCGATGATAAGATCTGGCTTAAGTTCGCGGAGCTGTGTGATACGTGTTGATACGACATCAAAAAACGTTTGTTTACCGGTGTCAGGACCGATGGAAAGTAGGAATACCACATCGCAGAGTTCGAGATGGGGAAGTAGCTCTTCGATAGCGGTGGTAGGATAGATTCCGACACTAGAGAGGCAGCCAGCTTCGCGTATATTGTTGAGTGTGGCTGGGAGATCAGCACAGTCTTCGATTTGAACGGTGATGATATCAGCTCCTGCTGCTGCAAAATCTGCAACGTGTTTCTCTGGATGAGAGGTGAGTAGGTGAACATCTTTAAGCAGGTCTGTTTGCAAACCAGCTAGAAAACCAGAGCCTACGGAAATTTTTGGCCAGATTGTGCCGTCCATGACATCAAGGTGGAGTAGATGAATGCCGTTCTCCTCAAGGGTTTTAATCTCATCAGCGTGATGCATCATGTTCCCTGTTAGGGTGCCGATGCTTAGCTGTGGATCACCAGTGGTGGCTGCTTTGAGTCGCGCGAGTCTGTCTGAATGAGTCATGGTGGAAAAGGGGATTCGGCCGATCTAAGCGATCGGCCGAATCGATAATTTTGATGGTGCTTAGGCTTCGTTTTTGACGGTGTTATAAACATCAAAAGCTTCAGCTGGTGTGGCGTCATTGTGGACGACTTCCTTAACGGCAGTCATCATGGCCAGTGGTGCCTCGGACTGGAAGACGTTCCGTCCCATGTCAACACCGGAAGCGCCACACTGAATGGCCTTATAGCAGAGCTCAAGAGCCTCAAGCTCAGGAAGCTTCTTACCGCCAGCGATCACGATAGGCACTGGGCATGCAGCTACCACGTTTTCGAAGCCCTCTGTGTAGTATGTTTTTACGATAGAGGCACCGTTCTCAGCACACACGCGGGAAGCCAGGCCGAAGTAACGTGAGTCACGAGCCATGTCCTTACCAACAGCGGTAACGCCCATGACAGGGATGGAATATTTATTACCGATGTCAACGAGGCGGCTGAAGTTTGCGATGGTGGATGCCTCAGTGTCTGCATCACCAATGGAGAGCATAGCTGCCATTGCGGATACGTTCATGCTAACGGCCTCTTCCTCGGAGATGAGCACGTTGTGGTTCATTTCTGTGAGGATGGTTGTGCCGGTATCAGTACGAAGGCAGATTGGCTTTGTGTTATCAGCAGGAATGCTGGTGCGGATCATACCGCGACAGCCCATAAGGCAGTCTGCGTGTGCTGCCAGTGGAGCAATGTTAAGATCGATGCGCTCAAGACCAGAAGTAGGTCCCATGAGGAAACCGTGGTCAAAAGCAAGCATCACGGTGCGTCCGGACTTACGGTTGAAAATACGTGACATGCGGTTTTTTAGTCCCCATGAGGCGTTATTAAGGCCTTTAAGGTAAAATGCGCTAGTGTCTGCGGGAGTGTTGAGACCGAAGTTGTCTCCATCTCTGATGTCGTCTAAGTCTGCCATAGTGGTAGTTGGTTAGTTTGTTAGTTGGTTGTTTTTTCTAGGTTAGAAAGTGTTTTATTAAGATTCGATCATGCCGATGAGTTTGGTGACGGCGTGCTCGACGAAGGCTGGGTCTTCAGCTGTTAAGTCTAAAGATTCTAGTTCAATGTGGTCTGGGAGAGCCTTTTGAAGTGACTCCCAGTAGGCTGCATCTAGATCGGTGTTGTAGAGTTCACCACCTTCGGCGGAGTAGCTAGAGACGCCTTTGAGAGGCATGATGAAGGCGGTTTTATCCTTAGCGCTTTGAAGGCGTTCGCCAATGGTGTTCGCGACTTTGGCTTGTTCCTCAGCATTGAGACGGGGGACAAATACGTAAGGCGTGTGCCAAGTGATTAGGTGATCTTCCCAGCCAGATGGGATTTTGTTAGGTTCGCTGACCAGCAGTCCGAGGTGCTCGGAGCCTCCGGGGCAGATGACTTGTGGGAGACCTAGTTTTCCAGCTGTAGTGAGTCGCTCAGGGCCTGCAGCGCGGAGTGCGTCAAAGCATCCATCGGCAATTTCACCCATGGCGTAGTCAAATACGGCGGTAATGATGCCTTCCTTCATCATTTGCTCCATAGCGTCACCACCAGCACCAATGGCGTGGAAGGTAATGACCTCGTAGCCAGCTTCCTCGAAGAGGTTAATTGCGTGCATAGCGCCCTTGGTGAGGACTCCCAGATTGGACATGCCGATGACACCTTTAGCGGTGGATTTGGTAATGCACTGCTCTACCTGTGCCATGCCCCATGCAGATGCAGCGGCGTTAGCGAGGATTTTGCGGGAGAAAACATTAAGGCCGAGGATGTCAGAAACGGCGAACATCATGGTGATGTCCTTGATACCAACAAAGGGAGAGGTGTCTCCGGAAGCTGCGGTGGATAACATCACCTTGGGGAAGCCGTAGGGGAGTGCCTGAAGGATGGGTGCACAGGTGGATGTGCCCTGTGTGCCGCCTAATGTTACGACGGCATGTACTGTGCCCGCTATCTGGAGATCCACGAGGATCTTGGTAGCCCCTTTAACGATCACAGGGCTAGCTTTCTCACGGCTAGGTTGATCAAGAAGTTCTGTCAGGGTGCTGCCACCTGCTTCAATGACTTGCTCTTTGGTAATATCAGCTTCCAGTAGAGACTCGCCAACCACGCTGATATCGATGATAAGCGCCTTACCGCCTAGACGTGTTATTTCCTGCCGCATGAAGTCAGCTTCATCGGCTTTGGTGTCGAGGGTTGCGAGAATGGCGATCGTTTTCATGGGAGTTTTGAGTAGGGATTACTTGGAAAAGCGAAGGTCAGCAAAGTCTTTGGCGGCTTTGGAAACAGCTTGTTCAATAGGTAGACGCTCGGTAGATGAACCTGTCCAGAATCCATGGCCAGATGTGTGATCAAGGATATACTGGGCGTCTTCTGGTTTTTCCAGAGCTGCGCCGTGAGCCACGAGGATGACGTCTGGGTGAACTTCACGGCACTTTGCGTAAGCTTCCTCCGTGACGGCGGCTGTCTCTTCGAGTGTCATACCACCGGAATAGCCTTTCAGGCCGCCTTGGGTAGTGCCGGCGTGGAAGCAGAAAATGTGTGGTTTAGCCTCGCCGCAGATGCGAATGGAGTCCTCCAAGGTAAAGCCGAGACCTACGGAGACCATGTCCATTTCCTCACGGGCATACTTAAGCATTTCGATTTCGTTATCGAGGGTGATTCCTGCAGAGCTCATGACCTTGAAGATTTCAGAATCTTTATCGACGTAGGAAATGGATGGGCCGATGTTTGATGCTGCATTAACGCCCATGTCCTTGCATTCTTGGAGAACCATATGCATGTCCTTGAGGGGATCGTTAGCATTCAGGCATGCACACACAAAGGCCTTACCCTCAATGGCTGGCATGATGTCTTCGCGGGTGTAGTTCAGTGTCTGTTTATTAGAATCAAGGATGGGCCACATCATGGACATGGTGCCCATGCCATTGGCGCGGAGGCGAGCTCCTGAAAAGGTATTGATGCAATCTGTGCCTGCGGCTTCCTGGAGTTTGGCGACGAGGCCACTGCCTGCGGATGAGATCATAATGGGCTCGCGAGCATCGACTTTACGTTTCAGATTAGCGAGAATGGTTTCTGTGGATATACGTTTAGTGATCATAATAGATGAATGCGTGAATAGTGATTAATTCTGCAATAAGATTTAGACCGTTAAGTGGCTTTTGTCTTGAAAAATCCAAGCATATTTATGAATAAAATGGTCAATGGGGTATTTAGCGCTTAAAGCGTGATCGGTAGGACGATGGTGGCTCTTTCATGATTCTGCTGAATTCCCGAGAGAAGTGGCTTTGGTCAGAAAAACCACACGCGTAGCTGATCTCGGCAAACGTCTCGGTTGTTTGCACAATCTTGTGACAGGCGTCTTGCACTTTGAGGTGACGCATGTACTCCTTAGGTGACATGCCAAAGCAGCTTTTAAATTTTCTCTGGAAGGAGCTCAGAGAGAGGTGAGCGGTGGCGGCAAGTTCGGTAATGGCGATGTTTTTGCGGAATGATTGGTGCATTATGGTGAGTGCAGGGCCCAGCTCATCAGACTGCTGGAGTGATGCCTTACTCTGACTGAATGGGCGGGTGACACCGATGATGCCGCAGATTTCTCCACGATCATTGGGGAGGGGTTTTTTGGTGGTGGTGGACCAATCAACAAAGCCATTACCGGTCGGCACGAGCTCAATGCGATTGAGGATTGATTGCCCGGTTTCAAGGATTTTGAGATCGTCTTTGCGGATTGATTTTACGATATGATCTGGCATAAAATCGCCGTCTTTTTTACCCAAGACCTCGGTGCTATCATCGACACCAAATAGCCTGAGTAAGCTTTGATTAAAAGCGACATAGCGTAGATTTGCGTCCTTAACAAAATAAGTGAAACCTGCTAATTCATCAAAGATGGTGGCGATGTGATGCCCGATATTGTTTTCTTGAAAAAAAACGTCGTCCTGCATGTGCCGATTTAAACAGCCCATGGACTGTTCGTGAAGTGCTTAACAGGCTAAAAATTTCCCAACAATGGTATTTAGTGCTACGCCATAGCTTTTTGAATCATGGTAGCGAGGTGGCAGATCTGCTGTTTGCGCATTAGGGAGATGGGTGGCGATGACATCGGCAGTGGACTGTGGGTGGAGTTCATCTCTACTTGTTGTTAGCACCAGACTTGGGTTCGCAATAGCGGAGAGAGCCTCTGGTGAGGAAAACGGAGCGTCCTGCCACATTTTATAGAGCACGGCTGTGGAGGCCGCTGTAGTAGGGCGGCCAAATAATCCTGTAATCGAGTCTGCCACAGGTTGGTTATCAGCACTGAGTTGTTGGAAATCGAGATCTGACTTTAGTTTCTGCTGAGCGAAATCGATGCCTCCTTGTTCGATCCATTGCCCGACAAAAGCAACGAGTTTTAGATGATTAGGTTTTTTATCGCTTAGCCATGAGGGGCGCAGAAGGATGAGCTTTTTGACCCGTTCTGGATAGCGGAGTGCTATATTAAGGCTGATACCTGAGCCCATGGATAGTCCGCCCAGATTGATTGTATCGAGTCCGAGGCTATCCATGAGCTCGATCACGAGATCTGCGAAGTTGTCGAAACTCATATCATCAGGAGAGAAGTCCTGACTCTCACCATGCCCTGGCATGTCTGGGGCGATAACGTAATGACCATCAAGATGGGTAAAAGCGGATGTTGTTTGCACACTACCAGCACCAAGGCCGTGAAGAAATAGTAGCGGGGAATCTGAGGCACTGCCGATAGTTTGGTATGAAAGACGCATGGCATTATTTTTTTCAAATACCCAACAGAGTCAAGGGAGGATTAAGTCTGGGGATTATGGAGAGTGTTTCTTGGCTGAAATCCATTGACTGATATCTGGATGTAAACTACGTCAAGGGCTCTAGGAATGAACACTGTTCTGACAGCACCGCTGGTTCACTTAAGCTGCGCGGCGATTAAGGGTCTACGAGTAGGCTTTATTCTTTTTCTGACCCTTCTGATCAGTGGTTTGCTACCTATGCTCATTCAGTCTTATGGCTGGTATGATATGGCTCAGAAGGCTGGTGGCATGGAACACATTGTGCAGGTGATCACGGAAGCTCCTGCTTGTAAGTTTTGTAAGGCTGCCCGTGCTCTGCAACAAAAGTCTGAACCAGAGCCTCAGACTCCTGCTGGTGGAGATCGGGTAGAGGTGCTGAAGACTTATGCCGTTTACCATGATGATGATCTTCATCCACGGCAGGCACCCAAAGTTCTAGCATCAGGGGGTAACATCGGAGTAGATGATGTTATTTTTCCTCATGGTTTATTGATTGCACCTGAGGTTCCGCCCCCCCAGTGCGTGGCATGATTTTTTTTAAGCCACCGCAGATTTACTGCCGTGGGATATCATCCGTATGACTAACGCCCATTTTTTACAGGGCGAGTGCGGGTTTTTTTGAAAACCGATCACCTCAAGGTCCTTGTCCAAACGGGCGGAGGTTTCGTGCGTGTCTTCGTCCACGTTTTACCTAAGACGGAGAACTAACTCATTACAATCTTATGAAAACTATTCTACAATCAATGCCCCTAGCTTTGACTCTAGGGCTCTCTTCAGGCCTTCAGGCCGGTGAATTTACACCATGTACTAACCATGACCATGACGCTTATGATACTCATCGAGTAGATAGCCATGCGCCCATCGGGGTGATGGGCGATCACACTCACGGTGCAGGCGAGTGGATGCTCTCGTATCGTTATATGCAGATGGCCATGGATGGTCATCGTGATGGATCAAATAAATTGACGAACCAAGGTGTCTATGATCTCGGCTTTATGGCCGCCGCCGCTGAGATGGAAATGGAAATGCACATGGTGGGGCTAATGTATGCACCTACTGATCAGGTGACATTGATGGCGATGCTTAACTACGTGCGTAAAGATATGCGTGTGGAGCCTCGTTCTGCGATGATGAGTCCCTTTAATCACACCAGTGAAGGTCTGGGAGATGTGACGATAGGGGCTTTATTTCAAGTTTATGATGCTGATCATCACCGCGTGCATTTTAATCTGGGTGTGGTTTTGCCTACCGCTGAAGTCGATGAAATAGATCGAGGCACCTATATGCCTTTTGGTATGCAGCTGGGTAGCGGCACCTGGGATCTGAAGTTAGGTGCTACTTATTTAGGGCAGGCAGAGCACTTTTCTTGGGGCGCACAGCTGTCTGGTAGATTGGGGCTCGAAGATCAGAATGATACAGGTTTTTCCTATGGAGACTCGCTGAACTTCACCACCTGGGTGGCGCGTAAGGTAAATCGCTCCATAAGTGTGTCAGCGCGTTTAAACTACACGCTTCAAGATCGTATTGATGGTGAGTTTGATCGGCTTGTGCCTCGTGTGGCACCTCAGCATTTTCAGGAAAACTACGGAGGTGAAGTGCTGGAGGCTGGACTGGGCGTGAATGTCTTATTTCAAAAGGGCTTCATGCGTGGAAATAGGATCGCCGCTGAAGTTCTTGTGCCTATTTATCAAAACGCGCACGGTGTGGGAATGAATAGAGATTATAGCTTTACCATTGGCTGGCAAAGGGCGTTCTAATTAACATCTAATAAAAAAAATATCCTCCATCAGATCAGTGGCCTGGTGGAGGAGGTTTTTCACACAGGGTGTGTTATTTTTTCTTATGATAAGCAGCAGCAAACTGCGTGATCGTGGTGTGCAGTTTTTTTGCTACTTCAGGGTCAGTGCCTTGTTTACACTTCATCGCTAAAACGATGATTTGATGGCTGAGTGTCAGCTTTTTTAGGTAGGCTTCTTTATCACTTTCCAAGTCTGCTGGCTTGAGGCGCTGAGCAAGAAAGTAATCCAACATGGTGTTTTGGATTTTAACGGCGTGGGATTCTTTATTGACTACCCAACGTGTAATTTGGTTAGCATTTTTCCCCGCATCGCTAGAAAGCGCAGTGATTTCTTTCATCGCCTTGGCAATGGTAGCCTGATGGGTATGAAGGTCTTTGAGGACAGTGTCATCGGTATAAATCCCACACGGAACTTGGCAGTGTGCTGATACGTTAGGAGTTACGTAGAAGGAAAAAAGAGCGGCAGTGGCAATGCTTAGGTATGTTTTCATCGTGTTTGATGATAAGCATGAAACAGAAGATCTGCATGTGAAAAAACGATCAAACAGAATCTTTCCACCGTTTCACTTCAGCAAGAACGTTTTCAATACTTGGGGCACCTGGATTCGTCCTAGCCTTGAGGGCTGTTTGGAGATTAAACACTGTTTGTGCATCTGCTCCATAGTGCTCAGAGATCGTGCTGAGGTCGAGTTTGTCGAGTGGTGTATCTGAGGAGACACTGGCAGCTACAGCCTGACCTACTAACTCATGTGCCTGCCTGAAAGGTACGCCATTTTTAACTAAGTAATCTGCTAGATCGGTGGCAAGTAGGAGAGGGTCAGAGGCTGCGGCTTCACATGCTTCTACATTAATGGCCATTTCTGCGATCATCTCTGTGTTGACTGCAAGTGCGATCTTGAGGGTGTCAATGGAGTCAAAAAGGGGTTCTTTATCCTCTTGAAGATCACGATTGTAAGTCAGGGGTAACCCCTTAGCGGAGGTGAGTAGTGCGATGAGATTACCGTATAAGCGGCCTGTTTTACCGCGTGTCAGCTCACAGACATCTGGGTTTTTCTTCTGTGGCATCAGTGAAGAGCCGGTGGTGTGTGCATCACTTAATGTGGCAAAGCCAAACTCAGAGCTGCACCAGAGAATAAGATCTTCTGATAGGCGTGAGAGATGGGTGCCGATCAATGCCATGGTAAAGAGAAACTCTGCGATGTAATCACGGTCAGAGATTGCGTCCATGGAGTTCGTCGTTACCGCATCAAAGCCTAGTTCGTCCGCGATCTGTTGCCGGTCCAAGTTAATGGTGGAGCCAGCAAGCGCTCCCGAGCCAAGGGGGGAAATGTTAACCCGTTTCCGGCAGTCAGTTAGTCTGGATTTATCACGGCCTAACATTTCTACATAAGCGAGAAGGTGGTGGCCAACGGTGACAGGCTGTCCACGTTGTAAGTGCGTGTAGCCAGGGATGACTGAGGCTGCGTGCTGCTCAGCCTGGGTGATGAGTGCGGACTGTAAACCGCTAATGAGAACGGTGAGAGCATCGATTTCCTCACGGCAATACAAGCGGGTATCTGTAGCTACCTGATCATTTCTGGAGCGCGCTGTGTGGAGCTTAGCTCCGGCAGCACCGATTTTTTCGGTCAATGCTGACTCGATATTCATGTGGATATCTTCCAGCTCAATGGAAAAATTAAAATGCCCACTAGCAATTTCCTCTTCTACCTCGCGCAGCCCCTTTTCAATACTTGAGAATTCCTCCTCGGTAAGTAGCCCTGCTTTTACTTGTGCGCGAGCGTGAGCAATGGAGCCAGCGACATCGTGCCGGTATAAACGCCAGTCATAAGAAATAGATTCTCCATACTGTTGTACGAGATCTGCGGTAGCTTTTGCGAATCTTCCTTTCCACATGGCGGAGTCTTAACTTGTGAGGCTGATTTTGCAAACAATGGAATGCAAAGATAGAAAAGAAATTCAACTAACCTCTAGGATCATCATGCCAGAAGCTTCGATGAGATCACCTGCTTGTTGACCTAATAAATCCTGATAGAGGGGAGCTTCGGGTGATAAAGTAGTCAGTTCGCCAGTCTCGTAAGGGATACTGATGCCGCCAGCACAGGGGGTGAGGAGAAAATAGCTAATCGTGCCATCGAGCTCAGTTTCTACCAGAGCTCCAGGTGTGATTTCTGCATCCGGGGAAAAGCTATCGAGCTTCAGCTGCTTAAAGACATGCAGTGCGTGGGCGAGTGTTTGGCTTTGTTCTGCTTGTGCATCAGCTAGATAAGAGGCTTCTAGTGCGCGGGTATCATATTTTCCTTCTTGTTTGCCCTCATCACCAGTGGCGGCTTCATGTGTAGCCTTGGCAGCCTCCAGCATGGTATTAAGCTGCTGGCTTAGGCGTGCCGTGATCTCACGGACAAGCTGATCTTTCATGAGGTGGAAAAGAGGAATATCAGTGTAAATCTTCTGCCGTTACCGATGTTTGCTCATGGCGGCCTAGCCAGACTGCTTGATCGACTACGCGAGTGGCTTCTGGATCAAAGCGATAGCCATGGCAGTTTGGGCAAATGATGGTGGCGGAGCCTACGATGGAATCACACCCTTCACATACCTTATAATTTCCAGGATTATTGGCGATTTCTTTTGCCTTATCGAGTCTGGACTGTTGCTGGAATGGTTGTGTCATCACTGAAAGTAATTTCGCGCTGGAGTAGGGGATTGTCTAGGAAAAATACGCGCTGTATGCACGTGTATTAAGGATATAAAAAAAGCGGCACCGAGATCAACGGAGCCGCTTTTTTAAAAAATTGGGAACCAAAGTAGGTATTTAGCTTACAAGGTGCTTTTGAGTTTTGCTCTTTAAGTTTGCAGCTTTGTTTTTGTGGATGATGTTATTTTTCTCACATTTGTCTACAGCAGAGGCAAACTCAGAGAAACTCTTTTGTGCAGATTCCTTATCACCAGCCTCAACAGCAGCAAGGGTCTTCTTACGAAGGGTTTTCATGCGGCTAGAAAGCGTCTTGTTACGGATAGTGCGAGTCTGATTTTGGCGGACGCGCTTGAGTGCTGATTGTGAATTGGCCATGGTGGGACTTTTAGAAAGTGTTTAGGAAAATGAATTACTTAGGGGCGGTGAAATTACCTATTTTGCCATCTGTGTCAAGCTCCATGGCGAGGAAAAGATGAAGTTTTTCCGAGTGCAGGCTTAGTTTCCTGCTGCAGGGAGATAGCTAGACTGCGAGGCGAGGTAATTTTTCCCAGCCTGAGTGCTAACTAATGAACCTCGGATGACTTGAACTTGAGAGCCTACGCCCAGCTGTCCATAAAGATCGATGACGTCACGTGATTTCATCCGGATACAGCCATAGCTTCTGGGGCGCCCGATGGTAGATTCCTCTGGGGTTCCGTGGATATAGATATAGCGTCTAAAAGCGTTACGGGTGCTGGATTGTTTACCTCGAAGCCAGAGAATACGTGTTACGATAGGGTCTCTGCCGGGAGCGTTTGGGCGCAGGATTTCACCCGTGCGGCGGCGGCTTTTAAAGACCGATCCCACAGGTGCGCCTTGGCCAATTTTCTTGGCCACTTCCATCCGCCCAATGGGGGTGCGATTACTGCCTCGTTGATCTCCAAGGCCAAACTTGGAAGTAGAAATAGGGTAGCTTTTTACTGGTTGGCCACCTTTTACCAGAAGCATACGCTGATCTTTGACGCTGACAATAACGCCATTTCGCGGATCACCGTCACTGCAGCTACTAAGTAAGCATACCGTGCCAATGGCTGTCAGGATGAGGCTGAGTGCTTTTGGAGAAAATAGATTAAACATACCCAAAGACTTATTGTATCTGCTCCAGAGTAATCAATTACTTTTTGGTTACTTTTTCTTCTGAACGTGAGGCCAAAAGACTAGGAAGCTGCTGACTAAGTGAACTCAGAGACGTGTAGAAGAAACCAACGGGGAAAGGCAGTAAAAGAACTGTGGCGATCCAATTGTTGCTAAGGGCGTTATCCACTACCACCACGGTGAAGAATAAACCAAAGGCAAGCTCTACAAATGGAGTTAGGGACTTGATCGCCTTGTATCGGCTTTGCTTAAATGCAGCCTTTTCCTGCTTCTGGCTCCCATTGATACCGTGCTTAGGGGTGCGCACAAAGCTGGTCTCATGATTGAAAAGCGCTTCTATCACAGCTTTAGCATTGTTAACAGACATACCTATACCCAGTGCAAGTAACAGAGGGAGGTAGAGGATGTCTTTGATCCACGTCTTCGGGCGTAGCGCTTTCTGACTCATGACATAGAACATAGCGACCGAGACAGAACCAAAGAAAAAGATGGGGAAATTCAGTAAATGCTCTGAGAGACCATTTTCAGCAAACCATGTGAGCTCTGAGTGCTGCTTGGGATAGATCAGGAAGCAGAGGAGGAAGAGTAATAGATAAGCGAAGTTGGACGTCAGATGCGCTGTGGCTTCCATTTTGCAAAATAGAGGGGCCTTACTTTTCCAGATATCGAGGAGGATTTTTTTACACACTTGGATAGATCCCTTCGTCCAGCGGTGCTGCTGACTCTTAAAGCCTTCCATGTCAACAGGGAGCTCTGCTGGAGTAGTGACGTTGTTTAAGAACACAAACTTCCAGCCTTTGAGCTGCGCACGATAGCTCAGATCCATGTCTTCGGTGAGGGTGTCGTGCTCCCAGCCACCGGCATCGGCAATACATGATTTACGCCAAATGCCAGCTGTGCCGTTAAAGGTGAAAAAGCGGCCACTGCGGTTACGGGCAGTTTGCTCAAGCTCAAGGTGGCCATCAAGGAACATGGCTTGAACTCTTGTGAGGGCGTTAAAAGTGCGGTTAATATGCTCCCAGCGTGTCTGGATCATACCAATCTTGTGATCCGTGAAGTAATGAATGGTTTTTTTCAGCACATCTGGATTAGGGACAAAATCTGCATCGAGGATGAAGAGGTATTCACCTTTTGCTGAGTCCGTGCCGTTTTCTAGTGCTCCAGCCTTGTATCCACTACGGTCTGTGCGGTGAATATGCTCGGCGTCAAAGCCGCGCTCGATCAGCTTGGCTACCTCTGTTTTACAGATTTCTGTTGTTTCATCAGTAGAGTCATCAAGCACTTGGATATGTAACTTATCCTTGGGGTAATCCATGGCTGAGACGGAATTAAGAAGCCGCTCCATGACGTGCATTTCATTGAAACAAGGTAGCTGCACGGTAACTAATGGTAGTTCCTCAAAGTGTTCCATCGGCTCCGGCTGCTTACGGGAGTGCTTTAAATACAGCGTCAGGATCATGAGCCGGTGGAAGCCGTAGCCGGATAAACCAATGAGAACGAGAAAGTAAGAAGTATACCAAAGCCAGTCCATGATGTGATAAAGTTGGGGGGGAAGTGGGGGGGGAAGTGGGGGGGAGTTTCAGAAAAGAGCTTAATACAAAAAACCCGCTGAAGCGGTGTAATAGTGGGGTTTCTAGCAGTTGTCAATCATCAATACTGTGATGCAAAAACGGGATTATTTTCTCTCCCTAGCTGAATCTCCCTGAGATACTTCACTTTGAATATATCTCGTCAATTTTACCTACTATGATTTAATGAAAGTGTGAAATTAGGAAGAGATCGACTGTTTGTATTCATGGGTGCGGTGCTTGCCATGCTTCTTGTCGTGCTAGCTATGGGATATGATATCCCCTCATGGGTAAGGTGGCTTAGCTTAGGGTTTGGGTTATGGATGATTATCCTGATAGTGAGTGCCTCGAGGACAGTGAGGCGGGAGCTTTGGGAGAGCAAGTCTGCGTTAAAGCGTGCACGGAACCAACGAGATGAGATGAAGCGCTACTTCCACGCACTTATGGATACCCTGCCTACATGGATTTACTTTAAAGACCGTGAGTCTAAGTTTCTACAGGTTAATAAAGCTCTTGCTGATTACTCTGGTATGACGCCAGAGGAGATGATCGGAAAGTCAGATGCCGATTTTCTAGAGCCTGAGAGCGCTAACAAAAACCGTCAGGATGAAATTCAGATTCTTGCCAGTGGTGAAGGTAGGGAAAGATTTATTGAAAAAGAAAATCTCCCAGGGGGAGGGGATGCGTGGGTTCTAACATCCAAGTCGCCCCTCAGAGATCATCGTGGCAGGATCATTGGAACCTTTGGCGTTTCCAGTAATGTCACCGAAATGGTAGAAGCAAAAAATGCTCTGGAAAAAGAGCATAACACTCTCCGCACCCTTCTTGATAGCATACCTGATAGCATCTACATTCGCGATGTAGAGGGAGAATACATCATTGCTAATAAAGCCTTTGCTGAGTTTGCTGGTGTGCCTTCGCCAGCTGATGTAATAGGGCTAACTCCATATGATTTTTACCCCAACGATATAGCTGCACGTTATCTTAAGGAGGATATTCGTGTGATCAATACTGGTGAAACTTTAGCAAATCACGCGCATAGCGTAGAAAATGCCAAGGGGATAAAAAGGTATG
>CALBVY010000036.1 GCA_937969495.1 uncultured Verrucomicrobiales bacterium | reverse complement strand
TGCCGATGCCATCGTATGCAAAGGAGCGGTCTTGGTTGTTATCACTGTGGTCTGCGGTGGTGACTTCTCCTGCGGCGTTGTAGCCCCATGTGAGGGTGTAGGTGCTGGTGAAGGTAGTGCCGGTAGTGCCGGTAGTGCCGGTGGTGGTGGGGGGGGGGGGCTGGGTGCCGTGGGGTGGCTAACATCAAACTTTTGTGGAGCTTCGGCTCTTACAGAGACAAAAAGTAATAATCAAAGTCAACCCGCCCAATACGACCCACAAATAATACAATTTTCCACTAGTTTCTTTTCTAAGAGATTTTTTTTGAAGATCAATTGCCCGGCCTCTAACGAGAATAGAGGGTTCAATAAAGGTCTACCCCGTCCTCTGGAGATCTCCTCAACAGGTAAACAGCATCATCTTTTTTAAATAAGAGACTACTTTAGCACCTTCTATAGCAGCATCATAATGCCCATTATGCACCCCCTCCCCCCAGCTCTTATGCTGAAGACGATAATTTTCAGGGATAGGATTGGCGATGCATTCCTGAAAACATAATCCTAATAATATCCTCAAATATTTTATATTCATTATTCATTTATAATTTTAATATCTAATCCTCCAGAACCTGAATACCAATACTGCGTTTTCAGCTTATCCCCGTCAACAAAACTAGCAGAGAACCCTCCTAAACTATTATTTAGAACCTGCTTGGCTGAAAGACTGCCATTTGCTTGAAATGGCCGCAATCCATACGAAGGGTCAAAATACACCTCTCCTATAGTAGTAGATTCATATAGTACAATACAATGACGACTCCAACTCAATCTCTCATCTGCACGCCCTTGAGCTGCCACCACTTTAGCCGGAGTATTAAGATTCAGAGAAATACGATTAAGATCTAGGAAAACAAGAAAACAGCCTAGCAAAATCATGTGACTTTGCAGCAATTGGGAGACATCCAGCAACCAACTAACACTCCCGTCAAACAGAAAAATGGGACATTTAGCACAAAAATAGGTAATTCCCCCATGGGGTGATTAAACCCCAGAAAAAAAGACCGCCATACCTTGTGGGAATGGCGGTCATAAAGTGGTCGGGACTACAGGATTCGAACCTGCGACCTCTTCACCCCCAGCGAAGCGCGCTACCAAACTGCGCCAAGTCCCGGTCATTATCATTCAGCGGAATGAACGCCCACTGAACAGGGCGCGCAATAAACCTGATGAGTTCAGGGTTGGCAAGCACAGAATTTCGTGGCATTTCCGCACCATCATTATGAAACCCGTTAAGATTGCCGTCATCGGAGCCAGCGGATACACAGGACTCGAACTCCTGCGTCTGCTCCTCACCCACCCTCATGCCGAGCTGGTCTGTGTCACCTCACGTCAAAATGCTGGCCGCAGCATCGGTGATCTATTTCCCCGCTTTCATGGAGCTGTGGCAGCGGACCTTACCTTCATTGATCCAGATCCAGAAGCCATCGCCGCCACAGGAGCGGAGGTAGCCTTCCTCGCCCTACCTCATGGCGTGGCGGCAGGGTATGCATCTAGTTTACTAGACAAGGGGCTACGGATCATCGATCTTAGTGCTGACTTCCGATTAGATGACCCTCTAGTTTACAAGGAATTCTACGATGCCGAGCACCCTGCCCCTGAGCTTCTAAAAGAAGCCGTCTACGGACTCCCAGAAGTGCACCGCGCGGATATCCCCGATGCACGTCTCATCGCCGCGCCTGGATGTTACCCCACCAGTATTAGTCTGCCATTGATTCCACTACTGAGGGAAAAACTCATCGCTCCTGATAGTATCATCACCTGCTCCATGTCTGGCGTCAGTGGTGCTGGAAGAAAGGCGGACCTCTCACTTATCTTCTGTGAATGCAATGAAAGTGCGCGCGCTTACAGCGTACCCAAGCACCGTCACCTCTCCGAGATAGAACAAGAGCTTAGCAAAGCCGCTGGTGAGACCATCATTATCTCCTTCACCCCTCACCTCATCCCAGTGCATAATGGCATCTGCACCACAACCAGCGCCAAACTAACAGGGACGCCAGAACAAATCCAACAAGCTCTAGAAAAAGCCTACGCAGATGAATACTTCGTCCGATTATTAGGCAAAGGCGGCTGCGCGGACACTAAAAATGTCACTGGCACTAACTTCATCGACATCGGGTGGAACTACGACGACCGCACAGGCAGAGTCCTCCTCCTCAGTGCTGAAGACAACCTCGGCAAAGGTGCTGCCAGTCAAGCTATCCAGAACTTCAATATCATCTGTGGATTTTCTGAAACTGACGGATTGCAAAATTTCTAGAATCCTCTCATTGTTTCAGCCCTCCCTTTACCTCGTTAACCGATGCTCACTCCAGCCGCTATTACCAAAATCAAAGGCGGTATCTGTGCGCCCCAAGGTTTTCAAGCCGCTGCCATCAGTGCTGGAATTAAAAACCCTGATGATCCTCGGTTAGATCTAGCGCTGATCTATTCCCCCACTCCCTGCACGGCAGCTGGCACATTCACAACGAACCGGATCAAAGCCGCCCCCGTCAAAGTGACTCAGGCTTACATGAAGGCTGATCAAGTACAGGCGATTATTGCTAACAGCGGTAATGCAAACGCCTGCACTGGCATTGAAGGTGTAGATGATGCACGGCAGACTGCCAAAATAATCGCCAAGCAGCTAGGTATCCGTCAGCGTCAAATCGCCATCTGCTCCACGGGAGTCATCGGGCTACCCATGCCCATGCAGCGCATTACGCCAAAACTCCCAGAGCTCGTAGAGAATCTTGGAACTAAAAATGGCGAAGATGTAGCCCATGCGATCATGACCAGCGACACCTGCAAAAAGGAAATCGCCATCTCCTTTACCATCGGCGAGCACCGTGTGCGTATGGGAGCCTGCGCCAAGGGGGCTGGTATGATCTCCCCCAGTATGGCCACCATGCTGTGCTTTATCACCACTGACGCGAACATTCATCAATCATGCCTTCAAACAGCGGTGCAAGAAGCGGTAGAAGCATCCTTTAACCGTATCACCATCGATGGTGACATGAGCACCAATGACACCGTGCTCGTGCTTGCTAATGGCGAGAGTGGCATGCCACCGATCAAGCGGAATAGCAAAGAATGCCGCCAGATGCGCGAAGCACTCACCTACCTCATGCTTAAAATGGCCAAGTCCCTCGTGCGTGATGGCGAGCGCGTCACGAAGTTTGTCACCGTAGAAGTCAAAGGTGCTAAGACTTACCTGGATGCCAAAAAAGTAGGTGAAGCAGTAGCGAACTCCGCACTAGTCAAAAGCTCATGGAACGGCAACGACCCTAACTGGGGACGCATCATCCACGCCGTAGGCTACTCACGCGCTATGGTTAGAGAGGAGCTCATCGATATTCACATCAATGGAAAACCCGCATGCCTTGGTGGCCAACAGGCTAAAACCTCGATGAACACACTGCGTAAAATCGTCGCCAAAGATGACTTCACCATCACGATCAATCTCCATCAAGGTAAAGCGGAGTATGAGGTATACACCAGTGACCTCTCACCAGAGTACATTGACTTCAACCGCTCTGAATACGCCTACTGGAAACAGGCGCGTAAAGATGGCCTAGTATAATCTGGGATAAATCTGCGTAATCAACACAGCACCCGTCTATTCTCTTACCCTGCATTGAGTATGGAAAAGCATTGGAAACAAGAGAGTGTTCACGACTCAACCATCCATTTCCTAACTGTGGCAGCATGAGCGCGAACAAGACATCAGCGCCCAATCAAAGAGGATTGATCGCCGAGCTAAAATTACTACCAAAACCTTTCTACCTTCTGGTAGCAGGCACATTTATCAGTCATTTTGGCCACTTTGTTATCCCCTTCCTCACCATCTACATCAGCCAGCTAGGCTTTGCCCCCTCAGTGATTGGGCTCGCTCTTGGCGCCTATGGAGTGGGTGGCTTCTGCGCATGTATTCTCGGTGGGTACTTAGCCGATAAAATCGGCCGCAAGCCTACATTACTCATCTCCTGTGTGGGAGCGGCATGTGCCATGCTCCTGCTGAGTGCGGCTAAAACTCCCCTAACCATCATTCTGGGTACTTACCTCTGTGGTTTAATGAGTAGTTTATTCTATCCTGCCAGCAGCTCACTAGTGGCGGATCTGGTGCCAGCGCATTTACGTATCCGCGCCTATGCCGTGCAGAGATTCTCAGGGAACTTAGCCTTTGCACTAGGCATGACCACTGCCGGCATTGTAGCCGGACACTCATTCAAGTGGTTATTTATTGTGGATGCCCTCACCACCTTGATTTTAGCCGTGATTATTTTCTTTGGCTTAGCTAGAGGCATCGGCAAAAAAGCAGAATCTCAAGCTGGATGGTCACCAGCACTCAAGTCTATTATTTCCAATCACGCTTTTCTCCGCACCTTCGCCGCCTCTTTCCTCGTCGCCCTCGTATTTATGCAATTAAGCAGCAGCTTTGGCCTTCAAGTCACTGAGAAATCAGGATTCTCCGAAAAGACATTTGGCTATCTACTAGGATTAAATGGCATGATGATCGTCACCCTAGAACTCCCCCTAACAAGCTGGACCAAACGCCACCATCCACAAGCAATGATGGCGCTGGGCCATAGCCTGCTAGGTTTAGGGCTAGGGTTATTATTTTTTGGCCAATCACTCCCCATGCTTCTATGCTGTATCGTTATACTCACACTGGGTGAGATGATCGCCTCACCGATCAGCAGCAACTATGTGGCGCAGCTTGCACCTGATGATATGCGCGGCCGCTACATGGGGTTTTTTGGTTTTCACTGGAGTCTGGCCACAGCCCTCGGCCCTATGATCGGGCTGTGGATTTTTGCGCAGAATTCTGGAGCACTATGGATGCTCTGCGGCTTGGCTGGATTAGTGGCTGCATGGATTATCCTCATCAACCCTTCTCGAAAAAAATAATGCACTAGGTAGGCTATCTATAAAGGAGAGCCGATTCGCGCCTTGACTCTTTCAGGCGGAATCATGATTGTCATCCGTGACACTATGAGTAATCCACAAGAAGATCGTCAGTTTAAACGCGTTATTTTAAAACTCAGTGGCGAGGCCCTGAGAGAACCTGGGAGCCAGGATAATATTTCTCCTGAGATTGTGGAACGTGTGGCTAAGGAAATTAAAAAAGCCACCGATCAAGATATTGAAATTGGCGTCGTCTGTGGTGGGGGGAACTTCTGGCGCGGAGCATCAGCAAGTGCCCGTGGCATGGACCGTGCCACAGCTGATTACGTCGGTATGATGGCTACGGTGATGAATGCCCTCGCTCTACAAAGTGCTCTTGAGGCCGAAGATGTGCCGTGTATTGTCCAATCAGCGATTGAGATGAAAAACGTTGCTGAGCCATTTATCCGGCGCAAAGCTGACCGTCAACTCAGCGCTAAAACTGTGGTGATTTTTGCAGCAGGAACAGGCAGCCCATTTTTCTCCACAGATACTACTGCGGCGCTCCGAGCTAGCGAGATGAATGCCGATGCCATTATGAAAGCCACCATGGTCGATGGTGTTTATTGCTCAGACCCTAAAACCAATCCAGACGCAGTTAGGTATGAAAAAGTCAACTTCGGCGAATGCCTCAATAAAAACCTTCAAGTCATGGACTCGACCGCCTTTACCCTATGCCAAGATAACAATATCCCCATCATTGTCTTTGATATTAATGGCGATGGCAATATCACCAAAGCCCTCGCTGGTGATGATATAGGCACACTCATTTACAAGGGGTAGTATACTTTAGCACCCAACTTCTAACCTAACAAAATAACTCAGATTATGGACCCAGATACTAGCATTTTAGAGACCGAACAAAACATGCAAAAAGCCGTTGAATACATTATTCATGAATTCGCCGCCGTCCGCACCGGAAAAGCCAGCCCAGCATTAATTGAAAACCTTGATGTCCATGTGTCTAGCTATGGCAGCTCCATGAAGCTCAAAGGGCTCGCCGTAATCACAGTGCCAGAACCACGTATGATAGTGATTCAGCCCTTTGATCCCTCTACGACCAAAGATATTGAAAAAGCCATTCTCGAAAGCAAAATTGGCCTCAACCCCTCCAACGAAGGTAAACACCTCCGCCTTCCTGTGCCAGAGCTCTCAGAAGAGCGCCGTAAGGATATGGTGAAAATGGTAAAAGCCCTTGCTGAAGAAGGCCGCGTACGCGTCCGTGGATGCCGTAAAGATGGTATGGATGCAGCTAAAAAGATGAAAACCGCCAATGAGATCACGGAAGATGGTCAGCACGACTTTGAAGAATCCGTCCAGGAGCTTACCAATAAGTTTATCAAAGAAATTGACGAACATCTGGTGCAGAAGGAAAAGGAACTGATGACAGTGTAAGGCTACCAGCATTCTTTGATGACCTCCTATCAGCCTGATCCTCTACGCTATGATGGCAGGATGCCTTATCGCCGTTGTGGTGACTCTGGGCTGAAGCTGCCTGTTATATCTCTCGGTTTTTGGCATAACTTTGGCGATGTTGACGACCTAACAGAGTCTAGGCCGATTATGCACCGTGCCTTTGATCTTGGGATCACACACTTTGACTTTGCTAACAACTATGGACCTCCACCTGGCGCGGCAGAGCGCAATTGTGGTAAGATTCTCAAAGAAGACCTCAGAGGCCACAGAGACGAACTTGTCATTTCCTCCAAAGCTGGCTATCACATGTGGGATGGCCCCTATGGTGACTTTGGTTCGCGGAAATATCTCTTATCCTCGCTGGATCAGTCTCTAGAACGTCTCCAGCTTGATTATGTAGATATTTTCTACTCCCACCGTCCAGATCCAGACACTCCTCTGGAAGAAACCATGGGAGCTCTCGCCACAGCCGTGCAGCAGGGCAAAGCACTTTACGTAGGTATTTCTAACTACACTGAGGAATTAGCCGCAGAAGCTAACAATATCCTAGCAAACATGGGAGTGCGCTGCCTCATCCACCAGCCACGGTATCACATCTTTGATCGCTGGATCGAACATGGCCTCACGGATTTATTACTAGAAAAAGGCATCGGCTGCATTCCCTTTTCCCCTCTCGCACAAGGCCTCCTAACCAGCCGCTATCTTGACGGTATCCCTGCAAACTCACGTGCGGAAAAAAACCACGGATTCCTGCAAAAAGAAGAAGTGAATAAAAAGATCGACCAACTGCATAAGCTACAGCGCATTGCAGAGCGGCGCGGACAAACGCTCTCGCAAATGGCGCTAGCTTGGGTACTCCACCATCCAGCCGTCACCAGCGCGCTCATTGGAGCATCTAGCGTTAGGCAACTGGAAGAAAACACCCGCTGTCTAGAGCAGCTAGAGTTTACCAATGAGGAATTAACATCTATCGATCAAGCTATCTCAGACTGATCCTCATCTGTAGGCTCTGAAGTAGTCTGCTGCACTGGTGCTGGCTTGTCTTGTATCTCAGATTTGGTGGGCGCTTTATCTTTTTTATTCACCCTGGTTTTAGCCAACTGCACAGCCTCTTCACGTGAATAAATTTCAGCCACGCGTAGGCTGCGTTTTGCCAGCTCTCTAGCGTCTTTATCAGCAATGAGGGCAAGGCCTTCTTCATTGACCTCACCAAGAAATATTTTCCAAGCGCGCTTCGCCACAAGCTTGGTGTCTAGCTTTACCTTAGGTTCTTCAGCGGTATCTTGTCGGTTATTACCACGTCCACCACGGCTGCGGCGATTACGCCCCTGCTTACGTGCAGTCTCAGGGGGATGCTGGTCTTCCTGTTCTCTTTTTTCGTTTTGGTCACGCTGATTGCCAGACTGCTTTTGCTGCTCTGGTTGGGATGGCTTAGATTCCTCCTGTTCTTTCGGCGCAGAAGCTTCCGCATCTTTCTTGCGAGCTGTTTTTTTCTTAGCATTTTTACCCGACTTGCTAGCACGCGCTTTTTTAGCAGGCTTTACTGTTTCTTCTGTAGATGCCGCCTCTTTCTTTTCTGAAGATGGTTCCGTATGAACAGCTTTTTCGAGAGCCTTATTTTCTTTTTCCGGTTGCGGAGATTTTTCTGACATGAGGTAAATAGGTTTGTGGGGGAGGTAACAAATCTTAGGTGACTATGGAGAGAAAGTCATGAGATAGTGACATCCCACAAAATTCGATAAGTAGATAGATAAAAAGTAACCCTAGCGTAACGCCTTCCCAGATGAGGCATGGGCGGCGTTTGCTAGGGTCATTTGAGGGTTTTAATAGATGAATTTCTAAGCCGGTGCTCCGTCCACGTTCTGGATCATCTTGATCAGTGGCAGGAAGAGAGCAAATACGATGGTTCCCACCACTAGGGCTAGGAAGACAATCATGATTGGCTCCAATACAGATGTTAGGGCGGTAACAGCATTATCCACCTCATCGTCATAGACATCAGCAATTTTCAAGAGCATCTCTGGCAGCTGTCCAGTCTCCTCACCCACATCCACCATACTGATCACCATGGAAGGGAATATCTTAGAAGACTGAAGGGGTGCGACAATCGACTCCCCTTCCTTAACGGCTTCATGGACTTTATCAATAGCCTTGGAAACAACCACGTTACCAGCGGTATCACGGGTAATGGTAAGCGCCTGAAGAATGGGAACACCGGAGGTAACCAGAGTTCCAAGCGTACGTGCAAAACGTGAGATAGCACTTTTCTTGGTAAGATCACCAAAAACGGGCAGCTTAAGTTTAAAGGCATCCACGGCGGATCTTCCGCCCTTGGTATTTGACCATACTTTGAGAAATACAAAAATAGCCGCAAGCACTATAAAAATCCACACAATGTTCGGTAACACATAAGGCCGAGCCAGCATATTTTCAGACATGCCAAATACCACACGAGAAATCATAGGCAGTCCGTCACCCCCCTGATCGGCAAACATTTCCTTAAACTTAGGCACGATGAAAAGCATCAGGAATACCAAAATCGCCACCGCAATAAAGAGCACGATCACTGGATAGACCATCGCGGAGACGATCTTATTCTTAAGCTTATGGGCTTTTTCCATGTACTCGGCAAGACGTGTGAGAACCACTTCTAACACACCACCAAGCTCACCAGCTTTGACCATGTTGACATAGAGCTTATTAAAGATACGTGGGTGCTGAGAAAGACTCTCTGAGAAGGTGGCTCCAGTTTGCACAGAGTCTGCTAATGAGTTAACAGTAGAACGGAGCACTGGATTAGGCTCCTGCTTACCGAGCACGGTAAGACCTCGGAGAAGTGGGAGACCAGAATCAATGAGCGTAGCTAACTGACGGGTAAAGATCATCAGCACCTTTGGTTTAATTTTTCCACCGGTGACTTTTTTAACACTCTTTTTACCACGAGTTTTTGTCTTTGCCTTACCTGCTGTGAGGCTACCTTTACCCTCCTCAACAACCTGCGTAGGATAGAGCCCTTGTCCGCGCAGTTGCTGAATGGCTTCTGCTTCGCTGGATGCAGGCACAGTGCCGGTAGTTTGCTCGCCCTTGGCATCGAGTGCCGTATATTGAAAATTAGCCATGATCTGGATGAAATGTATTAGTTAGTGGAATAATCCTGTGTGAAATCGTATGTTTTGGAAATAGTAAAATAGCTCGGTGAAGGAACAATTTCCTATGGTTACATTGCTTAAGTGTATTTGAGAACCTCTTCAATGGTCGTGCTACCTTGGTAGATATTGCGTAAGCCATCTTCACGGAGAGTCTGCATCCCTAGTTCTATTGCTTTTTGTTTCAGCACGACGGTGGGTGCTCGCTCCGTGATCAAATCTCGTAATGGGTCTGTGATATCAAGCAGCTCAAAGAGTCCACGGCGGCCTTTGTAACCCGATTGATCACAGACATCACATCCACGACCTGTGTAAAACTCCTTGTCCCCAAGCTCATGGGAAGTCACGCCAAGCTGAGTGAGTAGAGCCTCATTGGGCTCATAGGCAGCACGGCAATTTTTACAAATCGTCCGCAACAGCCGCTGCGCAAGCACGCCCTCTAAGGAAGCTGCCACTAAGAATGGCTCTGTTCCCATATCAATTAGACGTGTCACCGCACCGGGAGCATCATTGGTATGCAATGTGGAAAGAACTAAGTGACCTGTGAGAGATGCCTGAATGGCAATCTGTGCGGTATCCAAATCACGAATCTCTCCCACGAGGATACGATCTGGATCTTGACGGAGGAAAGCGCGCAGGATACGAGAAAATGTCATACCTATCGCATCATTTACCGGCACCTGGATAATACCATCCACATCATATTCCACAGGATCCTCCGCGGTGAGGAGCTTAGAATCAATGCTATTGATCTCTTTCAGCGCAGCGTAGAGCGTGGTCGTTTTCCCAGCACCAGTAGGCCCGGTGCAGATAAAGATACCATTGGGTTTACGCACGGTCTCATTAATATAATCAAAGACAGCAGCAGGCATACCCAGCATATCCAAACTGAGATTCACATTACTGCGGTCCAATACCCGCAATACGATACTCTCACCGTGTTGTGTAGGTAGGGTGGAAACACGCATGTCCACCTGCTTCTCACCGATGTGTTTAACAATACGCCCGTCCTGAGGAACCCGCTTTTCCGCGATGTTCATATTCGACATCACCTTAATCCGAGAAAGAATAGGCAAAGCAAGGTGCACTGGGGGCGGAGCCATCTCATAAAGAGCACCATCAACGCGATACCGGATCTTAAAGTCCGCCTCAAAAGGCTCAAAATGAATATCTGAGGCACCTTCATTAATCGCCTGATAGAGCACTAGATCAACATAACGAATAATAGGAGCGGAGTTTGCCTCTGCCTCGATATCTACGGCATTTTGATCACTTTTACTGGTGATTTCAAGCTGCCCGAGGATATCGTCCATCGCCTGACCCTGACCCCCGTATGCTTCATCCAGCTTTTTCTCAACGACGTGATCTGGAGCAATGGTTAGGATAATTTCTTTACCAAGCGCAAAACGAAGATCCTCAATCACCTGAGGGTTGAGTGGATCTACAAGACACACCGTGAGCCCTTCATTATCGAAATTTACAGGAAGAGCACCATGTAGACGCGCCATACCTGAAGGGATCAATGCTAGTAATTCAGGTGGAGGATCAAAGTGGCTGAGATCTACCATATTAACACCCAGCTCGTTAGCAATAATCGGCCAGACATCATCTTTATCCTGAATGACCTCATAGTCGGCCATGATTTCGGCAATCTCTTTGCCGCTGTTCTCGACTTCTTGTACAATGTCCGCCGCAAGGTATTGATCAATCAATCCTCGGTTGGTGAAAATATCGATGAGTTGTGAATTTTCCATGAAAAATAGTTAAGCTGTTACTTAGATCCGGGGCTTATTTTCGAGGTCTTAGCTTTTCTAATCGCTATCGGCCATCGTGACCCGCATCACCTCGGAAGCGGATGTCATACCAGAGAGCACCTTCCGAATCCCATCCTCACGGAGGGTGCGCATACCCAGCTCACGAGCGCGGCGGCGTAGCTGCGGTGAGGTGAGTTCCTCGTTAATCAGGTGGCGCACTTCGTCATCCACCTTAAAAATCTCAAAGATCCCCGCTCGCCCCTTGTAACCCATCTGGCGGCAGACATCACACCCTTGAGGCCCCATGATGTCACTTTCTGCTACCTGCTTGGCATCCAGATTCAGAGTTCGCATTTCACGGTCATTGAGGATGGCTGCCGTTTTACAGGCAGGACAAAGCTTACGAACCAAGCGCTGAGCAATGATGGCACGCACTGATGAGGCGACCAAGAAACGCTTTACCCCGATGTCTGCAAGACGTGCCACAGCACCGGGTGCGTCATTGGTATGGAGAGTAGAAAAGACTAAGTGACCAGTAAGTGCCGCCTGAATAGCAATACCCGCAGTCTCCGCATCACGGATCTCACCTAACATAATAATATTGGGAGCCTGACGCATCATCGCGCGCAGGGCGGCAGCGAAGGTCATACCAATGTCTGTTTTTACCATCACTTGGTTAATCCCAGGGAGCTCGTATTCCACAGGGTCTTCCACGGTGATGATCTTACGGTCCGGAGTGTTAATCGTATTTAGACAGCCGTAGAGAGTCGTCGTTTTACCAGAACCGGTAGGACCCGTCACCAGGATAATCCCATCTGGTAAGCGGATCATTTTTTCTATCGTATCCTGATCATCTGAGAGGAAGCCAAGCTCCGGCAAACCTAACATCAGTGATGTCTTATCCAGAATACGCATCACCACGCTTTCACCATGATTACTAGGTACGGATGAAACCCGGAGATCTACCTCCTTCCCTGCTACGCGGATCTGAATCCGTCCATCCTGAGGCAGGCGCTTCTCAGCAATACTCATGGAACCGCTCATCACCTTAATACGGGCAATGATCGCTGGGTGAAGTTTTTTGGGATGATTATCCATTTCCACCAACTTGCCATCGATACGGTAACGAATACGCAAGGTGGTTTCCATCGGCTCAATGTGAATATCACTAGCCTTCATCTTAAAGGACTCAAGCAGCATGGAGGAAACCATTTTAATAATCGGAGCGTCATCGGCAGACGCCTCTTCATCACCTTCTGAACTCACCACGGTAAAGCTCTCAGCATCTGTAGCCTCAGCTATATCACCACCATAGTTCTGGTGGATAACCTGATGAATAGCACTAGCTGTAGCACACACGGTATTTATCTCACGCCCAAGTAGATGCGGGAGGCTATCTAAAGTCTCAAAATCAAGAGGATCTGCCACCGCGACGGTAAGATATGTACCATCATCCGCGATAGGCACTGCGCGAAAACGCTTAGCAATCTCATCTGGCACGAGTTCAAAGACCGTGGGTGAAATGGGCAAATGAGCCAGATCCACGTAATCCATACTGGAACTCTGCGCAGAGACCTGAGCGATTTGCTCCTCGGTCAAGCGGTTATCAGCAATAAGGCGTCCTACAACGCTCTCTTGGCCTGTAAGTTGACCGCGCAAGGCGTCTATCTCTTCTAAGGCTACTAAGCCTGCCTCAGTCAATAATTCGAGAAGGTAATCTTCGTTGGAATACACGGTGTGGTTCTTCGCTTGGTTAGTGAGTGTTTTCGTCGCAAACATAAAAGTTTTCATCCCCAAGGAATTACCGAGGTGAGAAAACCATGATTGCGAGATTGACGAATTGAGCACCCCGCGTCAAGCCACCATGTCTGAATTATCCCACAGAATATTTTTTCTCAGGAAAATAGTTCAGATGTTCGGCGTATTAGCCATCGTCAGAAAGGTATTTTCACTCTTGAATACTACTTCAGATTCATGACCCCACTGACCTATTTCACCATCGTCCTCGGCCTAGGTATTATTGCGCAATGGCTTGCCTGGAGGGCGAAACTTCCCTCCATTCTCGTTTTATTGGCTTTTGGCTTTGCCCTTGGACACTTCAGTGGCGTTACCATTGATCATTACCTCGCTGGTAATGACGTGCTTCTTTCTGCCGTGGGTATCTGCGTGGCAGTCATCTTATTCGAGGGTGGACTTACCTTGAAATTTGCAGACCTCAAGGTGAGCGGCACGCCTGTGCTGCGGCTCTGCACCATTGGAGTAGTCGTAAGCTTTCTTCTGACCTATGCCACATGCCGTTATGTACTCAGCTATGATTGGAGGGTAGCCTCTTTGTTAGGCGCCATCCTTGTGGTGACAGGCCCTACTGTCATCGCCCCCCTACTCCGTCATATCAAACCCTCGCGTAAGATTGGCAATGTCGTGAAATGGGAGGGTATCATCGTTGACCCTATTGGCGCCATTCTCGCCGTGCTCGTCTATCAGGCAGCTATTGCCGGTAATGTGCATGCCGCCAAAGAAGAAATCCTGCATGCACTCGGCATGACCTTGTTAGTGGGTGTGGTAATGGCCTTCATCTTGGCTAAAATCATCGAGTTCATGTTGAAACACCACCTGATTCCAGATTATCTCCACTCGGTATTTCTCCTTGCCGTCACCGCCATGGCCTTCGCCGCGTCTAATTCAATTCAGGCTGAATCTGGACTCCTTACCAGCACCGTACTTGGCATCGCACTCGCTAATCAGAAGTCCGTCTCAGTTAAGCATATCCTTGAGTTTAAAGAAAATTTACGCGTCCTCATTATCTCTGTGCTATTCATTATCCTCTCAGGAAGAATCGCTATTTCAGAACTACAAGATGCCCTGTTACCTGGTCTCATCTTACTGGCATTACTGGTCATTATCATCCGGCCACTCTCCGTATTTTCCTCTAACATACTCAGCAAAAGCGTAAGCATCAAGGATCAAGTCTTTCTCTCCGCCATGGCGCCACGAGGCATCGTCGCAGCAGCGGTAACGGCCATCTTCGCCTTAGAATTTGACGAAGCCGTGCATGCAGGGACCCTCAGTCCAGAAATAGGAAAAGTCACACACCAGATGGTGCCCATCGTCTTTATTGTCATCATTGGCACTGTCACCATATACGGTCTGCTCGCCGCACCTATAGCCCGCAAGCTAGGACTCGCTACAAAAAATCCACGTGGCATTCTCTTTGCTGGCGCTAGCAGCTGGTCACGCCTTGCTGCCAAGGCGCTCATTAACGACGGCTATGATGTGATGATGCTGGATACAAACTACGATAATATCGCACGCGCAAAACTGGAAGGCATCCGCGCTCAACGCGCCAATATCCTCTCTGAGTATGTTGAGGAAGAGATGGATCTTACCGGTCTCGGACAGCTTATCGCCACCACGCCTAATGATGAAGTGAACTCCCTAGCCTCACATCACTTTGTGCAGGTCTTTGGCAGAGAGAATATCTGGCAAGTAGCCCCCATGGATGATGATGCGCATCACCAAACAGCCGTGGCGGGACACATGCGCGGACGTATTTGCTTCCCTAGCAGACCCCAACTCCGCAACCTTGAAAACTTCATCGCACAAGGAGCTGTGATTAAAAAAACCTCACTCTCCGCGAAGTTTACCATCGAGAGTTTTAAAGAAATCTACGGTAAAGATCACATCCTCCTATTTCGCGTCAGCGAGGAACGAGGCTTAGAAATCGCTCACGATGAAATGCGCACGCCTGGACCAGAAAGCACACTCTATGCGCTCATTCGGCCAGAAGATGCTTAATAGAAAATACCATGTATACTCAGCTAGAAGCCACACTTCATGACACATTCTGGGAAGCCGAAGGCGCAGGCGCAGAACTCCCCCTATTGGAATCCTTTCTCAGCAATTACTCAGGCACCGCACTGGAACTTGGCTGTGGCTCTGGCAGATTACTACTGCCATTGTTAGAAAAAGGATATCTGATCGAGGGGCTGGATAATTCTCCTGATATGCTCGATCTCTGCCACACTCAGAAGGGCGAGCTAGAGCCTATCTTACACCAAGCAGATATCACCGAGTTTCAAACTGGCGCCACCTACTCCGCCATCACCATCCCCGCATTCACCCTCCAGCTCCTGCCCTATGCAGAGCTTCCAAGCATCTTAGCAAATACCCGCCGTCACCTTCACCCCAACGGCGGACTCTACCTCACCCTCTTTATTCCTTGGGCTGAAATCACCGGTGATCTGGAAGAAGGTGAAGAGTTTCTCGATCACGAGACCTTTTTCCCCGATGGTCGCCATGCTCGTTGTCATACCCGATTCCAGATCAAGCGCATCTCCCAACAACTACTCCGCGAACACCGTTATGAACTCTGCTCTAAGGATGGTGATGTTCTAGAAACCAGTAGCAGCACACACCACCTGACATGGCTCTGGCCTCGTGAAATTAGTCAATTCCTCACTGACTCGGGATTTTCCATCCAAAAAATGATCGGCGATTTTAAACTCGATCAACCATGTGATGAGAACAGTCAGATGATCACTATTTTTGCCCAAAGGACAGAAGAATTGGACTAGATCAGGGTTGCTATTCCCTGTCATTGCCACTAGGCCGCATGGCTAAAGAACCTTTCCTTTTCCCATGTTCAATCTCTTCACCAAGAAAAACGGCAACTACAAAGATGATATCCTCTCTGGCGTTACTGTGGCGCTCTTACTCGTCCCCGAGGCTATCGCATTCTCATTCTTAGCCGGAGTCAGCCCGATGGTCGGACTTTGGTCAGGGGTTTTCGTAGGTCTTATTACCTCCATATTTGGCGGGCGTCCAGGTATGATCTGTGGCGCTACAGGAGCTATCGCCATCATTGCCGCCTCCGCTTTTAAATTAGGTAAAACAGCGGGAGCAGAGGCCATTGCTAATGGCCTGCAAGGATACACCTCCGATGACATTGGCATGCAGTATCTCGTTGCTACCCTACTCATCGCTGGAGCCATCCAGATCACCATAGGGATCTGTAAACTAGGGAAACTCGCACGACTCGTGCCTCACCCCGTCATGATGGGATTCCTGAACGGCCTTGCCATCATGATCGCCTGGGGACAAAGCCTTTTCTTTAAAACCAACAATGGAGCAAATGGTGAAATCAAACTCGAATGGATGGAATCGAATCAAATTGGCCTGCTCGTTGGCCTGATCTTGCTCACCATGGCAATCATTCACTTTTTACCTAAGTTCACCAAGGCTGTCCCAGCCACACTGGTAGCTATCATCACCGTCTTCTTCGTTGGCTTCGCCTTCCCTGGAGGCATCCGCGATATCAGTGATATTTTAGCCATGCTCAGCCCTTCAGGTGAAGCCCACATCAACACCGGCTTCCCCCTTCCTATTAACCTATCACAAGTGCCTTGGGGAGAAACGGCATTCTATATCACCGTCGTCCCTATCGCCTTCACCATCGCTTTCGTCGGCCTACTCGAATCTCTCCTCACCTTACAGCTCATCGATGACATTACCGAGACACGAGGCCAAGGAAACCGCGAATGTATAGCCCAAGGAGCCGCCAACATCACCTCTGGTATTTTCGGCGGTATGGGTGGCTGTGCCACTGTAGGCCAATCGCTCATTAACATGAGTAATGGAGGCAGAGGCCGTACCTCAGGCGTCGTCGGAGCACTCACCCTACTTTTATTAATCGTCTTTGGTTCTGAAATCTTAATGAAAATCCCCGTGGCGGCTCTCGTAGGGGTGATGTTTATGATCGTCATCAGCACCTTCCAGTGGTCGACTTTTAAGTCTGTCAACCGTGTCCCACACAGCGAGATCCTCGTCATTGCTGTAGTAACCATCATCACCGTTGCCACCCACAACCTTGCGATAGGTGTTGGGATCGGCGTCATCCTCTCCGCTCTTGTCTTCGCTGCGAAAAGCTCTAAGCACGTAAACGCAGAGATCGTTTCTGATTCCGAAGAGAAAAACGAATGTATCTACGCCCCAGAAGGAGTGCTTTACTTCGCCTCCGTAGCTGACTTCCAAGAACAATTTACTGCCGCCTCTGACAGAAAAAACATTATAATCGACTGCGAAAAACTCCGCGTCATGGATCTCTCAGGACTCGAAGCCATAAACAACATGGCAGAGAAATATCGCAAAGCTGGAAAAAATCTCAGACTGCGTCACCTTTCCCCTGACTGCCGAGCTATGCTAAAAAAAGCGGGGAGCATTGTAGAAGTTGAAGTCCTGCCCGATGACCCAGCCTACTCCGTCGCAAGACTGAGGATGGATAGCTAAACTAAGAACTTCATTTCACCACACTGAAAAATCACCCACCAATCATCCGAATTTCAATTATGAAAAAATACCTTTTTCTACTCACTATTACTTTACTCACCGCCACCTCCTGGGCTGACCATCACTCTGAAAAACAAGAGGAACCAGCATGGACTAGCCTCTTTAACGGCAAAACCCTCAAAGGCTGGAACCGTAAGAATGGCACTGCCAACTACATCGTAAAAGACGGAGTGATTACCGGCACCACCTCAAAGGCTAGCCCAAACTCCTTCCTCTGCACCGACAAGGAATACGCCGACTTCGAGCTAGAGTTTGAAATGAAAATCCACCATAAACAACTGAACTCTGGCGTCCAGTTCCGCTCCAAAAACACCGGCGGGCGCGAAGAAGGGCGCGTTAACGGACCACAATGTGAAGCAGAAGCTACCAATATGAAACACGGCGGACAATCAGGATACATCTTCGCCGAAGCCACTAAATACTACTGGCTCACCCCAAAAGATAAACGCACCCCCCACCAACACTTCAAAGACGATGCATGGAACCTCTTCCGCATCAAAGCTATCGGACCCCGCATTCAAACATGGATCAATGGCCAGCTTGTCAGTGATCTAACCAACGAAGAATTCTACAAAGAATACCCTTCTGGCTTCATCGCCCTCCAGATTCACAGCGTGGGTATGAGAGGCCCATTTTCCGCGTCTTGGAAAAACATCCGCATCCGAGAAATTGGCAAGAGTAACTAAGATTGATCGATTTAGAGGTGACAAATCACCCTGATGCTACTAAGCACCACGCGTGCTCACCATACGTAAACTCACCAAAGCTCTCGGCGGCCGCACTCTCTTTGAGGATGCGGACATGACGATTAACTGGGGCGAACGCGTTGCCCTCGTAGGCCCTAACGGCGCTGGGAAATCCACTCTTTTCAAACTCATCCTCGGTGAGGATGATGCAGATACTGGAAGCGTCGAACGTGATGATTACGCCATCACTGGATACCTCGCCCAAGAAGCCGGAGACCCAGGTGACGAAACCATTTTAGAAATTGCCATCGGTATTACCCCAGAGCTGGCTAAAGCCATCCGCCTCATGCGTGAACACGAGGCCGCAGGCACCACTGATGATGCCGATTACCATAAGGCACAAGACACATTTGATGCCGCTAATGGCTACCAGCTTGAGCCTAAGGCCAAAAAAATCCTCGCCGGCCTCGGCTATAGCGCCGACGCTTTTGACAAACCTGCCCGCGAGTTCTCAGGAGGCTGGATTATGCGTGCCCATCTCGCCAAGCTACTCGTCATGGAGCCAGACCTCCTCATGCTCGATGAGCCGACGAACCACCTCGATCTCATGGCACTCATCTGGCTCCAACGCTATCTCAGCAACTACCCAGGCGCCCTACTCATGATCTCTCACGATCGTGATTTCATGGATGGCCTCATCGAGACTGTCTACGAAATTGATGAGGAAAAACTAATCTCCTACACTGGAAATTATAGCTCCTACACCGAGCAACGGCAAAAACGCTACACCCAGAAAGTTCAAGCATACCGGAATCAACAAAAGGAAATTGAACGTGTTCAGGAGTTTATTGATCGCTTCCGCTCTGTCACCTCTAAGGCGTCCCAAGTGCAAAGTCGTGTAAAGCAGTTAGAAAAAATCAAACGTCTACCGAAGCCGATCAAACCGCGCAAGGTATTCAAATTTAACTTCCCCCAGCCACAACGATCTAACCAAAAAGTCATTCAGCTGGAGAAAATCCACAAGGCATATGGCGATAAAGTCATCTACGAAAGCCTTGACCTGACCATTGAAAGAGGTGATCGCATGGTCCTCGTAGGACCAAACGGCGCAGGTAAGTCCACTCTGCTCAAAATCCTCGCTGGCGAACTAGAGTTCGAAAGCGGCGAACGTGACTGCGGTTACAATACCAAGCTAGGATACTACTCCCAGCACCGCACTCAGGCCATGAACGAAGCTAACACTGTGTTAGAAGAAGTCATGGCCAGCGGTGGTGATATGCGTGAAGATGAAGCACGCTCCATCCTCGGCTCCTTCCTTTTCCGCCGAGCCGATGTGCATAAAAAAATCCGCGTCCTCTCTGGTGGTGAGAAATCACGGCTCAATCTCGTAAAATTTCTCGTTAATCCCCCCAACCTCCTCCTGATGGATGAGCCTACCACTCACCTCGATATCATTTCCATCGAAGCCCTCCTACAAGCACTGAAGCACTACGATGGCACACTGGTATTCATCTCTCACGATGTGCACTTTATCCGTAACCTCGCTGAAACTACCCTTCATATTGATGCGGGGAAACTCACACGCTACGCAGGTGGCTACGATTACTATCTGGAAAAGTCCGGCCTCGATGACGGCCGCGGCGCTGTCATTGCATAACCTCCAGACTCCAGCCCATCCTACCTTCTGAATTTTTCGCTTTTGCGGCTTCATCTCAGAACACTCATCCTCCATACTACTTCCTGTGAGTCAGATACACGTCATCACCGGCAGCGATGAAGGCACGGTAGCCGAGGAAGCCTTAAAGCTTTTTGAAAAAATCAAACCTGAAGGAGGGGATGATTTTTCCAATGAAATCATCAACGGCACCATTGCCAATGCAGATGAAGCTCACAGCGCTTGCAGCCAAGTTATCCAATCTCTCCAGACCGTTCCATTTTTCGGTGGCGGCAAGGCTGTTTGGTTAAAAAACGCTAACTTCCTAGGAAGTGACCGCACCAGCGAGGCAGAGGCTACCAAAAAAGGCGTCGAAGCTTTACTAGAATGCCTCCAAGCAGGTCTCTCCGAGGATATCCAATTCCTCATTAGCTGCTCAGCCCTCGATAAACGGCGCGCATTCTATAAATACCTCAATAAAGAAGCACAGCTCCAGAGCTATGATAAACCAGACGTCTCACGCGATGGATGGCAGGAAGAAGTAGCACGTATGGTCCGTGGAAAAGCGCGTGACCTCGGCCTCACTTTTCAAGGTGAGGCGCTAGAGATTTTTGTTATGTTAGCGGGCGAAGATACCCGACAAATTAACAGCGAGTTAGAAAAAATTGACCTCTACCTTGGTGACCGACGCGAGGTGGAAGAAGCAGATGTTCGCACCATGGTCCCCCTCAGCCGCGCCGGCGTTGTCTTTGAAATTGGTAATGCTCTGCAAACCAAAAACGGTGCGCGCGCTATCGAACTAGTCGATCAGCAGCTAGCACGTAAGGAAACCGCCATCGGCATGCTGCGCGCCTCCATCATCCCCACGGTAAGAAATCTCTTTATGGCTGCCGCAGCTTCCGAAGGTAAAAATATCCCCACCGGTAATTACCGCCAATACGCTGCCGCTCTGGATGCCCTACCTGCCAATGAACGTGCATGGCTACCGCAAAAAAAAGCAGGAGGAGTTAATGCCTACCCCCTGTTTCTAGCTAGTAAAAGCGTGCGAAACTTCGGACTCAAAAAACTCCGTCAGGCCATGGAAGCCTCGCTAGAAGCTGACCGCACACTGGTTACAAGCGGCCTAGATCAACGCGTGGTGCTGCACCGTTTAATCGCCAATATTTGCAGCTAAAGCCAGAGCCCCCTCTCCTATGAAAACTCTCATCACAGCATCTTTCATTGGGATTGCAGCTGGATTACTAGGCGCTTTATGTGGAGTAGGTGGCGGCATCTTAATGGTTCCTGCCTTCGTAAGTGTATTAGGTTTTGAACAAAAAAAAGCCGTAGCTACTTCACTGGCTATCATCGTAATCATTGCCCTCATATCCACTTTAAACAACTCACGTCAAAATGGATTAATCGATTGGAAAGTCGTAACACTAACAGCAATAGCCGCAGCCCTCGCCGCCTGGTTTGGCACGGACTTAATGCACAAACTCAGCAACCAACACCTCACGCGGTTATTTGGCGTCATCCTGTTAATATGTGGCGCGAAAATGCTGATAGGGAAATAAACGTAAGACACTGGCCGTATTTTTCTCATTACCTATTAGCTTCGCAAGAGAGAATGATAACGCAGCCGTCTACCACCTGCCACCTCGTGTTATAGCCACTGATCGCACAGCCATATTCACGGTCTACCTCGTTCCGCTGATAAGCTGGCCGAGGATCAGCAGCTAATGTTTCCTCGATTAAACATCGCACCGTAAGATCAAGATCTGGCCGACCAGCCATCCACTTTACAGGTAGCTTGTCTGGCGCTCCACTAACGTATCCTCCGCTAGCCTCTGGAAGCGCATCCGCATAAGCAACATATGGTTTAACATCCAGAACGGGAGTGCCATCAACAAGATCCACACCACAGAGTCTAAGTAACGGACCATCCGGATGATCGTAATCAATCTGATCCAGTTTCACTACCGATAAACCAATAGGATTTGGCCGAAACGGAGACCGACTCGCAAAAACGCCGACTCGCTCGTTACCCCCTAAGCGAGGAGGGCGCACAGTAGGCTTCCAATCTCCTCTAGCAGTCTGATGAAACAGAAAGATCACCCAAACATGGGAAAACCCTTCTAGTCCACGAACAGCATCAACATCACGAAACTCTGGCACAAAAACCAGCTCCCCCCATGCCTGCTCAACAATCCCCGGCTGCCGTGGCACGCCAAACTTTTCATCAAAACAAGTACTTACATGCCCGATGACTTCTAGATTCAGTGCTTCAGTATGTCTGGGCATAAACTACGGAGCGGTATTACCTAGACCGCTCCGTAGTGATTAAAGAAGCAATCAAATGATTGCCACGCAAAAATAATCAAACTAGATCTTAACGCACCTCACCTGGACCCCAATCAAAGCCAAACTGAAGCCAGATGCTGTCTTCTGTTCCATGACCATCAATATCATCATGGTCATACTGGAGACGGATAATCCCGGTAAGATCATCACCAAAGTCAATCCGCTTGGCCAGTGATGGTGAGATACGCGTGCGCTCAGCAAGCTCAGGATCTGAGACACCCTCAAGCCACTCATAGCGGAGACCAGCTTCCCAGCCTTCGGCAAACTCCCAGAGTAATGCGGTATTAAAACCACTATCCTCAAAGCCACCCTCATCATTTTCCACATCACGCATTAGCCACTCTGTCCGCCAGCGAAGCTGCTGACCTCCTGACTCCAGACCATTCTCTCTCCATGTATACGTGAAATCCGCACCATAAATATTAGTGGTTTTATCAAAACCATTATCACCTGTCAGGAAACTTCCTCCTACTCGGAACCTATGGTAATCATTGGCTCCAAAGCGGGCTTGATAGCGGAATGCGATGATGTTTTTTTCCGGGCGTGCCATCTCAGCCTCTTCGTTATGGCCGTGTTCATCATGATCGTCGTCGTGATCATCATCGTGCTCTTCTTCCTCTTCGTGATGAGCATGAGCAACAGCAGAACCAAAGCCAATACTCAAAATATCTTCAAAAGGAGTGGGCACCACCCAAGAGAGCTCTCCACCATCGTATGCAAATCCATCATCACCGAGAAATCTGACGTTAGTTAGATTACTATTCACGAAATCCCAGCCATGTAAGTGGCGTGCATTCTGATCACCGAACCGCGCCAGCATCCGGCCACCTCGCACCTCGAAACCACCTGGCAGATTAACCAGTTTCAAAAATCCTTCTTCAAACTCTGAGTCAAAATCCTCTCCATCATTTTTAAAGACATTCACCGTTGCAAAACCTCTTACATATTCTCCAGCGTAAATATTGGCACCAATTTCAAAACCCTGAAAATTAAAGTTGTCTTCCTTAGGATCATGACCGCCAAACCCTACTTCATCAGCAGGCAAGGAGGTAGATCCATGCACGAGACGTAGATGCAGGGTAGGCTCTAAGCGGAAGAACCCACCATTGTTAATAGCTGGCGCTGGCACCGAGCTACCATCAGCCGCTGCATGCTCGTGAGCCATGGCACATACTGGCAGCGATAGACTAGCCGCCCCCAGCAAACTTCTTGTTATGTTTATTGTTTTTTTCATGTTAGTTTTGTGTTGTATGAGAAATTTTTTCTGTATTTCGCCTCTTGCGAAAATGTTTAATCAATCCCTGTGAAGGGCTAGTGAGGTATGCCAGCATAAACAAACCACCGAGAACGATGACGATGGCTGGACCAGTAGGTACATTCAGTGGCACGGATAAAATAACAGCCGCAACTGCTCCAATAGCTCCCACAAGACCTCCACCCCAAAATAGCCACTGAGTATTATTCGTATACATCGCGACAATAGCCCCAGGCACAACGAGCAAACCAATAGAAAGCACCGCCCCTACCGCCTGAAAGCTCGCCATCAGAGCCATAATCATCAGCGTAAAAAGAAAGTAATTGACCGCCTTCACCGGCACCCCCTGTACCACAGCCACACTGGGCTCAAATAAAGTCAGCAATAATGGCCGCATAAATAAAGAAGATCCTAACAAAGTAATGGCTGCTATTCCAAAAAACACCTTCAGATCAGCATCCCCCACCGAGAGAATACTTCCAAACAACCAGCCTTCAAGATCCTCCCCAGTGGCCACATAATCTAACATAACAACCCCCAAAGCAAACGCCGTGGTGTAGAAAATCGCCAATGCAGTGCCCTGTGGTATTTTATTCCCGCGAGATACCATTATTGATCCTAAACCCACCATCAGCGCCGCCAGCAGGGCTCCAAAAAATGCCCCTGCTTGCGTCAAAGCACCAGTAATCAATACCACGAGGACGATTCCAGGTAACATCGTATGAGCCAATGCTCCTAGCGAGAGCGCACTCCTACGCAACAGGACAAAACCACTCACAAAGCCATTGGTAAAACCAATCAACGCAGCAGCCACAAGAGCACGCCGGAAAAAAGGCATAGTGATGATGTCTAGGGTATCATTCATTGACATTACGGGTAAAAGCTCGGTTAAGATTTTCCTCATTCACCACGTCGGCACAGGTGCCGGAGGCAATGACCTCACGGTTTAAAATCAATGCATCATCAAAAATTTCTGTTAGCGTAGCAAGATCATGATGGGAGGCGATGACTAAGCGGTTCTCTGCGGCAAGGCTACGCAGCAAGCGTGATAAATTCGCAGAGTGCTCACGGTCCAAACCAGTAAAAGGTTCGTCTAACAACATAACATGCGCTTGTTGCGCCACCGCCCTTGCGATGAATGCGCGCTGTTTCTGCCCTCCTGATAGCTCACTGATTTGCCGACGAGCAAGATGGCCATCCATTTCCATCAGCTCCAACGCATGCTGCACGGCGGCATGATCTTCTGCACCAAATTTCTTAAACGCGCCCAGCTGAGGGTAACGCCCCATTTCCACCACTCCACGCACTGTAATGGGGAAGTTCCAGTTCACCTCATCATGCTGGGGTAAATAAGCAAACTCACCGTCCCGACATTTCAGAGAGTCCTTCCCTCCCCATGTGATTGTTCCGCTACGGCGTTTCACAAGTCCTGAGATAGCCTTGAGCAAGGTACTTTTACCCGCTCCATTTGGCCCTACCAGAGCTAGGCAGCGTCCACATTTTGTATGCAGAGCAATGTCTTCAAGCACCAGCTCCCGACGATAAGACACACTCAGATGATCCACCCTGAGGTTATGCGTCTGGCCATCTTGGTGGCTATGTCCACAGCTATTGGTCATCGTTTTCAAGATTGGGAATTTCTAACTCTATAGTGCCTTGGAGTCTGTTGGTATGAGATCGGTAAGTCCGTATTAAAGGCTCCTCATTTCCCACGCTGATAATCAGCTGCACAAAGTAATTTCCATGAGCTTTTACATCTGCCCAGGTAACATCTAACCATAGTGTGTTATTCTTAAGCACCATCTCGTGAAACACTGGACTATCATCACTACCAACGGCCTCCACGACTGTTTCACCAGAATCTGCACCTACTGCACCCGGCCTTAGAAAGGAATATCGCTCTGGCTTATCTGAAAAATAACACTCAATTTCTACAGCAATCTCACCGTGTTTCAAAATCACATCCCCCTCTGCATACTTATCTATCGTGTCATTAGACATATCGGAGACACCCCCTTGGATGAAATGCATACCCGCAAAACCAAGCAAACATAAAACGGCAGTGATAATCACAGCTTGGATAATAGGTGCGCCTCGCATAATAATCTCACCTAATGGCTTTTAACTTCCTGCTAGAGCACTGACAATTTTGATGACATTACTCTTCATCATCTCCTCATAGTTATCCATACCATCAGCGATAAGAACGCCCCCGAGCTTGGCTCCAGTTTCTCTTGTGATGATTTTAAGCGCTTTAGGGTTAGCTCGCTTTTCAGGGAAGATAGCTTTTACTTGATGGGTGCGGATCGCCTGGATCGCTTCAGCTTGATAGGAAGCACTAATTTTGCGATTTGAAGATATGCCTTTTACCGGTAGCGAACGGTAGCCATATTCTTTGCAGAAATAACCAAAGGCTGCGTGGGCTGTGCACAGAATTCGAGCCTTGCGAGGAATCTTACTTGTCTCGCGTTTAATCCAACTATTTAGCTGTGATAACCGCGCACTGTAGCTGGCAGCTCTGGCTTTGTATGCTGAGGCTTTACTAGGATCAGCCTTACCAAATTCTTTTGCCACCACTCGGGCAGCCTTTTGCATATTAGAAACTTTATGCCACCAATGCGGATCGATAGCTCCGTGGGAATGAGTAGGGCAGCAGACATACTGAGCATCTCTGCCAGAGATCTTCAGCGATGGAATCGTCTTCCCCACTTCGACAACTTTGGCGCTCCCGCCGAGAGTATTGCGTAACTTATCAAGGTAGTTTTCCATTTGCTTTCCACTGGCAAGATAAACTTTAGCCCCACGCGCCTTTGCAAGCGTCCTTGGCGATGGATTAAATCCATGAGGATCATCATTTACTCCAATCAATGGTACTACCACCACATCAGGGCCTCCCACTTGACGTGCAAGATCAGTCATCAGCGGATGTAAGGTAGCCACTTTCAATTCCGCAGACACACTGCCTACCACAGAAATAAAACCGAGCACCAAGGCTGCTAGTAATTGATTGTTCATAGCACAGGCGAAATAATGCATAAAATGCGCTATTGCAAGTATATTGCGTTAAATATTCTGTTTTGTGGTTTGGCCTGCTCTGCTGAGGGCGGTATAAATGACTTATGTCCACACGCTTTGCCCCCTCACCCACTGGCTTGCTACACCTTGGGCACGTCTATGCGGCCAAGTTCGCTCATGATTTAGCGAGAACGACAGAGACAGAATTTCTACTCCGCTTCGAGGATATTGATACCACACGCGTCAGAGACGAATATTACTTGGAAATTGAACATGATCTCAAGTGGCTGGGTCTAAACTGGGACAGCACACCGCTACGACAAACCGATCGATTCCCAGCTTACTCACAGGCACTAGCCCAGCTCATATCACGCCAAGTGGTCTACCCATGCTTCTGCACACGCCGCGAAATACAGGCAGAAATCGCCGCCATTCACGGCGCTCCGCACACCCAACAAGAAGAACCACAGTATCCAGGAACATGTAGATCATTAAGCACTGAGCAAGGTCAAGACCTCATCAATACCGGAAAGCCTCACTGCTGGAGATTAGATTCCAAGGCTGCCATTGAACAAACCGGTGAACTTTACTTCGATGATCAAATCCACGGAACCATCCCAGTGAATATAGATCTATTAGGTGATGTCGTTCTAGCGCGCAAAGATATCACCACCTCATATCATATCGCCGTGGTCGTAGATGACGCCATGCAGGAAATTACCGATGTCACACGGGGCAGTGACCTCCTTTCATCTACCCATGTGCATCGCCTTTTGCAACAATTGCTAGATCTGCCTACACCGCGCTATCATCATCATCGCTTGATCTTGGGGGATAACCAAAAACGCCTAGCCAAACGTGACCTCTCACAGAGTATACGCTCATTACGGGAGCAGGAAAAAACCGCCACTGAAATCCTAGCGATGATCAACTAACAGAACTCACCCTTCACCCCACCATTTCACGTAGCAGAAGGGGGTCTACTTTCGGTTTCTCCCCACAGATTCTATCTACGAGACGCTCCCATACCTCTTGCCCCTTAAGAATATCGACCTCAATACGTAGGAAATAAATAGGCACATCAAGTTCAGTAGGGCGCATAAAGCGCACCGCGTCTTTTTCTGTCGTAACAATCATCTCAATATCACGCTGCACACAGCGATTCATAAAACGATCAATCTCTTTCTGATTAAAGGAATGATGGTCTGAGAAGACGCGGTGGAATTCTACACTAGCGCCTAAATTCCTCAGAATCTTTTCAAAGCTCTCTGGCACGGCAATTCCTGAAATAGCCGCAAGGTATTTCTCATTGAGAAAGTCCAGCGGCACCTGCTCACCAGTAAAAAGATTCTCCAGATGCTGTGGCCCATGCGTGCATTCGATAATCTCCGCGTGTTTGTTATATTTTCGCATCTTCGTAATCAGCTCCTCGTTAGAACTACCATCGCACTTAGTAATAAAGATATAATCTGCCCTGCACAAATTCCGTGCAGGCTCGCGTAAAGTCCCACGCGGAAGCATCTGGCCAGTGCCAAATGGCGCATTTTGATCCACCAGCACCACATCCGTAGAATGAGCGAGATGTAGATACTGAAGCCCATCATCCAGAATAAGCGTATCACTCTCCAGTTCACGCACCGCAAAGCGCCCACCCTTGACGCGATTTTTATCTACCACCACAGATACCCCTGGGAGATTCTTCGCCAACATCCATGGCTCATCCCCAGCATAGGCGACCTTGAGTAAGGGCTCCCCCCCATCGCTAACTACCTTAGGCATTTCGTCAGCGGGAATTTTCTCTCCCGTAATACGGTCTTTCCATGGCTGCGGCTTAGAGAGCTTTTTACTTTTATAGCCTCGGCTAAGAATCGCCGGCTGACGTCCTCGCTCACTAAGCGTCCGTGCAAAAAGTTCCACCACCGGCGTTTTACCCGTCCCCCCCACAGTAAGATTTCCAATGCTAATGACCTGAGTGCCCAGATATTGCTGCTCTACACCACCATTCCGGAACCTCCGTAAGCGAAATGCCACTCCAGCACGATATACGCCAGAGAGACACCAGAGCAGAAGCCTCATCATAGTCGCTCGAAACCCCCGAGCACGCCCAAAGATCACTTCAGTTCCCCATTGTTCTAGTTCATCCAGCGCCTCACTCATGCGTAATGATGTTATATACTTGAAAGTTGAATCATGAAACTTGAAACTTCATCTATGATTAGACCCGATGGCCGTGACCATGATGAACTTCGCCCTATTTCCTTTCAAGCCGGTATTGCCCCGCACGCCACTGGCTCCGTATTAGTTTCCTTTGGAAATACTCGCGTCATCTGTGCCGCCACCGTGCAAGAGGACGTACCACGCTGGATGAAGTATCAGAAAGTAGGCGGTGGCTGGCTCACCGCAGAGTATAATATGCTGCCCTACTCCACCCTCGACAGAAAACAACGCGATAGCGCCACCGGACGTATCGATGGTCGTTCCTCCGAGATCCAGCGCCTCATTGGCAGATCCCTCCGCGCCGTTGTTGATTTAAAAGCCCTCGGACCACGCACCATCTGGCTAGACTGCGATGTCCTCCAAGCAGATGGCGGCACCCGCACCGCCTCAGTGACTGGTGGCTGCGTCGCCATTGCCATCGCCCTCAACAAGCTAATGGCCGCAGGGAAATTAAAAGCATTCCCAATGAAAAAGCTCATCACCGGCATCAGCACAGGCATTTATCAAGACACCCCCATACTTGATCTCGATTACCCAGAAGATAAAAACGCCAGCGTAGACTTTAATGTCGTGATGACTGAAGACTTAGAATTCGTAGAACTCCAAGGCAGCGGCGAGGAAAGCGTATTTACCGATGCACAAATGACATCCATGCTCTCACTCGCCAGAAAAGGGGTCAAGGAAATCAGCGCCATGCAGAAACAAGCCATCCTTGATGCAGACCGAACCTCGGTGACCGATCTTGAGAGTCTCGCAGAGGCCTTTAAGCCATCGTAATGAAATATCCTCAAAGCATCGCTTTTTAAACTTGAATGCCTCTCTCTTAGGGCTAACTTACAGTATCAAGTTGTCATTGCGTATTATAATTTTTCACGCCTGATCACCTGATATATATAAAATAAAACATAGAATAAATACCATGAAACTAAACACAAAACATACTCGCAAGGGTTTCACTCTGGTGGAACTACTTGTTGTAATCGCTATTATTGCGGCACTAGCTGCTATGGCGACCCCTGTTATTATGAAGCAGCAGAAAAAAGCCGCTGCTACTACCGCTGTCAGTAACGCCAAGCAAATATTCATGCTGATGGTTGAATTTGATCAAGACTTCAATTCATTCCCTAACGATGATACTGCTGAAGACGACGAAGATCTTAATGACTTTAATGGAGATGCCAATGGCTATTTGGGCCAGTTCATTGCAGGTGGCTATACCCAGAGCGAGGAGATTTTCTTTGCAAAAGGTGGCTCCGATTCACCTGGTAAACCTGATAATAACATTAAAGAAGGCAAGATTCTCGAAGCTGGTGAGTGCGGCTTCGCATACACAGTCAATATGAGCACCAGTAACAACATGGGGCTGCCTATTCTACTGGCTCCAATGGCTACTGAAACAACATTCAAACCAGATCCTTATGACGGCAAATGTGTTGTATTACGTATCGACGGTTCAGTACAGCAATATCGCCTTAAGAAAAATGACGATACTGCAAATGTTGGTGGAGGTGTCACCCTCTTTACACAAGATATTTGGACAGATGCCCAATCCGGTACTACACCTCCAACCGTAGAGCTACCCGAGTAAAATGTAGCGAACTCAAAAACACAATTCACAAACCGGAGAGCTCAGCCTCTCCGGTTTTTTTGTGCCTACAAACAACGGCACTAAATCCAAAAAACATCCGCGACAAACCACACAATCATCGTCACTCCCACGATGATTTTAACCATCAAGCCTGCCACCGTACCAAGCACTGAGCCCACACCAGATACCGTAGACTCTCTGACTTCCTTTTTAGCAAAGGCAAATTCGAAGACCATCGCGCCCACTAAGGGGCCAAGAATCAGCCCAAAGGGTAAAAAAAACATACCCACAATACCCCCTAACAAAGCTCCGCCAGCACCCCAACGGCTCCCACCAAACCAACGCGATCCCATCGCGCCACTTAAGAACTCAAACACCTGTGAAATAATCAACAAAACAACCAGTACCGCAAAAGTCCACCACTCTACACCAGACTCTTCGCGCAACATCAGCCAATGCGCCACTGCCGCAAAAAAAATAATTAAATGCCCCGGTAAAAATGGAATAATCGTACCAAGAAAACCAGCCACCAATAAACACCCTGTCACCAGCCATGCCACACCAGTGCCTAGGGTAGGAAGTAAATCTGCCATATCCCACCTCTAACCTCTCTCATAGATCTTGCAACTCCAGATACAAAGATGCATGGAAAGACCCATTGCCAAAGCACTCAATTATCGTTAAAGCATAAGCATGAAAAATGATCTGATGGCCAATGATGTCTTCCGCATGGCATCCACACAGTTTGACCGCGCAGCTGATTACCTCGATCTTGATGAATCCGTCCGCGAGCGCTGCAAGTGGCCCAAGAGACTCATCACCGTCACCGTCCCCATTCAGCGCGATTGCGGTAAAACAGAAGTCTTCTTTGGCTACCGCGTGCAGCACCATCTCTCACGCGGCCCAGTAAAAGGCGGACTAAGATACAACCCCAATGTCACTCTCGGCGAAGTCGCCGCACTCGCCATGTGGATGAACTGGAAATGCGCCCTCATGGGCCTCCCCTACGGCGGAGGCAAAGGCGGCATCGCATGTGATCCCAGATCAATGAGCCCAGGAGAACTAGAAAACCTCACTCGTCGCTTCACCACAGAAATGCTACCTTTCATTGGTCCAAAAACAGATGTCATGGCACCAGACATGGGTACCAACGCACAAACCATGGCTTGGATGACGGATGTCTACTCCACCTATACAGGGCATCTGGTCCCCAGTATTGTTACAGGAAAACCACTTGAGCTCCAGGGCTCGGCTGGCAGAACTCAGGCCACCGGGCATGGCGTAGCATTCACCGTCACGCGTGCCTTTTACAAACTTGGGATCGATGACAGTAAAGCCACCGCCATCATCCAAGGCTTTGGTAACGTAGGCTCCTACGCCGCCCTCACCCTCTCAGGCTATGGAGTGAAAATCACAGGTATCTCAGACATCACCGGAGCGATCTGGAACCCCAAAGGAATCGATGTGGAAAAACTCATCACTCACGTAGCCAAGGAAAAGGGCGTTAAAGGCTTCCCTGGTGCCGAAGCAATAGACCCTGATGAGATGCTCACCCAGCCATGTGATGCCTTGATACCTGCCGCCATGGAACGCGTAATCACCAAGGAAAATGCCACCAAACTTCAATGCCGCGTACTAGCAGAGGCCGCCAATGGCCCCACCACCCCCGAGGCCGACACCATCATCGAAGAACGTGGTGATATCTTCCTTATTCCCGATGTCCTCTGCAACGCAGGTGGCGTCACCGTCTCCTACTTCGAGTGGGTTCAGAACCTCCAGCACTACCAATGGACCGAGCAAGAAGTCCTCACAAAGCTGGAAACAATGTTAGAAAAAACCTTCGAGAACGTCACCCACTTCGCAAAAACCCATCAGACCTCACACCGCGTGGCAGCGCTCGCACTCGGCGTCAAAGAAGTCGCCACCGTCAAAGCCACCCGAGGCCTATTCCCATAACAACATCATGCTCCATGCCACCTACCATCAATTTGGAAATCCAGCCGAGGTAATCACTCTAGAAAACACCCCTCAGGCAACATTAGCAGATGGGGAAATCCACGTGCGCATACTCGCCGCACCGATCAATCCCGCTGACATTAATTTTATCCAAGGCACCTACGGCATCCGCCCAGAGCTACCCTGCACCCCAGGAATCGAAGGCTGTGGAGAAATCATAGAATCACGTGCAGAGAACTTCCACCCCGGTGATAAAGTAGTGTTCCTCGATCGGGCAAACACCTGGGCAGAAGAAGTCATCTGCAGTGCTGAGACAGCCCTCAAAATCCCCTCAGCAACACCCGTAGAGCAAGCCGCTATGCTCAAAGTAAACCCCGTAACAGCATGGGCTATGCTAACTTCTTTTGAAAATCTGCCCAAAGGAAGCTGGATCATCCAGAATGCAGCAAACTCCGGCGTGGGTGTCTGCGTCATCCAGATTGCTAAACTCTTAGGCCTCCGCACTATCAATCTCGTACGCCGAGAAGAACTTATTCCAGAGCTACTCGATCTAGGAAGTGATATTGTTTTGTTAGATAATGCAGAGTCGATCACTCATCTCAAGGAAACACTGAACAATGAATTACCTACACTGGCTCTTAATGCAGTAGGTGGTGACAGCGCCCTGCGCCTTATGGATGCTCTGGCACCAAAAGGTATTCATGTCACCTATGGAGCCATGAGTATGCGCAGCCTCAAAGCCCCTAACAAATTCTTGATTTTTAAAAATATCCAGTTACACGGATTTTGGTGCACAGAGTGGATGAAAGAAAAAACTAACACCGAGATAGAAACCGTCTTCCAACAACTAGCACAGTGGATGATCACCGATGGCTTACATCAAAATATCGATAGCCGCTTTAAACTAACAGCTATAAAATCCGCTGTAATCCGCGCACAGGAGACAAGGCGTAATGGCAAGGTGCTCATCACCACCAACGCAGCCCCTGAGTGAACAATTTCTTTTTTTACTGAATATATTACCCAGCGGTGCCGTCAAAGTAAGCGAACACAATAACCAACATTATGAAAACAATACTCGCTACTATCGCCACCGTCTTTGTCACCCTAGTCGCTCTTCCTCAGAAGGCCGAGGCGCGCCCTCATCCTGTAGGCCACAGTTACATCTACCAGTCAGGTTATAGCTCTTGCGGTAAAGCCACCTTTATCAAGCGCGTCATCGTATCCTATAATCGCTGTGGTCAACCAATCTACCGATACTACCGTATGCCCAGCTCATATCGCTGCGGAACAGTCCGCCATTACACCAACAAACCCTCTCGTCATAGCGCACGCTATCATCGTGGCAGCCATCACAGCCGCCATCGCGGAGTGACCATCAGTGGCCGTCATGGCAGTATCCGCATCTTTCGCTAATACGTGCGCATCACCTGCATTTCATTCCACCAAGGGTAGCTTTCCGCTGCCCTTGGTTTTTTTACATTACATCTTCTGGGCTTAATGAGAGTCGTCTTCACCAGATTCCAGCTTCCGCACCCGTTTCTCTTCTTTTTTCCGCTCACGTGCTTCACGGAAAAAACTCTGCAGCATCGCTAAACATTCCTCCTGCAAAATCCCTGAAGCTATTTCACAACGATGATTCAGAGGAGGATTTGCCTCCAGTAAATTAATCCAACCACCAGCCGCACCCGCTTTCCCATCCGGCACACCAAAAACTACGCGATCCGGTCTACAGTGCACAATCGCACCAGCACACATCGGGCAGGGCTCTTTGGTAACGTAGAGGGTGCAGCCATCTAACCTCCAGTCGCCTAGAGCGTTTTGCGCCGATGTTAGAGCGAGCATTTCCGCGTGTGCCGTAGCATCCTTAAGCGTCTCCACCTGATTCCACGCACGCGCAATAATCTTTCCTTCTTTTACAATAACAGCACCCACTGGCACCTCTTGCGCCGAGTATGCCTTCCGCGCGGCCCGTAAAGCCTGCTGCATAAAAAAACCATCTGTTTGGAAATCTGCCATCATATCATCACTCACATGCGTAATCTGACAAATATACTTCAAACTTCAAACTGAATACTTCAAACTCCAGACATGAAGAAATGGCAGTACACAGACCGTATCATTGCACCCTCACTCCTCGCCGCTGACTTTGGCCGGATCAAGGAGGAAACCACGCGCGCAATCCACTCCGGGGGCGATTGGATGCACCTCGATGTCATGGACGGCCACTTTGTGGATAATATTTCCTTTGGCCCCGCCATCATTCAGGCCATCCATGAAACAAATGATGTATTTCTCGATGTCCACCTAATGATCTCTCGGCCAGACCACTATCTCCCACGCTTCATCGAGGCAGGTGCAGATATGCTTACCACCCACCTTGAAGCCGAGCATAATGTAGCAGAAACACTGCATCGTACACGTGCAGCAGGCTGCCTAGCAGGACTGGCCATCAACCCCGCCACCCAGTTCGAGCAAACAATACCTTACCTCACTGAGATCGATATGCTTTTGGTAATGACCGTCGTCCCAGGATTTGGAGGGCAATCATTTATGCACGAAACAATGGCTAAGGTAGAAGCGGCCGCTGCCCACCGTAAACAACATGGCCTCAGCTACCACATTCAAGTAGACGGCGGTATCGATACCACCACAGCACCCATTGCCAGCACCGCTGGAGCTAATGTTTTAGTTGCTGGCTCATCCACCTTTAAGGCTCCAGACATGGCCGCTGCAATTTCTGAAATCAGAACCGCGTAGTCTCTTAAAAAAAATATAATGACTCCCATAGAAATCAAAGCGGCACTTGAGAAAAGCCTAAAGCCCGATCAACTCTCTACTGCAGCGGAGATTCTCGCAGAACACAGCACCGATAAGTGGCACGCATCTGCCACTCCTGACATCGTGGTTTTTGCAGAAAAAACCGAAGATGTGGTGGCGATCATGCAATTTGCCTGCTCTGAAAAAATCCCCGTCTACACCCGCGCTGCAGGTACAGGACACATCGGTGGCTGCGTCCCTGTTCATGGCGGCATCCTCATCTCCATGATGCGTATGCACCATATTCTAGAGATCAATCCATCTGATGGAGTCTGCATCACCCAGCCAGGCGTCATTACTGGAGAGCTCCAAAATGCCGTCCGCAAACATGGCTGGTATTACCCACCAGATCCAGCGTCGCTTAAAGAATGCAGTATCGGCGGAAACATTGCCACCAATGCCGGAGGCCCGCGCTGCCTCAAATATGGCGTCACCAAGCAGTATGTCCTCGGCCTCACGGTAGTCCTCGCCAATGGTGACATCCTAAAAACAGGTGGCCGCTGTCATAAAAACTCCACAGGGTTTGATCTCACCTCCCTCATGGTAGGCACAGAAGGCATGTTAGGTGTAGTTACAGAAATTACCCTCCGCCTTATCCCCCACCCACAAACACGCGCCATGCTAGGCGCCTCTTTCCCCGATTTTAATGCCGCCGCTGCTGCTGTACAAGCTATACTAGATTCAGGCACACTCCCCTCAGCTCTCGAAATTACCGATGGCTTCACGATGGCTGCTGCTCGTGACTACTTAGGTGCAGATCAATTACCTCCTGGTGATGCCTACCTGATGATAGAAATCGATGGCAATACTGAGACGGTAGCCCGAGAGTTACCCGCACTTCATGATTTCCTGCTAGGTCATCAAGCACTCCGCATCGATACCGCACCAGACGAAGCTGCCTGCGAACGCATCTGGCAGCTGCGCCGTGATTTCTCCTACTCACTCAAACACACCGGCCTCACTAAACTCAATGAAGACATCGTCGTACCAAGATCAAAGCTCGTTGATCTCGTCAACTTTGCACAAGAGCTACAGCAAAAGACAGGCATCCCCGTAGCCTGCTTCGGCCATGCTGGAGATGGCAATATCCACACCAATATCATGGTAGAAAATTACGCAGATCCAGTGATCAAGAAAAAGGCAGACGACGCCCTTAACCAATTATTCACCTGGGTGATTAAAAATGGCGGAGTCATCAGTGGCGAACACGGTATAGGCCTCGCAAAAAAACCCTGGATCCAACAGGCACTCGGCACAGTCTCCATGGACACCCACCATGCCATCAAACAAGCACTTGACCCTAATCACATTCTTAACCCTGGGAAATTTCTAGATTAATGAATCAATCTAACAATCAACTTCATCTAGCATTTTCTTGTGATGCCAACTACTTTCCAGGTTTAGAAACAGCATTCGCAAGCGCGGTATATTCCAGCCGGGAAAATACCCAAGCATATGAAATCTTTATTCTTGATGGTGGTATCCACCCGAATCAACGCAAACAACTTCAACAGTTAGCCCACGATCTCAAAACAAAGTACCACCTCACCATTAATCTTCAATGGTTCGAGCCAGAGCACTGGAGTAACCCTCGAATTAATCAATGCAAACACTCCCCCACATTCTACGCAAGATTACTACTCGCAGATCTTTTACCTGATTACGATTGGGTGCTATGGATAGATGCAGACATCCTCATCCAAAAAGACCTCAGCAACATCCAAAATCACCTCACAGCGACAACTCCCGCCGTAGCCGCAATCGATAGCCTCATGCCCACACTCGCAGATGAATTAACTTACTCTCAACAATTCAACACCAGAAACCTCGATCTCACAACACCCTATATCAACTCTGGCCTCTGCCTTCTTAATCTCAAACTCTGGAGACAAGAAAACCTAATCGATAAAATGCTATCTTGGGGCGATAAATACCTCCAAAATAGCATTTTCCACGATCAGAGTATGTTAAACTGGATACTAGCAGACCGCATCAAACACCTTGATCCAAGCTACAACATCTTAATCACCGAGCCGAAGTTGCGGTTCCAAGATTTCAAAGAACCCATCAACCTCCATTTTACGGGTAAATTCAAACCTTGGAAATCACCCAAAAAAATCACCCCGCTCACAGCCGCCTCACAGCTCCGTGAAATCGTCCCCACCTATTATTATCTTCAATTCCGCCAACGCGTAATGCTGCGTTTTGAGCCTGACGCCCTCCATGAATTTGTCACACACATACGCGCACTAGCGAAATTCAGCTGTAGTAGAAAATGGCTTTTTATATCAACCGTCAAACGGCGTCTCTATCAGCTAATCAATAAGAAAAAACGTGCTGCTAAGTGGCAGTCCGCCTATGATTTTTTCACACAAGAAAAGGAAACCCGTAATGCTCTTATCACCAAAACCCTTGCGGATACCGAAGAGTTAATTAAGGAATGTAACAAAATCAAAACACCTCATCATTCCCTAAATTAAAGCATTTACCTAACACACAAAGCCTAACCATGGACGATCTTTTCGATAGCATCCAGCCCAATGTAGAAAAACGCATTGCAGAACTCAGCGCGGAACTGGAGCATCATAACACACTCTACTATCAGCAAGCAAAACCAGAAATAACAGACGCTGAATATGACAGTCTCATAGGAGAGCTTAAACAGCTGGAAAGGGAATACCCCGAGTTCGTCAAACCTGATTCACCCACCCAACGTGTTGGTGGCGCACCGCTCGAGGGGTTCGAACAAATCAAACATCTCGTGCCTATGCTCTCCATTGAGGACATCCATGAGCTCAAAGATGAGGAACTCGAGGAGCTACAAAAAACAACTCCTAACACCACGCGCACACACAATCTCCAGGAGTGGTTTAAACGTTTTCAAAGATCTCTCGGCCATCATGACGTCCGCCTAACCGTTGAACCTAAAATCGATGGCGTGGCTGTCTCCGTGGTGTATCGCAATAGAATGTTAGATTATGCAGTTACCCGTGGTGATGGCACTACTGGCGATGACATCACCCAGAACATCAAAACCATCAAGTCCATCCCTCTTCGGCTCCCTGACTCAGCGCCTGATCTTTTCGAGGTACGTGGCGAGGTCTTTATTCCTAACAATGATTTTTTAGAACTTAATAAACAACGTGATGAAGCTGGCGAGCCAGCCTTTGTCAATCCACGCAACGCCACCGCAGGCACATTAAAACAGCTAGACTCCAAACTTGTCGCCACCCGCCCTCTGGATTGTATTTTCCACTCTTACGGCAGGGTGGATCATGCACCCTACACCACAGTCGCTGAGTTCCAAAAAACACTCAAGGACTACGGGCTAAAATGCAGTCACTGGTTTCACCAACCAGCTAGCAACCACGAATTATTAGAGTGCATTACACGACTAGATGAAGATCGTCACGGATTCCCCTATGCCACTGATGGCGCCGTCATCAAGGTAGATGAGCTCTCCCTCCATAAGCAGCTTGGCACCACATCAAAGCACCCCAAGTGGGCTTGCGCTTATAAGTTTCTTCCAGAACAAAAAGAAACTCAACTCAAAGACATCACCATTCAAGTTGGGCGCACGGGTGTCCTCACTCCCGTGGCTGAGCTCGAGCCAGTCTTTGTATCAGGAACCACCGTCTCCCGTGCCACGCTCCATAATCAAGATGAAATCGATAGAAAAGATATCCGCATAGGCGACACCATCATCATTGAAAAAGCTGGTGAGATCATACCTGCCGTGGTCAAAGTCATAACTGAAAAACGCAAACCTAACAGCGAACCATTTAATCTCTTCAACTATGTAAAGGGGAAGTGCCCATCGTGCTCCGGACCTATTGAGCAGGAGGAGGGCTTTGTCGCCTGGCGCTGTGTGAATTTTGCCTGTCCAGCTCAGGCGATCACCCGCATCAAACACTTCTGTTCTCGTAAGGCACTGGACGTTGATGGCCTAGGCACCGCCGTAGCCGAAAAACTAGTAGCAACTCAAATCGTCCGCACTACGTTAGATCTTTTCGATCTCAAAAAAGATGCCTTGGCAAATTTATTACTAGATCCAGCCAAGCTGGAAACAGGCGATAGCAAACCACGCCGCCTCGGTGAAAAGAAAGCTGCCATGATTACATCTTCCTTAGATCAAGCAAGGCTAGCACCCCTATCACGCTGGATCTATGCCATGGGCATCCCTCACATCGGAGAGTCAGCAGCACGTGAAATTGCACGCTTACATCAAAACCTAACCAAGGTAGCCAGCTCTACTATTTTACAGGATCTTGCGGATCTCCCCGATTTTGAAGAGCTCTCTGTCTCTAAGAGAAAAAAAGAAAACCACCCTCGATTAAATATTTATCAAATCGAGTCTGAGTTAGGCCCAGTGGCTGCGCAGCATATAACGGCATTTTTCAAAAGTGAAGGGGGTCAGCATGTCTTAGAGAAACTTAAAACTCTAGAGCTAAACCCCATATCAGATAACTACGATCCTGAAAAATCAACTCACGCAGAAGCCGCCTCTGCCATCGCAGGGAAGACTTTTGTTATCACAGGCACGCTATCCAAGCCACGGCCTGATTTCAAAAAAATCATCGAAGCCCAAGGAGGTAAAGTCTCTGGCTCCATCTCCAGTAAGACTCACTATTTACTTGCCGGCGAAAAAGCAGGCTCAAAGAAAACCAAAGCCGAGGAATTGGGCATAACAATTCTCGATGAGACTGCCTTTACTAAATTGTTAGAATCTTAACGCCGGCGCCTCTGACGGCGCGGATCTATCTTCCCATCGCCATCACGGTCTTCCCCCCAGGGCATAGCATCCTCATACTTCACTCCTGTACGGCGCCCTTTGGCCACATGCTTACCATAGTGTTTACGTGTTTCAGAAGCTGCATATTTCTTATTCTCTACTGCCAATACTGCACGGATAGAATCCGCAGCACTATTAAGTGAAAGCTCAGCGAGGACTTTGCCTTTTTGACCAAACTCATCAGACTGGATGATGAAAATTCCACTTTTTGCCTGATCACCATCAACAACTTCGCTCCACCTAACATCCGTAGAGGAGGAAAAATCAAAGTGGTAGCGGCCGATAACATCAGGATGATTAGCGACTTTCTGCATCTTTCTCTTGAGCGTTGCATGCTGTTGTTCCGTAGCGACCGCAAAAACTAACAATCTCTGATCTCCAGAACTAACATTTAACGCTTGCTCAAAACTATGGAAATCAACCACCACGGCCTCAGCCAGATTAGCCTGGGGTGGATATTTCTTGGCGATACCATACATCGCATCAATCACACGAGCGTTCACTTTTTTCACCTCCTCTGGGTCAGGATCAGCACTCTGCCTAACCCCAAAGCCCATCGCGGGACTTCTCCCCACCCTAGTGAGCTTTTTTTTCCCATCTGGGGCAAAAATACAAAAAGCTGTATTCACGAATTTTCCACCCATCAGCTTACGCACCATATCTTGATGCTCCTTGCTTTCGAATGTCTCCAAACGGACACACACAAAGGCACGAGAGGCTGCTATAAATTCCTTTGTTGAGAACAAACTGTTCTGCGTTTTGTTATAACCAGGTCAGAAGACACCGGAAATACCACCACACTGCGCCGCTGCAGCCATAAAGAATATCGGCCTCTGGCTCCGTTTTGCCTCAGCCACCGCACTACCCCAAGTGGTGTACCACACTACGCCAGAACCCCCCATTTCCTGAGGACTTGCCCCCATATCCGTAGGTCTTGGGCCGCGTGCATTAACGGATACCATCAGCAGCGCCATAGAAGTGATACTCCAAATCATTCTGATCATATCTAAGTAAACCCTCCTATTTCCTAAGAGTTTCACTTTTCTTCACAAAGATTGCGGAAAATCAGCTATTCTCGCCACTAAGTTTTTGCCAAGCCACAAGCATCTGACATACTTACTTTTATGAAAGGATGTATAACTACACTCACCTGTGTAATGGCATTGGTACCATTTTTACTGACTAGCTGCGGAAGTGGTGGCGGCTCAGTGACAGAAAATAGATCAACCCGAGGTTATAATCCAGGTGTGGGCCCATTCGATAGTAATGGAAATTATGTAGAACGCTGGGCAGACGATAAGAGCAAGGGCCGATGGTGGCGTAAGAGCAGCAGTAAGCCCGCCGCCATAGCCAAAACAACTCCTCCAGTAACTCCACCCGTCATCACATCCGCGATCACTCCCAGCCCCCCCGTTATCCGCTCTACCCAACCTCTTCCTAGGCCTCCTGTCAGTGGAACCACTATTCCTTTAACCAAACCTAAACCAACGGTGGTCTCTCGCCCAAAACCGAAACCAAAACCAAAGCCGGTTAAAAAAATTAAGCCTAAAAGCAAACCCCCTATCACCCATACCATTCGCAAAGGCGATACCCTTTATGGAATATCTCGTAAATACAAGATCAGTGTCACTGCTATCCAAAGAGCTAATGGCTTAAAGGGTACAAATCTCCGCATTGGTCAAAAACTCCTTATCCCACGCTACTAAACCCCTCCTCATTGATCGGAGCAGCTTCTCAACTAGGCAGTTAACCTAGATGATACATTGGGTATAACCCCGAATATAGATCAAACGATCTACACCAAAGCTCATCAATAAATACGATCGTGCACCTGATATTGGAAAAAAGTGAAATGGCAAAATGGTGGCCACTCCACCAAGACGGCTCTTGTGCAGATCAGCTCATTGCTGGTAGTCCATTATCTGATTTACAAAAAACCAACGCTGCTAACACCTCAGATGCCAGCCAATATGAAAATGCATGGATCACCCCTGAAGATTGGGCAGCACTCGCCACAGCACCTCAGCCTGCTTTACTTAAGTCTATTCACGGAGACACCCTTGCATGGATAGGACAAGCCAGTGGCACCGTGATCACGGCATCTGCGCAGTCATATCTACTGCACTATGCATGGGATTTCATCGCACTCAACGAGACACTTGTCCGTAACATCAGCAGTAATGACATCCATGGTAAGGTAAGTCCAGCAGCACACATTGATGGCTATATCCACCTGGGTAAAGGGAGCAGCATCCTCCCCGGCGTTGTCATTGAAGGGAATATCATGATTGGTGAGAATTGTAAGATCGGGCCTAACTGCTATCTACGTGGCTCTACAACGATTGGCAATGATTGCCACATCGGACAAGCCGTAGAAATTAAAAACTCCATCATTGGCCATGGCTCATCCATAGGGCACCTCAGTTACGTGGGTGATTCCGTGATTGGTAATCAGGTTAACTTTGGTGCAGGCACCATCACCTCAAACCTCCGCCATGATCGAGCTAACAACAAAAGCCTCGTCGACAGTAGACTCCTTGACACAGGACTGCAGAAGTTTGGCACAATCGTAGGGAACGGCACACAGACCGGGATTCATACAGCCATTTACCCAGGGCGTAAACTTGGGCCTAATGCCATGACCCTGCCTAACGAAACGGTAACAGCGGATATCATCACCCGATAAAATCGCGCTAAGGCAAAAAAATCCAGAACCTAACAACTATCTTCTTATTCTTTTTCAAAATAAGTAATCATAGGCTCAAGTAACTTCGAGGGTTCTCGATTCACCGATTTAACATTAAAAACTACCCCCGAACGGATCAGCATATCGAGCAGCTTCCTTAATGCAACAGGCTTCTGAACATCCATAAGATCGCTGAACCAATAGAGGGTATCTACTTGATTAACGATAAGAAGTTCTGCAAAACTATGCATCGTGCGTTCGCGAGATGTTGTATGCAAAGTAACGGTCGGATAGCGGAAAAAAGCATTAAGACTGCAGCCATCAATTTCACGGAAATGAGGGCTTTCAAAGGAATCCGCAATCTCACCTTTAAGAGGTTCAATAAACTTGGTCATACTACCAGAAATATCAAGTACCACGCCTAGGTTCTCCGAATAAATGTATGCGCTACCAATTTTACCGCCACGTTTTTCACTTTCTCCTTTGTTCGTTTCTCCAGTGCGGAGAAAGTGGATAGCCTCCTCACGTTCTTTTTTAAAGGCAGCTAAAAGATCTGCTGCTGCATCAAGCGAAGGAGTGACATTTTGATCAAATCCACTCCCCACTGCATAACCAAAGATAGGGTTAGAAATTTCTTTTTTTTCTTCAAATAATCCCTCTTTTTTAAGCTCCAGCTTTTTAAGCTTATCTTTGTAAGGCATGGTAGATGTTCGCTCTTTAAAAATCTCTTTTTCGAGTTTAGCAATTGCACGATCGATTTTTTTAGCAAGCCGGAAATAGCTTTCCCATAAGATGATTTCTTTTTTGAGTAAGTTGAGGTGAAATTTTTCATCACCATAGTCTGCACGCTTAGCCTCGATTCCCTTCTTGATGCGGGCGCGCTCAGCCATAGCAATTTCTAACCGGATTTTTGCGATCTGGGAGTTTTCACGTGAGCTAAATCCAGGAACATTGATTGTTTGAGTAATCGCTTTTTTAGGAGTGGCTAAGATAGCAAGATCACGCTCAATATCCATTAAAGCATATAAATAATTCCGATTCATCTTTTTAAGACGAGCCTCATAAATGCCTTTTTTCTTATAAGACTTCTCATAAGCATCAATTTTCTTTCTAGAGCTAAACTTTTTTTTATTAAGTTCGTCAAATCGCTCTTTGAAGATTGCCACGTCTGCGTCAGAAATAGAAAACTGCTTGTCCGCAGAAAGTATGTTAGATAGACATAGGAGCACGAGACCACAAAGAACTCCAGCAAATTGAAAATAACATTTCATGGGGCTATCTCATGATGTTATTTCATTTATATAAAGGTTAAAATTGAAACAATTTAGATCATTCAGTCTGCACGATCTTCAAAAAATGTTGGGCAAAAGCATTCCCAAGCTGAATCTGCCCACGATGATTGTAATGTCCTTTATTGATACGTTCAAAGTGATCGGTATCGAAACAGACAACATTTTTAAAATCTTTGGCGGTTTTTTGAAGAGCCTCGCGCACCATAGGGCCATTACCTTGAGGCTCATCAAATGTCGGTAGGATTCTTCCCATGATAAAAGGCATCTCGCTGGACTCAAATTCACGGCGCATTTCCTTAATCAATTTTTTTAGACTCACTTCATACTCCGCCCCCATCCCCTGAGCTGCATCACTTTCTCCCTGCATCCACAGCATACCATTGATGCTGTATTCCACTTTATTTTTTTCTAAATCTCTCAGCGCAGCATGCGCATGCGTGAGAAACCGCCTCAGCATAGCTCCACCTTCTACTTTCCAGTGTTTATGCATCGATGTTCCGCCCGCCGCCGTTTTAATCAGGTGAATAGCATCGTCTGGAAAAGAATTACGCATCGCACGCCCAAACGCAAGCTCGGGGCCAAATCGACCTTTGTTCGCTGAAATCCCTGGCCCCAATTGCTGCCACTGCCCTTGGTGCCAAATTTTCACACCTTCTGGCGGCTTTTGCTCTGCCTTCTTCAGTTTTTCATAAAGTCCTGCACCCGCCATATTCGACTGCCCAGCAAGCAAAAAAACTCGCGCCTTAGCCGAAACATCTACCACCATGGTAAACAGGCAAATGAGTAAAAAAGTAGAATTTCTTAGCCCATACCTATTGATATTCATAACTCTTAAAAACACCTCTGAAACCTCATTAATCTTCGGCAGATCCAATGATAAAAAAGCAACTGCTAAACGAGCTATTCTTGGTTTAAATCTTTGGAAACTCCACGGTAACGATAGTGGCCGATCAATTGGTAATCTAGTAGTTTATCCTCCCATTCAGGCCCAGAACCAATGTTATGCACAATCCACTTTTCACTACGTCGTTCACCTGGCCCTGGAACTACAATACCGATGTGTGTAGCTCCATGTGGCAGACGCCAAGCCACCACATCACCGTAGGTAAAATCATTAGACCTCTGCATGGCAGCCTCTGCCAGTGGGATCTCTTTGCCAAAACGACTAAAAAAGCGCTGTAAATTAGGCACACGGCGGTGATCGATGTTGGTATCCGCTTTTTTTAAATTCCAGAGCTGTGGGTAAATCCGGAAATTCTTAGCCATATCCTCATGCACAAGCTGTTGAAGATCGATACCAAGAGCGCGATAACTCCGGACAACTACATCCGTGCAGACCCCCTTACCTTCTGGGACATCTCCGGCTGGGTAAGAAATTTGATAATACGCAGGATCATAGGTAATACTCTTCTTGGTGCGTTCCAGCGCAGCTACAGCGAGCTGATTACCAAAAGTTGAGTCCTGACCTAGCCAAGCAACGGTCTCTTCCACAATGAGTTCATCGTTAGGGCTCCCTTTGGCAAGTAGATTAGAAATATGAGGCCAAGCAACGGTCCCCACTACGCCAACAACCAATAAAATCATCAACCATCCTCCACCCCACGGCTTCCGCGATGGCTTTTGGGGACGAGGTCCAATGTATTCAATGGTATTCATGCTATATGGTTCTGACAGGTCTTGACGTTAATAAATATCACTCAAAAAAGCGACTTACCTTACTTGAACGGATTGTTAATAACACATACGATGCCAATTACCCAATTCTTTTACTTATTTTTTTAAAAAAAACGAGAACACCATGGTCGCCAGATTCTAGCTTGCACTTCGAGGCGATGAGGCGTAATTCATTCTGTGATGAAATTATATTTACTTACGATGATGACGGCATTAGCGGCAGGAACTGCTTCTTCTTTTGCAGACGACACAAAGGCAAAATCTGATGTCAAAGACATCCGAATCGTGATGACCACCAGCAAAGGTGACATTGAAGCCACTCTGACGGCATCCAAAACCCCCATAACGGTGGCTAATTTTCTCAATCTCGCAAAACGTGGGTATTATAATTCCATTACCTTCCACCGTGTAATCCCCAATTTTATGATTCAGGGTGGTGATCCCACAGCTACTGGCCGTGGTGGCCCTGGTTACCGTTTTGATGATGAATTTCATGAAAAGCTCAAGCACGATAGTGCGGGTATTTTCTCTATGGCTAACGCTGGTGCAGGCACAAATGGTTCTCAGTTTTTTATTACTCATAATGCCACACCCCACCTTGATAACAGACATAGTGTTTTTGGAAAGGTAACCAAGGGACAAGATATCGTGGATGCCATCCGCAAGGGTGACACAATTCAAGGGATCAAAATTCTAGATTCTACCGATGCCCTCTTTGCCGCCCAAAAGAAAAATATCACCAAGTGGAATACTGTGCTTGATGCAAAAAAATAATGACACCTCAGAACACATCATTGATTACTTGTTTCCTCCCCATCCTCCGATAAACTGAAGAAAGTGCTGCTAAAAACAGCCTATCTACTAAACCAACCAACTAGACCACAATACTATGTTTGAAATCTACCAAAGCGAAAAAACCCAAAAGTTTCATTTCCGCCTCAAAGCCAAAAACGGTGAGATCATTCTTACCGGACAAGCCTACAAAGACAAAGCAGGCTGCGAAAACGGTGTAGCCTCTGTCAAAAAGAACGGAACAGATGAATCAAAATTTGAAATCAAAGATTCTTCTAACGACAAACAATACTTTGTCCTTAAGTCAGGTAATGGCCAGATCATCGGCCAGAGCCAGATGTATAAAACCACGTCAGGCCTAAAGAATGGCATCGCCTCAGTCGGTAAAAATGCTGAAGGCGCAATCAAAGACCTAACGTAATCAGCTAAGCAATACTCAAACCAAAAGATCTTCTTTGCAATTGTTGTGAGGAAGATCTTTTTTTGTGAGGCTTTTAGTTATCTTCGTCATTAGAGACAAAGTCAGGATAAGCTGTGGCTGAGTGTTCCGCGAAGTCAAGACCCTGTGATTGAGCTTCCTCGGTAGCGCGTAGCCCCACTGTTTTATCGATAATTACAAAGATAACCCAGATGATGAGAAAGGCAGAAACAGGTACAACGATGGCTCCCAAAGCCTGAACCCCAAAGTTAACAAATGGCTCTTTCTCATTAAAAATACTCACACTAAGGGTGCCGAAAATACCACAGAATAGGTGCACCGGAATAGCACCCACAGCATCATCCAGTTTGGCTTTAAGGAGCACCTTCCCGCCAACTACTGTAATCAAACCACAGATAAGCCCGATGAGCACCGCAGCCCATGGGGCGACAATGTTACAACAAGCGGTAATTCCTACAAGACCTCCTAAGGCTCCATTAATAGCAGATTCTGGATCTGCCCATCCGCGTATTATCCAATGGAAAACCAAACCTGCAACCAACCCACCAGCACCTGCCAAGAGAGTATTCACTCCGATTCTACCAATCTCAGCATCTGCATATAAATTAGATCCACAATTAAATCCAAACCACCCAAAAAACAGTAAAAACATACCTAGTGAGCCCAAGGGAATATTGTGACCTGCAAAGATTCTCTCACTTCCATCTTCTAGAAAGCGACCACGACGTGGCCCGATAACCATAATCCCCGCAAGGGCAAATGCACCACCAACGCCGTGCACCACAGTAGAACCAGCAAAGTCCCTAAAGCCCATTTCATACAACCAGCCAGCTCCACCTCCAAAGTTAAATGGGGTAGCTCCACCACCCCAGACCCAGTGGCCAAGAAAGGGGTAGATGAATGTGCAGGCAATAGTAGCGTAGATGAGGTATCCAGGGAAATAAGTCCTCTCCGCCATCGCTCCGGATGAAATCGTCACGGTTGTAGCCGCAAACATCACTTGAAATAAGAAAAAGATCCACACAGGACTAGAGCTAATGAAATCAGGATTAGTCGCAAAGTTTCCTAAGCCAATCAAGCCTCCTTGTGACCAACCAAACATAAGACCAAAACCAATAAAGAAAAAACCAATGGCACCTGCGGACATATCACAGACGTTTTTCATAACGATATTAATCGCATTCTTAGAACGGGAGAAACCCATTTCTAAAAGACAGAAGCCTGCCTGCATAATAAATACCAAGGCGGCAGATATAAGGAGGAAGACTTGATCAGATTTATCAAATACTGAGTGGCTGCCTTCTTCTTGTGAATAACCTGTTGATGTCAAGATGAGCAAAAGAAAGGGCAGAAGGATAAATTTGTAGTTTTTCACGTCAATGTTCGTGGTTAGATGAATATAATTCAGAATTAGGCTGATGGCTGAAATTTCTTAACGAGGAGTTGATATTCCTTTTCGATAATTTTTCTGCGGCTTGCATTAGGTATTTTTGTGACGACGGCACTTCCAATCTCAGTGGCTTTTTCTAGAGGGATCTGAGCGAGATCTGCCGAAATTTCTGCGTCTTTAATAGCGGTGGTAATCATACTTGTTGCCACTCCACTAGGTGCCACACGCTTGATAAGAGAGGATAGCTGCTGCTGGAATTCAAACCAGTTAACCATAAGTACACTCGCTACCTCTTCCTCTTTGGTGACAGTTTCTTGAGTGCCTTCTTGTCGCTGCTGTAGAACAGGCACGGCAGCTGATGCGGACGCTCTGCCAAGCTGAGAGTTAATTGACTGATAGGTTTTTTCAGGTGAAAAGCTCGGTGTCAGCTGTAATAAAATGACCAGATCATTATAAAGTAATGCCTGCAGTAAGTATTTAGTATTTTTAATTACAAAGCCCTGCATGGTTCGGCCCGCAGCGGCTAAGCTCTCATTAATATTAACAAGGCAAGAGCATACCTGCGTGACCGACGCTTCAGAGATAGCCAGCTGGTTCTCCACCAACTCACCTGAATGATGAAAAAGGGCAACTCCTTCCACGGCATCATTTTCATAAAGTAGATCAATTAGTTCCGAATGCACCATATCATATAAAATGTTAAAAATAGAAAAAAGAGAGGGAGGCAAAAGACCATTTAGGATAAGTCGCTAAGTAGCTGGTCATATGGGCAGCTATTCCCTTCGGAAATAATCCCTTTGCCTTTAGCTACTTTGCCTAATTCCGATTTCTCCACACAGACCGCAAAGGACCACTGATTCTCATGAGATATAAAAGTCATCGCCCCGCCATCCGAGACTGCCTCTTGAGCAGGTTTAAGAGCTTGGTAAAAATATTGCAGATTCTGACTGATAAAGTCATAAGTTTCCTGCATACAGTCGCTGACAATTTCTCCGCGCTGAATCTCGAAATAGGTTTGATTGGCCATAGCTTAATGATATAATGAGCGATTACGCTGCAGAAATTAAGCGCTGAGCTAGCACTGCTGGCAACTCAGAACTTTTAATTGCATTTACAACTGCATGCAAATCGTATGCCACTCTTGAAAAAGTTAGCGTTCTTTCTAAACGATCAAACATTACATAAGAAGCTTCCGGTATACCATCTCTGGGCTGACCTACGGATCCTACATTAACGAGATACCTTTGATCCGCTTGTAAATGGATAAAAGGTTCTTTAACCGCCATCACATTTACCCCCTCTTTGCAATAAGCTGCCGGAACATGTGTATGACCCAAAAAACACAGCGGCGTGTTTTGCACTTGCATAGAGGCTGCTGCATCAAACCGATTACGCACATAATTCCATTTCTCAGGATTATCTGGTGATGAATGCACCAGCATATTCCGACCCAGCCTTCTCTGGTAAGGAAGTGTCGCAAGCCATTCTTTCTGGGAAGCACTAAGGCGTTTCCTCGTCCACTCTAAGGAAATCCTAGCTTCATCATTTAAATTATCTAAAGATCTATTATTAGAAGCATCATCATCATGATTACCTTTAACACAGACACAATCAATTTCCTGTAAAGTTGCAATGCACTCAATAGGATCAGGCCCATAGCCAACGACATCCCCAAGACAGGCAAAATTTTGCACACCTTCGCGCTTAGCATCAGCAATGACCGCTTCTAGGGCTTTCAAATTACCGTGAATATCAGAAAATATAGCTGTCTTGGACATTGTTTATATAAGAAATTTTATGCTCTGCAGGCACTTAATTCCCAATCTTGAGATGTCAATATTGAATTAAATTGTCACATCAATTTCATAAATAATACGTTCACTTTCGGCTTATTATATCAATAATATACGTTGAATTTATAAAAACTGACGATACCTAGGTAAGGCACTCAACTAGAGTTTTTTACCAAAAAAATAAACCTATAACTATCCAGGCAGTCTAGATAAGGGGGAAATTATATCTTTTCACATGATCCATCATATAAATTTATCGTGCTAGTTTTTCCCACTCTGCTTGAGTTCCTACCGACTTCTGATATTCCATCATCATCAGCCATCGACCTTCTTTTTTGGTAAGTAGCCCCTCAAAGTGAATATACTCTCGTTTCCATTGCTCACCTTTTTTTTGTGAAGAGTATAAAAACATCCCCTTTTCATGGGCTGTGCTGGCATCACTGTATCGATGTGAAAACCGAAACTCAACCCGAGCTTTTATTTTACCTGCACGCGTATCATCGAACTCCTGTTTCCACCTCTTTAAGACTGCGGCAAGCGGAGAGCTGCTTTTTTTGATACCGCTGACGATTACAGCGTCTGGATGACATGTATCTCGATAGGATTGTAAATCACCTGTCTCAACAGCACGCGAAATCTTCTGCCAAAAAGCATCTAATTCCGCAGTGTAGGTATTTTTCTCTGAAGCCAAGGTAGACTGACCAAAAAGAGCCGCCAGAAACATCGCTATAAAGGTTTTCATTATTTTAAGATTTTGAGGAATAGTGCAGGATCCAACCTATTCGAGAGATCAGGATGAGTGGATGCTACGTGCTATGCCAGAATTTACGTGGTAACAATTCTTAATCAGAAAATATCCATCGGCCATCAGCAGAAAAGACGCGTGTATTCTTTTTATCACTTGCTGTTCCTCCACGTGGCTGGTTTCCTTATGCCCCTGGTGTTACCAGATTGTAAGATTATGGCCATTACACAGAATACCATTGCGCTCGTGTTTGACTACGATCAGACACTGAGTCCTAGTTACATGCAAGACGATGTTTTGTTTCCTGAGTTTGGTATCAACCCAGAATCATTCTGGAAAAAATGCAATGCCCTCGTGCAGGAACAAGAATGGGATGGTGAGCTCGCTTACATGCAATGCTTGCTAGATTATCTGGAAATGGATCAAGTGTCCAATGCACGCCTCACTGAGCTGGGTGCAAATTTAAGCTTCTTTCCCGGCGTGCCAGAGTTGTTCGAAGGATTACGCAGTAAATGCCTTACTGATGACCACCATACTCAGGATATCAGAATTGAATATTACATCGTCTCCTCTGGACTAAAAGCCTTGCTAGATGGAAGTAGTATTCGTGATCAATTCCGCGCCATCTATGGGTGTGAATTTGGCGAAGATGCTCAAGGCCACATCCGCCACTCCAAGCGCACCATCTCACACACCACAAAGACGCAGTTTTTATTTAGAATTAACAAAGGTTTATTAGATTACTCCGAGGATGTTAACGATCATCTCGCACCTGAGCTACGTCCCATTCCTTTTGAAAATATGGTCTATGTAGGTGATGGCCCAACGGATGTTCCTTGCTTCACCGTTATGCGCAAAAATGGTGGTAATGCCATCGCAGTTTATAACCCAGAAGACCCCAGCAGGCGAAGCTTCCGGAAATGCTACCAGCTCTGCGCAAAAGCAGATCGGGTTAAGCATATAGCACCTGCTGATTATCGTGAAGGGAGCCACCTCAGACTGCTGCTAGAGCAAATGGTCAGTGAAGTAGCTGATAATATTCTACTTCGCCGCACCGAAGAGATCCAAGGCGGCACAGTCTCTGCCCCACAATTCTAAACACACAGAAAACTGAATATTTAATCTAGTAAGCTTCTATGCAACACATTCACTTTATTGGAATTTGTGGAACCGCGATGGGTTCTGTAGCCGCCGCAATGCAGGCAAAAGGTTTTACCGTCACTGGCTCTGATGAAAATGTCTACCCCCCCATGTCTACTTTTCTTGAAGACCAAGGGGTAACCATTTTCCCTGGTTACAAAGCGGAAAATATTCCTGAAACTGCCGAGGTAATCGTGGTAGGAAACGCCATCAGCCGAGGCAACAAAGAAGCAGAAGCTGCCCTCTCACGAAAGCTCCTCTACGTTTCTCTACCAGAAGTTCTCAAGGAACATTTTCTCCGAGGGAAAAGTAACCTCGTAGTGAGCGGCACACATGGCAAGACAACAACCAGCTCCCTACTCGCATGGCTACTGAAATCCGCAGGCGTTGATCCCAGTCATATGATCGGCGGCATCCCAAGCAACCTCGGTAAAGGCGCAGCATTTACGGATTCAAAATTTGTTGTGTTAGAAGGTGATGAATATGATACAGCATTCTTCGATAAACGCTCCAAATTCCTTCACTATCTCCCTGAGATAGTCATCGTTAATAATGTCGAATTTGATCATGCAGATATTTACGATTCGTTAGATGAAATCAAACTTACCTTTAAGCGCCTGTTAAATATTGTGCCTCTTAATGGCATTGCCTACATCAATGGCGATTGCCCTAACAGCTTAGATATTGCAAGAGATGCACCAGCTCCAGTGATGACTGTGGGTCTTGGAAATAGCTGCGATCTGCAGGTGACAAACATTAACTACCTTCCTGAAGGCACCCACTTCACCTTAGATGAAGAAAATTATGAGCTCCCCATGGCTGGAGAATTTAATGTTAGGAATGCGGCTATGGCAATTTGCGCGGCTAGATTTTCTGGGTTTTCTCCTGATGATATCCGTAAAGGTTTATTAAGCTTTGATGGTATTGCGCGCCGCCAAGAAGTGCGGGGCACAGCAGGTGGAGTCCGGGTAATTGATGATTTCGCGCATCACCCCACCGCCATCGGCCTTGCTGTGGATAGCTTACGCCAGCAGTATCCAAGCTCACGTCTATGGGCTATCTTCGAGCCACGCTCAAACACCACACGACGAAATATTTTCCAAGACGAACTAGCCACTAATCTAAGCAAAGCAGATATAGCTGTTGTTGCCGCTGTTCCAGATCCTGAAAAAGTGGATGAGTCAGATAGACTTGATCCCGAAAAACTCATGGCAGACATCAAGGCTGCTGGCACTGATAGTCACTACTGTGCTAATGTGGAAGCCATCGTTGAGCTTGTCACCTCACAGGCTAAAGAAGGGGACACCGTAGCCGTGCTGAGTAACGGCGGCTTTGATGGAATTCATCAGAAATTATTGAACTCTCTGAGTTCATAGCCTCATGACGATCACCTCTCGCATGTGCCCCTTTGTGGTTCTTCTATGTGCCTTACTTTGGGGTAGTGCTTTTCCGGGGATCAAAGCCATTTATGCAGAATGGTCACGGCTGGGTGTTGAGCCAGACATGCCAAACAGATTTATCCTAGCGGGTGTTAGGTTTACCATTGGCGGCGCCATACTTTTAGCCGTGGCACGCAAACCTTTGGTAGAGCTCAAGGCAACTCCATGGCTGCCGCTACTAACGCTTGCGGCCACACAAACTTATATCCAGTACACCTTATTTTACACCGCACTCTCTACTTCTAGCGCGGTGCTGGGCAGTCTTCTGGTAGCTTCCGGTAGTTTCTGGTGGCTTATTCTAGCACCTCTCATTCTGAAAACCCCATGGCCCTCGCGCATGCAGTGGTCATTAATCGGCATCGGTGCTGTAGGAGTGCTACTAGCCGTCTACAAACCTGGCGCTGGGAGTGGGTATCCTGTTTTAGGGGCTATCTTATTTCTCTGCAGCACCCTGAGCGGAACACTAGGGCTCATCGTATTACAAAAAGTCATGAAAACAATGGGCGCAAAAGCTGCCACTGGATATGGCCTGCTCTTTGGCGGGCTGATGTTTTTACTCTCAGGGCTTTCGGCTTGGCCAGAGTTGACCACTCTCTTTCCAGCTAAGGTCATTTGGCTCACCATCTACCTCGCATGTGTCTCAGCTCTTGGCTTTGGTCTCTGGAATCATCTTACCAGTTTATTCCCCGTAACACTGCTGGCAGGCTATCGATTTTTGGTACCCGTCTGCGCAGTGATAGAGTCCTATCTATTAGTTTCTGGTGAATCTCCTGGGATAGGCATCTGGCTAGGAGGCTTGTTAGTTATTTTCTCTATTGTCACACTACAGCGCGTGAAACCTGATACACAGGTTAAATAACTCCTTACACATTTTAAGGAAAATTTGACCTGACTCACCTTCAATTATACATTATTTTTGCTGTGTATGAAAAATAACATTCCTGTTATTGCATTTGTTCCTAGAGAAGTTTTTAGCACCACTGAGAAATGCCTCAGACAGCTCTACGAAATGACGAGTGAACCATTTAATTTGGTTTGTATTGATGGCAATTCTGACAAGGAGACCCAATCATTTTTAGAGAGCTTTGCTGAGGAAAAGGGCTTTAAACTTATTCGTAGTGACCGCTATTTACCACCTAACCGCGCTCGTAATATGGCCTATAGGTGGGCCAAGGAAAATACAGATGCCGATTATATTGTATTCGTCGATAACGATGTATTGGTAAGTAAAAACTGGCTATCCGCTCTCGTTAAATGCGCCGATGAAACAGGAGCTGGACTAGTAGGGCCTACTTATTATGAACATCTTCCAGAATGCTCAAAAATTCATATGTTCGGTGGCCAATGCGGGCTTAAACGCGATGAGAAAAATCGCTTAATCTATTTTGAAAAACATGACTGCCAGCATTTACCCGCTGCTGAATTAACATCAGATCTTGTTCGTAAACAAACAGAGTTAATTGAATTTCACACCGTCTTAGCACGGATGGATATGCTCGAAAAAATTGGGGGACTTGATGAAGCTCTGCTTTGTCACGCAGAACATGGGGACTTTTCCATGACAGCCACCAAGAATGGCTACGAAATATGGCTAGAGCCTGAGGCTAAAATCACCTATGTCCCACCACAACATTTGACGCGCGAAGATCGCCAGTTTTTCTTTTTGCGATGGAGTGAACATTGGATGCTCGCCAATCAACAACATTTTAAAAATAAATGGGGCCTAGAGCATATTTCCAACAAGCATGGACGAGGGTTAGAATGGCTCCGTATGCACCGTAGTTATGGCTGCCAAAGTATCCACAGAGTTCGCAAACTTTTTGGGGAAAGGGTAGCTCGCTTCTATAGAAAAAAAATCTTTAAACCACTGGAACCAAAATGGAACCGATTCAAATATCGCTCTCACCCATGAACGTCGCACAAACCAACCTGCAGCTCTACAATCAACTTCAATTAGAAGATTGGTCAGACACAGACCTCATCTCTATCAAAAAAGCCTACAATGTATCACAACAGCTTTTTCCTAATGCCTACCGCCCAAGCCAAAAACCTTTTATTTGTCATTTAGTAGGAACTGCCAGTGTCTTAGCACATTGGCAAGAGCGACCCGCTATGGTAACAGCAGGGCTACTGCATTCCGCTTACCTCTATGGAAAATTCGGAGATAAGACTTCAGGCGCCACGTCTGCACGACGGCAATACCTTGGTGAAACAGTTGGCACTCCTGTAGAGAAGTTGGTTTATCTCTATACATCTGAGAAATCGAATGACCCGCTGATTTCAGAAAACCGTGATTACCTGGTGCTTTCTCTAGCAGATTTATATGATGAACTTCTTGATTTAGGAACCGTCTATGCACCCGCAAAAACACCTAAAGAACTAGAGGGTGGAGCTGATCATGCCGTAAAGGCCATCATCGAAGCTGCCTCTCGAACTATCAACGATGAAGCAGGAGCTCAATTTCAATTGGCCATTCAGAACGCCCAACAGGCATCCGTACCAGAATATTTAACCACAGCAGATGCTGGATCCATTCGCATCAAAGAAGGTATTCCACAATTCAGAAAAAGACGCAATCGATCTATTTTAGGTCGTTTACTCAAAGGAAATAGTAAGCATTAACCCAGTGGAAAAATGTCATTCTAACCGTGGCATAGCCATCGTAATCCCAGTGTATAACCGGGCCAAGATACTGCAAGAAACCCTGCAGTATGTCATTGCTCAGACCCTACCTCCCAATAAGCTCATCATAGTAGACGATGGATCTACAGATGACACAGCCACACAAACAGAGAAATGGTTAAGTAATCATGCTGGCCATATTGACTGGAAAGTCATTCGTAAGCCAAAGTCCACAGCAGCAAAGACTCGTAATGTAGGCTTCTCTCACATAGAAGATGCACAATATGTTGCCTTTCTTGATTCAGATGATCACTGGCCAGATGACTTTTTAGAACGCTGTGTAAAATCTTTAGAATCAAGGCCGGATGCTGTTGCCGCCACCACAGAGCGTTCCTATCGCATGTTTCTAAATGGACCTACACAATCCGCAGGGGGACTAGATCTGACGTCTGATCCTATTACCTGGATCTTTAAACACGGCGGCGGAATCACCTCTTGTTCTTTATTACGCTCCAGAATTGTTGCTGATCTCGGCGGCTGGCCAGAAGTTGATCCCAGTGAGGACACTGAGCTTTTCTGCATGATGTCGCTCAAAGGCCCCTGGGTCATTGCTGAGGGGAAACCAGTTATTTTTAACATAGGAAACGCTTCCCAAAAAGAGGAGGAGTGCAATTTAAGTAGTCAATACGCTGACCGAGAAGAACGTTGGGTAGCCAGATTGGAAAATATTTATGAAAAAATCACTCTACTCGATCCCTCCATCCGCACAGCTCCTTTAAAAAAAGCAATGGCATCACGATGGCATAGAGCGTCTAAATTTTACAAAAAAATACCTAAATGGCACAAAGCTCGTTCATGCATCAATAGATCACTTTACTGGAATCCTTGGAGGTGGAAGTACAGAAAGGCCTCTCTGAAAATAAGATTAAAAAAATAGCTGCCGATCACCCCCTTTTCATATGTTAGATTAAAGCTCTCATCTCTTGGCCAAGCGTAGCTAAACGCACTTTTTCTTGATCCGTAAAATCATATGGCACTACCTTCCCCACTCCAAGCGTCCCAACCACCTTATTCCCATCATTGGAAAAAATGGGCACAGCCAAAGACCCCGAAACACCTGTTTTCCGAGCATCCTGTTTAGCCACACCACCAAGATCTTGTTGCAGATTACACAACTCAACTGGAGCTCGACTTTCTGCAGCCACACCTGCAATACCTTTACCAAAAGGAATCTTCGCTATTTTCTCAATCAAAAAGTCAGGCACACCAGCATGACTCACAATCAACAACACATCGCCATCGGCACGATGCAATGTCCCTGTCTGGCAATCAAATTCATCGATTACCTCCTGTAGTTTTAAATCTACTTTGCTCATCTACGGCAATTTGAAACCCCTTTACCTAACTAGCAAGACTCGTCTTTGGTTGATTTAACCCAGATTATACATTCGATTTTAAAAAAAATACCCGTGTAATCTGAAACCCAAGTCTCCCGTTTGTGAGCTTTCTGATCAACCTCGATATTTTTTCCCGTATTGACAGACGCGGAACACCCACTTTAGTGTTGCCCACACTTATGAGCAAAACGGCATCTGCACAAGTCACTCATAAACAACCGCCTATGACATTACAGCGGCCTTCTCATATGAGACCTACCTTCACGATTACTTGTTGGCTACTAGCCCTCATTGGCTTTGCTCAGCTTATTACTATCGGCACAGCACTCACTGTGCGAAGTGACCAAGCACCTCAGGCAGTAATAGAAAAGCCAAAGACAGCCCATCATTTTCAGGAGCCCATTCAGCCACGTAGTGTTGCAGAAATTCTTGCCAGTGTCAGTGACTCTCCTAAAACACAAGCCTACAAGCCCCTCCGTGTGCCAGCAGCCCCTAGCAATCCTCAACGCTCACAGTCCACAACACCGGCCTCACAGCCATCCACGATTGCAAATCCGCGCGTAGAACGTCTAATCCAAGAATCACGCACACTCCAAGTGGAAGACGATATGATGCGTGCCATGCTCAAATTAGACGAAGCCACACGCATTGACCCTACAGAACCAGCCGTCACTTATCATAAAGCACTCCTCTACGAAGAAATGGGTATGTTTACTCAAGCAGCAAACCACTACCAACAAATCCAGCAAATGGGTATCAAAGCCGGATACTACTACCCACTCGCATCCGAAAAACTCATCAAAGGTATCAATAAAGGTATCCAGAAAAACGATCTCGTCATTGGACCTTTAAAAAGCAACAAAGCAAGCGGGCTTCTAGCAGGTAAACACGTAGACATATCTATCCCCATACTCGCTAGACAAGATAAAATCATCGAGAATAATGATGTAGAAGTCCTTGTACATTTCTATGATCGCGTTAATGGTGGTGAAATCAAAAAAGCTGATCCCACATCTAAGATCACCCACATCTGGTCAGACCAAAAAGTGGACTGGAAAGACACAAGCAGTGAAGAAACCCTCAAGGTATCCTATACTATTCCTGAAATAGACCTAGCAGATGAGCATATTCTCGGTAGGCGCAAGTATTATGGCTTTGTAGTAGAACTTATCTACAAAGGAGACGTAATCGATCAGCAAGCGCAGCCAAGACGACTCCATAGCATTCATGGTAATAAAATGCGCGCTGATCTATTCCCTAATGACCCCATGGATCAGTTCGCCCCTGGCATGCCAGATGATGGCGGCCAACTCTTACCCAATATCGATGATGGCTATGGTGATAACCCACGCGCTCCAGCACTTCCCCAACGCTAACATTGTTAGGAAACGATTTGTTGATTTTCTCTGCTAAATCCTTCCCCAGTGACACTCCATAGGTTAAATATTTTTCCACACGTTTGCCATGGATAAAAACAACGCACCCACACTAGAAATACTAGTATCTGGACAACAAATCGGTGATTACCTCATCGGTGAGCTGCTTTCAAAGGATCAGCATACAACAACATGGTCCGCCACTCAGATCTCTGTGCAGCGTGAAGTAGCCATCTGTAGTCTCCACGGAACGCACCATCATACTACAGAGGCTACGGAAGCATTCATGGCCGATGTCAGGAGTAAAGCAACTGTCGATCACCCACTCGTCAGCTCTGTTCTAGAAGCTGTTCAAGAGCAAGGTCATTGTTTTTATGCTCGTGAAAAACTCCATGGGCAAAGCCTCCAGGCTCACTATGAAGAAGGCCTCAGTATCACTCCGATACACTTAGCATCTATCATGCGTAATATCGCAGGAACGGCTCAAAGCATCGAACAACAAAATATCGCTACGCAGCCGCTCACTGCTCATGACATCATGATTGATGACAAGTTAGAATGTCGTTTAGTCAATCAAGCTGTAGCTGGTCATCCAAACACTGAAGTAGCGACTCAAGATAAAAAATTGTTGGGCAACCTATTTCTCGGCATGCTCACATCTGGGGAGCCTGGTGCCACCCGCACTGCTTCTTTACTGGATTACATGATCAACGGATATGAGGGCCAGCCTCTGAGCTGGGAACAAATTCATCGTCTAGCCAATGAAATTGAACACCAGCTTTCAGAAACAAAAAAAAGCGCAAAACGTAACAGCTCCAATACCGCGAGAAAACGCTCTTTTTATACCGCTATCTTAGCAAAGATCGCTATCGCTATAGCCATAATCGCCATTGCCATCGGTCTTACCTACTACATATCCAACCATAAAACGGTAACCCCTGAACGCGAGCTAATAGACTTGGTAAAAATCCCCAATGGCCAATACCCCGGCCCCATGGGCACACCCATAAAACTTCAGAATTTCTCCATAGAAGCTCACGAAGTCACCATTGGTGAGTATGCCAAGTTCCTCAAGGCATTCTCCGTCATCACAGCTGAACAACGTCGTATTTATCAGCATCCTGAACAGCCCCCAACTAAAACAGACCACACCCCAGAAGATTGGGCTACACTCTACAATGCGGCAACCACAGGGGAAACATGGAATACCATGCCCATTGATCTCAATTACCCCGTCGTAGGCGTAGATTGGTGGGATGCCTATGCCTATGCAGAATGGAAAGGCCGCCGGCTACCCACCAGAGAAGAATGGTATGCCGCCTGTGCCGCTGGTGCAGATCCTACCACACTCACTGGCACCGGATGGATAGCCGTAGATCAAACAGAAAAAACAAGTCACGGCATTTATGCCATGGCAGGTAACGTCAGTGAGTGGACATTGAAGCGTAGCTATGACTCTGCTGACCCATCCCAACCAGCACGTTTTATCATTTGTGGCGCCTCCTATCTCAAGCCTAAGTATGGTGCCCGAGCGTTTGAATGGGTAAGTGATAGAAACCTGCGTAGAGCTGATCTCGGCTTCCGCACCTGCACCAACTCCAGCCCTGAAGAGTAGCGTGATGTTTCAGAGTCTGGTTGACGTGTAGGGAAGAATTTCCTACACCTTGTAGCACCTATGAACTACTACACCTTTAATCTCCGGAAACGATTCCTGCTGACAGCCCTCTTAGGAGTTTTTACCTGTCTACAGGCTCAAGCACAAATTTCTGTGTACATCCAGATGGACAAGAAAAGCTACCTTCTGGGTGAACCTGTAACCGCTAGACTCAAAATTACCAATAACTCCGGAAGGCAACTCACCCTCAGTGGTGACCGCATCGCCTCATGGCTCAATTTCCAGATGAGTATGAGCGGCAGATCAGTGCCTCCTGCACGTAGGATCAACTACAAGCCTGCTGTTATCCCTACCGGACAAACCATATCTCGCTCCGTGAATATCTCCATGAACTACGCCCTAGGTAGAATGGGCAACTACACCTGCTCTGCCTCGATCAAAACGCCCGGCTCGGCAAGTAGAAGCTTCACCTCAAACCGTGTGCATTTTACCGTGACCAGTGGCCGTAAACTCCAGATGCTACGCGCGGGTCTCCCAGAAGCACCCGATCAGGTTCGAGAATATCAGCTCATCACCTTCGCCGGTAATAAAGGCCTGAATTTCTATGTTCAATTGAGCTCGCAAAACACAGGCCGCAGAATCGCCACCATACCATTGGGAAGGATTCTTACCTTTAGAAAACCCACCGCTACCTTAGACCGGGCAAACAACATACACACCCTCTATCAAATAAACCCAGAGCTCTTTAACCACGCCTGTATCTCTCCTCACGGTAAATTACTCTCATCCACTTATCATAAACGAGCGGCCTCTGGCACCCCGCGATTGATCACCTTTGGCAATGGCGATGTCCGTGTAGCTGGCAGCGTTCCTCATAATCCAAAAGCTGAAGCTTCCAAAAAAAGAAAAATTCGCAGAATTTCCGAAAGACCTGCATTTCTTTATTAAGGATATAAGCTATACTCTACACTTAAGCTTCATTCTTTTTTATTAAAACACTCTACGCCACTCCTCCTGCATGATCCAACGTACAACGCACACACTTACCCTGATCATCATCGCAACACTGATACTACTATCTAACAATATTTATGCTAAAAGCTTCCGCTACGTGATCATCGACCCCGGCCACGGTGGCCATGACCGAGGTGGGCACAGTGGTAAGGTCTACGAAAAACACCTCGCCCTAGATACCGCTCTCAGGCTGGAACACTACCTCAAGAATCGCGGTATTCGCACAAAGATGACACGCCGTAGCGATGTTTTTATCTCCCTGCCAGGCCGCGCCGCATTTGGCAATAAATACAGTAAATCCATCTTTGTTAGTATTCACTATAACCACAGCTGGAAGCGTGATCCCCATGGACTAGAAACCTTCTACTACTCCGCAGAAGGTAAGAAACTGGCCACCCACGTACAGAATGGCATGATCCGAAAGGTCCGCACAATCAACCGTGGCGTCAAACACGCTAGATTCTACGTCATTCGCCACTCTAAGAACCCAGCAATCCTCGTAGAATGTGGCTTTGTTTCTAACTCCAAGGAACGTTCACGGATGAAAAAGGCCTGGTTCCGCCAGTCACTTGCAGAAGGGATCGGCGCAGGGATCATTAAATATAAAAAGTCTTGGTAAAGGCCTAACTAACCCACCATCAAACCCTTTCGCGAGGGAGCTCGCGCTGCATCTAACATTTTATCAGCTGCGCTACTCCATTCACTCTTCGCTGCTTCTGCCAAGGCTTGCTGAAGATTACCACCAGAGCGAAACAAGAGCTGATAGGCTCGTTTAATATCAGCTCTCTCCTCTGCGCTAAATCCTCCACGTCTGAGGCCGATGACATTTAAGCCCGCCAGCTGATTACGCCCATGTGCCATACAAAATGGCGGCACATCACGGCTGACCACCGCATTTCCTTGAACAATCGCGTAGTCACCAATATGCAAAAACTGGTGAAACCCTGCACCACCTCCAAGGAAAATGTGATTCCCCATAACAATATGGCCGGCAAGCAGCACATTATTCGCAAGATTATTAGAATCCCCCATCTGCACATCATGCGCTAAATGCACTCCAGTCATGAGAAAATTAGAATCTCCCACCCTCGTGCTCTCACCCTCAGCAGTACTTCGGTGAATGGTAACATATTCGCGGATACGATTATGTTTCCCGATCACCAAATTGCTATGAGTGGCAGTATCAAAAGCAATGTCCTGAGGGTCTCCACCGATAATCGCACCATAGCCAATGTGGTTATCCTCCCCCATCACCGTCCCTCCAGTGATCCATGCCTGCGCTCCAATCTTGCAGCCAGCACCAATGTTTACACCAGCATCAATAATCGTAAACGGCCCTACAGAAACATCCTCAGCAAGTATAGCTTCGTCACTAACAATGGCAGTAGAATGAATGTTGGACATGCCCAAAAGCCTAGAGAGGCAACACCACCTTTCCAATGTAAAAGCACGGGTGTTTTATATTTTTCCTTCTGAAGCAAACGAATAATATGCTGAAGCTCTCTCCTTAGTTGGTCGGCCCACAATCAAGTGATCCACAAAGCGCAAACTCATAATCTGCGCTGCCTCAGCCATTCTCCGAGTTAGCCTATGATCAGCCTGACTAGGCGATGGATCTCCAGAAGGGTGGTTATGGACAAGAACAAAAGCTGGGCATTGATTGATAATCACATGGTGTAACACATCGCGAGGCTCACACAGGACGGCATCGGCCGTTCCTTTACTCAGTTCAATGGTCCGGATACCTCGGAGTTTTTTGTCTAATAAAATAAGTATCACGTGTTCTTTTCTCTCATGGGCTAAACGGGGAGCCACAATATCATAAATAGCATCCGCACTATTCATCGGTGCACGGCGCATCTTTTCATTGGCACAGCGAGCACCTAACTCAAAAGCAGCCAGTAGCTGTGCCGCCTTCGCTGGCCCTAGACCATGCTCTAGGGAAAGTTCTTTGACACTCATACCGCCCAGCTCTGTTAAGCTTCCATGTTTTTTAAGAAGCTCCCTACCTAACTCTATGGCACTAGTTCCCTTAACACCTACGCGTAAAAAAATCGCAAGTAACTCCGCATCACTGATAGATGATGCCCCTAGCCTAGCCAAACGCTCACGCGGACGTTCCTCCTTAGGGAGATCAGGTATCTTAGCCATGAGTGGGGAGAAACTTAATCAGGCACATAAATCATCGCAGATGCGAGGGCTGCGATACCCTCGTGCCTGCCTACAAAGCCCATGGTCTCATTCGTAGTTGCTTTAATACCTACCTGCCCCTCGGTAACACCAAGGGCATTGGCAATATTGATTTTCATAGCCGTGGCGTGAGGAAGAACCTTAGGCGCTTCAGCAATAAGCTGGGAGTCCACATTCTGAATAACAGCACCACGCTCTTCAACAAGCTCTCGGCATTTTTCAAGAATTTTAAGCGAAGAAATCCCCTCAATACTCTGATCTGTAGGAGGAAAATAATGTCCAATATCGGGTAAACCCATCGACCCTAATAGAGAATCCGCTATTGCATGACTGAGGACATCAGCATCTGAGTGCCCCGCAAGTCCGTGTGTATGTTCTATTTCCACTCCACCAAGGATAAGCGGGCGGTCTTCGGCAAATTGGTGAACATCATATCCTATTCCAGTACGATACATCTGAGATTTCTATGGGTTAAATAAATAATTACCGGCCATTTCAGGTAATAAAAAAAAGGCTGCCGGAATATGTCCGATAGCCTTGATGAATTTGTCTTATCTTGCAATGCAAGATTAACAGCTTTACTCGGCAGATGCCTTTTTGCTCTCAGCTTTAGGAGGAGCAGGAATTGGCACTGGTGGAGTTACAGCACTAGCGGCTGGCTGCTTAGGTGCTGGTGGGGCTACTTGAATCTCTACTAGCTCAAGATCAAAAATAAGAGCACTGTTGGGTGCGATTTGGGGGCTAGGAGGATTAGGCCCATAAGCAAGATTGGTAGGAATAAACAACTTCCACTTTGCGCCTATAGGCATGGTAGTGATCGCTTCTTTAAAACCAGGAATAACCTGTAGTGTCATAGGAATAGGCTGACCTTCTGGTGACTTATCAAACTCAGTACCATCAATCAACGTCCCACGATAGTGCACAAGAAACTTAGTTTTCATATCTGGGCCACCAGCAGGCGCGACGTATTTTTTATCCGTGCCTTTTTTCAAAACCTCATACTGAAGTCCACTAGCAGTGGTAATAACTCCCTCACGCTTACCGTTTTCCGCAAGAAATGCCTGACCCGCAGCGAGATTAGCAGCAGCTTTCTTTGCTTGGCGTTCTTGCATTGTTTCTACAAAGGCTTGCATAACAACGCGAATCTTCTCTTCCTCATAACTAGGCTTATCCCCCTTAAGGCCTTCGAGAAAACCCTTCATGACAGCATCATTATCAACATCGTCTGCGATAAGACCATAGCCAAAGAGTGATTGACCATGCTGATAGCCAATGATGTAAGAGCGAATTTGCTTCTTTTCTGCCTCGCTAATTTCAGGAGCTGCAGGAGCGACGGGTGCCTTTGGTGGAGTGGGCGCTGCATCTTGGGCGCTGATAGAGCTCAAGCCTACAAGGCTGCTGATTCCAATAACTCCGAGAGTGGAGGCAATATTTTTGTTTTTCATATCTGAGTATTTACTGAGTAATTCGGAGGTGAAGCTAGGGCTGAAATTAAGAGCTGTCGAGTGGTTTATCCGGAATATCGACTTGATCGATAACTCTCCTCAGCATTGCATCCCCCACAGAGAGTGCTAGCATCCGCATTGTTATGCCCCACGTTTTACTCGTAGAGGATGAGACATCCATCGCAGATACACTTGTCTATGCCCTAAAAACGGAACACTTTGAAGTTACCCACTGCACCACCGCTGGAGACGCCTTGCACGTGCTGGCAGAACGCTCAGTAGACTTCGCCATCCTTGATGTAGGACTACCAGATATGTCAGGTTTTGATCTGTGTATGGAGATCCGTAAGTTATCGGCAGTGCCCGTGCTCTTTCTGACTGCCAGAGATTCAGAAATTGATCGTATCCTTGGCCTTGAGCTCGGCGGAGATGACTACGTCACCAAGCCATTTAGCCCTCGCGAAGTAGTCGCCCGTGTAAGAGCCATCTTACGCCGCGCTGCTACCAGCATATCAAAAATACCCGAGGAAAACACCTGCTTAACACCTAGCTCTGGAAAACTAGTCCACGACCCTGAATCCATGACCATTCTCTGCCATGGAGGACTACTCAACCTAACAGCCCATGAATATAAGCTTTTAGCTGCGCTCATGTCACAGCCTGGCCGCATCTTTACCCGTGAACAACTCTTGGAAAAAGCATGGGATGATCCCGGCTCCGCCATGGACCGCACCGTGGACGCCCATGTAAAATCCCTACGTGCAAAACTCAGAGAACTCACTCCAGGTGGGGATGATCCTATCGAGACACGGCGCGGCCTCGGCTACACACTCTCTCCAGACGCCATCTAAAACATCTCACCATGCGTCTTACCCGTGTCACCCTGTTTCTCCTCGTGGTAATCATCAGCTTTGGCTTCTACCAGCTGATTATTTACCTGCTAGATGATGTCGATGCCCAGACTTTTCAGGCGACAGAGGAAGTCATGGTAGATACCGCTCATGTCATGGCGGGAGTAGTAGAACAAGCGTTACAAGAAAACGCAAAACAGCCAGACGCTACTACCTTACGCGCCGCCTTCGCTGAAACACAGCAGCATAGGATAAAAGCAAAGATTTATAATCATACAAAAACCACACTGGGTCTAAATGCCTATATTACAGATACCCAGGGGCTAGTCCTCTTTGACTCACACCAAGGGCAAAGAGAGGGCAAGGATTTCTCCGAATACAACGATGTCTTACGCACTCTAAAAGGCGAGTATGGCGCTAGATCATCTCGCACGGATAAAGAGAACCCTCACAGCTCTGTACTCTTCGTAGCTGCCCCTATTCGCTCAGGTGATGAAATTATTGGCGTGATCACCGTCTACAAAGCGCAGGCTGATGTGCTGACATTTATCACCGACCGCCGGCATGATATTCTCTCTGCCACACTCTTCATCGGCGGAGGCATCACCCTCTTTGTCATCGCCGTATTTGTGTGGGTTTTCCAGCCGTTAGGAAAACTAACTCATTATGCGCAATCCATTAGCAGAGGAGAACGCCAGCCGCTCCCGAAACTTGGCAAGGGAAAAGAAGTTAATACATTGGGAAATGCACTACATGATATGAGAGAAACCCTAGAAGGGCGGAGCTATGTAAAAAACTACATCAGCACTCTTACACATGAGCTCAAAAGCCCCCTAGCGGCCATCCGCGGCGCATCTGAACTCCTCCAAGAGGATATGCCTACTGAGCAACGTAATCGCTTTCTTAAAAATATCTGCACAGAAACAGAACGCAGTGAAAGCCTCGTCAGAGATCTCGTGCAGCTATCTGAACTAGAAGGACAGCCCCATTTGAAAAATAAACGTCTCCTCAATCTAGTATCATTGTGTCAGGAGATAGCTGATGAGATAAAGCCCCGTCTAGCGGTTAAAAATCTTCAGATCATCACACAGCTAGAGCCAGACATCAAGATCACGGGTGATAACATGATCCTGAAGCTCGCCATCAAAAATTTGCTAGAAAACGCAATCAACTTTTCTCCCACCAATGGCACAATCACCTTTTCACTAACAAAAAAGAGAGATCAAATTGTCATCAGCGTACAGGACGAAGGAGATGGAGTGCCCAATTACGCCCTTGAGCGGGCCTTTGAGCATTTTTACTCACTACCCAAACCTGGATCATCCAGAAAAGGCACCGGACTAGGGCTTCCTCTGGCACATGAGGCAGCCAAACTTCACGGCGGATCAGCCAGCCTATACAATACACCACATAGCGGCTGTCTAGCATCCATCACCGTCCCAATCTAACGATCAACATCAAGAACTGATCCACAATGCCTTCTATAACAGGGCATCACTACCTCTCTAGCCATAAGATGTTCCCTTAATTCAGCAAGATCTAGCCCACTTCTCCTACCAAAAACAACTTACAGATCATTTCATAAAAATTTCACACACAGTTCATCATAGCTTCATAAGGTGGGTCCACATTGCCCCCACATCAAGCCCACTGAACTTATGCTGAAAAACAGAACTTTCTTATTTATTATTAGCCTAATTAGCTTCGCTATACTCCCTGCACTGGGCACACCACAGTCTCCATATTTTCAAACCACTTCCGGTGAAAGCTCACTAGACGCTCTCCCACTAAAGGCCAATAAAGCTCAAGTTTCTATCTCAGGTAGTATCGCACAGGTAGAAATACGGCAAACTTACGCAAATACTGGGGGCACGCCCATTGAGGCTATTTACATCTTTCCAGGCTCCACAAGAAGTGCGCTGCACGGCATGGAAATGAAGATTGGAGAAAAAGTCATTGTTGCAAAAATCAAAGAACACCAACAAGCCAGAAAAGAATATACCAAAGCCAAGGCAGAGAAAAAGAGCGCGTCTCTGCTAGAACAATATCGGCCTAATTTATTTCAAATGCACGTCGCTAATATTCTTCCCGGAGAGGAAGTGGAAGTGCTGCTCCGCTATAGTGAACACGTCCCAGCTACCGAAGGGGTCTATGAGTTTGTCATGCCCACAGCCGTCGGCCCTCGTTACAGCAACACTGATGATAAAAATACCTCAGGATTAATGGATAATCCCTATTTAAAACAGGGTGAAAATTCAGCAACTACCTTTGAGTTCACCATGGATTTGCGAACAGGGCTCCCTCTTAAACAGGTTATCTGCACCAGTCATAACAGCCCCATCAAATACCTCGGAAAGAATCATGCAAACTTAATCATTCAATCTCATAAAGACCCAACGGCAATGAACCGTGACGTTATTATTCGTTACCGGCTAGCCGGTGATCAGGTAGCCAGTGGTATGTTGCTGCATCAAGCGAATGTAACCAAAGGTGAAACTGAAAACTTTTTCCTCATCGATATAGAACCACCTGCCCGCATCACCCCTGAGAGCATTCCAGCCCGTGACTACCTCTTTGTGCTCGATGTTTCAGGCTCAATGAATGGCTTCCCACTGAATACCGCACGCGAATTATTCGAAGACCTCACACGGCAGCTACGCCCAATCGATTCTTTTAATCTGCTCCTCTTCGCGAGTAATAGCAAAGTGCTGTCTGACCAATCACTAACAGCCAACAAGGAAAACATCTCTCAAGCAATCCACTTTATGCGCTCACAAAGCAAAAAAAGCTCTGGAGGAACAGAGCTTGTGCGAGCACTCAGACGCGCTCTGGAAATGCCCAGCAGTGAGGAAAAATCACGCTCAATAGTAGTCATAACAGACGGTTTTATTGACTTTGAGGCAGATGCCTTTGACCTCATCCGCAAAAACCGTGGCACAGCAAATGTCTTCTGCTTCGGCATCGGATCTTCTGTGAACCGGCACCTCATAGAAGGCATTGCTAATGCTGGTAGCGGTGAGGCTTTTATCGTCACCAGACCAAGCGAAGCTTCTCGAACAGCAAGTTTATTCCGCGAATATATCCAATCCCCCATCCTAACTAATGTTAGGATAAAGTCACAAGGCTTTGACGCCTATGATCTACAGCCCAGAAGTCTTCCTGATGTATTTGCAAATCGCCCTATCACCATCAATGGGAAGTGGAAGGGTATCCCTCAAGGTAAAATTATCCTGACTGGAATAATAGGAAATGGAGAAAAGTATCACCAGATTATCGATATTTCTAAAACAACCAGTAATGGAACATACAACCCAGCACTGAAGAGTCTTTGGGCGCGAGAACGCATCAGAGAACTAAGCGACTACTCAAAGCTCAAAAATACTCAAAAAACCCATAAGGAAACGATTCAAGAAATCACCAATCTAGGGTTAACTTATTCTATACTAACAAACTACACTTCATTTATCGCTGTCGATAAAACTCCAAAGCTGATAGCCAAATCTGCAACCAGTGTTACCCAAGCCTCTCCACTCCCTCAAGGCGTTTCCCACCAAGCCCTGCTAACAAAACCAACGCCCCCTCAACACTTGGTAAAAGCAGGCAGCGTGCCAGAGCCTGGAAGCACAGCTTTATTGCTCGTCAGTCTTGTCACACTGCTTCTCTTGCGCGAGCGTCGCTGCCCTGCGTAAGTTACGCGAATTATTTCCCAATGCTTTGTGTGTGTAAGCAAATGGAAAAAGCACTGTCAACCGCTGGAGTATCTTTCGGTTTCTGCGCCGCCTTCTGGCCGCTCGGATACTGGTACCTCCGGCGGTTGACAGATGGGGGGGATGAGCCATTGGGACTACTCGTTCTTGGAGTTCTCAGCGTTCTCATTTTTAGAGAAAGAAAAAATTTAATCTATCCGCCTAATCAACCAGCTCTTATAGTAACAGGCCTATGTTTTACCCTCTACATCCTCAGCACTTTTTGGCTACCACCTATGCTACGCTGCGTGCCTGCTATTCTCTGCATAGCCTTCTACTTCGGCTGGCATAAATACCCTGGATGGCTAGCACTTATGTTCCTCTCACTACCTTTGATAGCTAGCCTACAGTTCTATCTTGGTTACCCCCTACGCCTAATATCTACTGAGATAACACGCTGGTTAATCTACCCTTTCTTGAGTGACATCATCAGAGAGGGAACTAACCTAACAATACACGGCAAGACCGTGGGCGTGGACCCTCCTTGCAGTGGTATCAAAACCTTATGGGCAGGACTTTTATTTACCAACATCACCGCCTCTCTAGTCGGTATGAAATGGCGAAAGGCTATTTTGTTTAATCTATACGCTATGGGACTCCTACTGCTCGCTAATAGCTTTCGTGCCGCTTTACTTTTTGCACCTGAAAGTGGCGCGATTAACATGCCTGATGCATTACACGCAGGCATTGGCATCATCTGTTATTTAGCCATTATTTTTCTCCTGGTAAAAATAGCTACACTCCGCACTAGAACTTTACAGAGACACACTATTTCCTAAAATGAACCTAACATTAATCATTTTTACATTAGGTTTAAGCTGTGGCATCTGGCAATGGCTTTCTCCGCCTAAGCCCATCTTTAAAAAACCTCAATTAACCCACTATCAATGGCCTGATTGCTTTGAAGGACAACCATTGACCATGCTACCAATGACAGTGGTAGAACATCAATTTGCTAAAGATTTCCCAGGGCAAGTTGCCAGCTTTCGCTGTGATGATCAGCAAGTCATTTTACGCTACATTACTCGGGCAACTCGTAAAGTCCACCCAGCAGCCGATTGTTTCCGCGCTTCTGGATATCATATTGGGGATGTAAAAATTCATACTGATCCCAACCAAGCCCACTGGTCGGGCTGCCAAGTAAGTAGGGCGGGTAAAAGCTTTTTCGTCCGAGAACGTATTGTAAAAATCGGCTGTCTCAGTAATGAATGGACAGATGCTTCCTCTTGGTATTGGCATGCACTCACCCATTCAGAACAAGGCCCCTGGTTAGCTATTACCGTTATCTCTCAATTTACCGATGTATGACAGGCTCTCATAGTCATCAGTAATGGCTAGTTTCACCCATCACGTATTCTAGCAGCATACTCTGAAGCATCAGATAAAATCTATCTCTGAAATAAGCGCTGCGCATTTCATCTGGGGCACCTTCCAAATCATCTAACTTGCTTAACTTATAGCGAGCTTCCAGAGCAAGGCGAGCCTGATTAACAGCACCGTACCATTGCTCTGCGTGCTTAGGTTTCACAAAAATTACTTGCTCCCCATGCTTACGCGCTTCTTCGATGGTTACGGCTACATAGCTAGATTGACGATCAAAAGATGATGTTAGGTCAGGCACCACATATTCCTCCCACTCACTATCTTCAATCATCAGACCTGCTAGTGACTCAGCAAGATACGCTGAGCGCCCACTGTCTCTGGAGATCATCTGTAGTACTTGCCAGTCCTTCTCTGAACCGGGCTCAATAACCAGCCCTCCTTCTAGGGTAGGAGTCAGGGTCATACTACTTTCTCCATAGTCGTTTGAAGCTGCCATGTATGAAGCTGCTGCACATAAAATTCCGCCTTCTCTCTGGCTCCTGTCCATACAACAGAGCGCCCCATGGTGTGCACTTCCATCATAAGCATTTCGGCCTTGGTCTGCGAGTAGCCAAAGACTTTTTTAAAAACCATGGTGACATAGGCCTGTAAGTTTACCGGATCATCAAGCACAATCACACTCCAAGGCACTGTCTTTTGTGTCTTAGGCTTTTGTTTGTGCTTAGTAATGGGGCTAGTCATGAAATTACCATAGGGCTATAAATTTTCGGATATCTAAATTGGAGGGGAATATCTCAACACTGAATGAGTTAAATCTAACCATACTGATAGCCGCATAAAATTGCAGGCAAAATGAGTAACAACATAGAGCAAGACACCAGAGCGGATCAAAGCTCAATGATGGCCTGCCATCGCTGCCAGCTTTTGATTCAGTGCAATGGAGGTGCGTAGATTCTGGATCTGAGCAACGAGGTGAGAATGGTCATTACAAATTTTTGTGCAAATCGGATCTGAGCCAACATGGGTACTGATGTAGCGGCCAATTTCTGCGAAATGTTGTTTTTTCTTGTCCTCAATCGTTCCCACCTCTGCACTTAGTTTAGATTTATCTCGATTGGCCTGACCAATACTTTGATACGCATCAGAGGCTTCACTACGGAGTCTTTTGCGATCTTGAGCGATTTTATTTTCAACGCTCTCAATTTTCACATCAAACTCACGGATCTTGTTGCCTATGGCTTTGCGTTCTTTTTTCAACCTAACAAAATCTTTTTTGTAACCTACTACCTTCATGCGCTCTTCTTCAATCAAAGAGCTATTGTCTTCGGTATGCCCATCTTTATCTTGAGTGGTTAACACCTCGATTTTTGTCTGCGAGGCCTCGAAACGCCGCTTAATTTGCTGCGCGCATGCAATGATTTCGTCTCGTTGGGCAATGATTTTTTCCGATTGCTTGATGAGATCATCTCGTTCTTCTTCCAGAGCCTCGCACACATCATTATTTTGATTCAGTAGAGCATTGCGCTCTTCTTGAGAAGCTTCGAGAACCGCATCAGCGACTTCAATTTTCTTTTTTAGCTTATCAATAGCTAGCTGATGCTTACGTAAACTCCAGTAATCAACATGCACTGCTTCAACCTCTTCTACCTGCTCCCAGGTATCCTCACCGAGAATTTCCTGCGCCTGGCACAAGAGGTGCATTTCATCTGCAGCTTCAGACAAGCGCTTTACCTTCCGCGTTAATCCAAAGGACAAAGCGATGCGAGCAAGGATGTAGCGAGAACTATTCATAGGTAACAATCTGCTGCTATTATAATATAATTATTTTACATTAACAAGCTTCTGCAGATTCTTTACCACATTTACGTCTTCTAGGGTAGTGATATTACCTGTAACTTTGCCGGTGGCTACTAATTCCTTGAGTAAGCGGCGCATGATTTTCCCTGAACGTGTCTTGGGTAGTGCAGGAGTAAAATAAATATCGTCTGGTTTGGCAATAGCACCAATCACCTTGCCTACGTGGTTCCGCAGCTCGGCCAAGAGAGCATCAGAGCTCTCAATGCCACTTTTGAGGGTTACAAACACACAGATAGCCTGCCCTTTGATCTCGTGTGGGCGCCCTACTGCCGCAGCTTCTGCTACAGCTTTATGAGCAACCAGCGCACTCTCTACCTCGGCAGTGCCAAGACGATGACCAGATACATTCAATACGTCATCAAGTCTACCAACAATCCAGAAGTTCCCTTTGCGATCACGGCGGGCTCCATCACCAGCAGTGTACATTCCGGGGTAATCACTCCAATAAGTATCACGGTAACGTTTTTTATCTCCATAAATAGTGCGTAGCATCCCTGGCCAAGGCTTTCTAATAACAAGTCGCCCCCCTTCGTTTGCCTTACATTCATTACCCTCCTCATCAAGAATAGCGGCATCAATACCAAAGAATGGTAATGTGGCTGTGCCTGGCTTAATAGGTGTGCAGCCTGGCATCGGAGCGATCATAATGGCTCCCGTCTCTGTTTGCCACCAGGTATCGACGATAGGACACTTACCTCCTCCAATTTTATGATAATACCACATCCATGCCTCTGGATTAATCGGCTCCCCCACCGTTCCTAACAAACGCAAGGAAGAAAGATCATGCTTCTCTACCAAATGATCACCTGCTTTGATAAATGCCCGGATGGCTGTGGGTGCTGTGTAGAAGATACTAACGCCATACTCTTCCACTATCTGCCAGAAGCGGGAGAAATCCGGATAGTTGGGCGCGCCCTCATACATTACCTGTGTAACACCATTCAACATAGGTCCATAGGTGATATAAGAATGCCCGGTGATCCAGCCAACGTCTGCTGTGCACCAATAGACATCATCATCGCGCATATCAAAAACATATTTACACGTGGCATAGGTGTTTACCATATAGCCGCCAGTGGTGTGAAGAATACCCTTAGGTTTCCCCGTAGAACCAGATGTGTAGAGTATAAATAAGGGGTGCTCACTATCAAAGGCCTTTGCTTGATGCGTGGCTCCTACCTTTGCCGCTTCCTCATGCCACCAGACATCGCGTTCTTTTTTCATACGCACTTTGTTGTCCGTGCGCTTCAGGACGATGACTTTTTTGACCACCTTATCTTTGTCCTTTTTTAAAGCCTCATCGACATTGACTTTCAGATCAACCACACCACCTCTACGCCAACCTCCATCCGCAGTGATAATGACACTGGCTTTGGAATCATCTAACCGATCTTTGATCGAGTCGGCGGAAAATCCTCCAAAAACGATAGAATGCACCGCACCGATTCGTGCACATGCCAGCATAGCCACTGTCGCCTCGACAACCATAGGCATGTAAATCAGCACCCTGTCCTTAGATTTAACTCCATTTGCCTCCAACACATTGGCAAAGCGACACACCTCACGCTGTAGCTGGCTATAGGTCAGAGTGCGTTTATCCCCTGGCTCACCTTCCCAGATCAATGCCGCTTTATTACCGCGCCCTTCGGCCACATGCCTATCCACACAGTTGACACAGACATTGGTCTTACCTCCAACAAACCACTTAGCGTAAGGAGCTTGCCAATCAAGAACCTTACCCCACTTCTTATCCCAATGTAGCTCTTTAGCCTCACGTGCCCAGAAGAGGTGGGGCTTCTCAATGGATTCTTTATGAAGACGCTTATACTGCGCCATCGTTGATATACGTGCTTTCTTTGAGAATTCTTTTGTAGGTTTGAACTCGCGGTCTTCGCTGAGGTGGCTTTCGATATTTTTGCTCATGATTGTCATTAATAGAATAAATAAATCCGGTGGGAGGGAAAAAAGCTAACGACTCAAATGGCACAGGACGAGCTATTTTTCCTATCAAATTGACATCACTCCATCGGCATTATTTACCCCCCAGTTAACATCTCTGAGTAGATCTCAATCTTATCCTTGTTGAGCAAGCGTAGCTGGTGCCGGTATTGCTTCACAGCACTCTCACGTTTGGCATCGGTAAGCGCTGTGATGATTTCATCTTTCATCACTTCATAAGAAGGCAGCTCGGGAGCCTGCACTCCGGTGACCTCAATGATATGCCAGCCAAGCTTCGTCCGAATTAATGCGGGTGTGGCTTGAACAATGGAAAAAGCAGCCGAAGAAAAGTCTTCAGGAAGACGCTCTTTTTTCATCCAGCCAAGATCTCCACCTCGATGTTTAGTAAAGGTATCTTCGCTAACTTCCGCTGCTAATTTGATGAAGTCTGTCTGATTGTTTCTGAGACGCTCAAGATGACCTGCCAATGCTGCTTCGGCTTCATCCGAAGGGTGATCAAGGGTGGGGAGAAAGACATGCCGCACCCGCCTACGCTCTGGAATGATTAATTCTTCGTGATGATCATCATACCATTCTTTCGCCTCTTGCTCAGTCACAGCAATGGCATCTGCTATTCTTGCTTGCACGTATTGCTCCTGTTGCAGCCTTGCTGCTAGACGGTAGCGAAGCTCTTTGCGGCTTTTTATACCTTGAGCAGAAAGCGCTTTATCCAGCTTATCACTGGAAGAGAAGCGATTCTCAAACCTCCTTACCTCAGCATCAATCTCAGTATCGGAAACCGGAACATCATCACGGTTGGCACGCACTTTAATCCTCAGCACAGCTTCCGTAATAAGCTCATCCAGCGCTGCCCAACGGAGAATTTTTTTCTCCTCATCAGAGATTTTTTCTACCGCTCTACCACTACGCCAAAGCTTCTCCTGCACACGCCGGTCTACTTGACTCAGGTAGATCGGGCCATTCCAGACTCTAGCGCATATCCCCCGTGAAATATCTCTGACCACTCTATCTTCAGGCGAGAAAGCTGCCCTTAGCTCTCGCTGCAAGGGACCTTTAAATAAAAAAAAATCACAGGCCATATAGCCCACCAGCACGGTCCATAAAGCCATACGGATGGCAAAGGATTGACTCATTTTTAACATAGAAAAAGCCTATCTGATCAGCTCTTTGCAGCAACTCTCTTCTTCGCAATCACGCCACTGGCGTCTCTTCAAGTGCAACCTTCAGCAGAGATTCTGGTGAAGAGCCGTCATCTAATAGCAGACGGTGCCTCATAACGTGTGGGAAAATAGCCTGCACATGATCAGGGTGCACAGCCGCCTGCTCATCAAGAAACGCACTTGCCTGAGCTGCTCTCATAACCGCTAACGAAGCACGCACGGATACGGTATGCCCACCGCCGGCACTCCTCCGCACCGCCTCACAGAGCTCCACAATATAATGATTCAGAGCAGGATTAATGGGCAACGCCGCAGACTGCTCTTGTAAGCTGATAATCTCGCTAATTTCTAATAAATGATCTCGCTCACCAGCATTCATCCCTTCAGCAACATGGGCATTCAAAATACTCTTCTGCACCTCTGGACTAGGAAGTGACATAGGGATCGATAGTAAAAATCGATCTAACTGCGGCTCTGGCAGAGGGAATGTACCTGTGGATGAGGTAACGTTCTGAGTCGCCACTACAAGAAAAGGTTGCTCAAGATTGTAGGTAGAACCATCAATACTCACCTGCCCTTCGTTCATTGCCTCCAGCAAGGCAGATTGAACCCGAGGCGAGGTTCGATTAATCTCATCTGCCAATAATAAATTAGAAAAAATAGGGCCAGGCACAAAGTCAAACTCACCATTGTGCTGCTTATATAACTGATAGCCAAGAATGTCTGAAGGTAACAAATCTGGGGTAAACTGAATTCTACTAAATTTCCCACCTATGCCGTTTGCTAGATTCTGTGCCAGTGAGGTCTTCCCCACCCCAGGAGCACCCTCTATCAGAGCATGACCCTTTGCAAGAAGGGCCGTCAACAAGAGCTTCCCAGCCTTTTCAGAACCGAGCACTGAGGCACTCAGACGCTCTTTGAGTAAATGAAGTTTGTGAATGGACATCCGGATGCAGAATCTCTTGGTCGAATCAATCTCTGAGTCAAACAACCGCTACACAAGGCCAGCACGCTCAAGGAAGGCCGTCTGATCAGGATCACGCCCCATGAAGTTCCGGTAAAGCTCATCCGCAGGAGCCGAGTTCCCCTTGCTGAGGATATCATCACGGAAAGCTTGACCAGTTTCTGGATTCAAAATCCCTTCTTTCTGAAAGCGTGTAAAAGCATCGGCATCTAACACTTCAGACCACTTATAAGAATAATACCCAGAAGCATAGCCAACGGGTGAACTAAATATGTGATTAAAGCCGCGAACTTTGGTAGGAGCATCTGTCGCAAGCTCTGGGCTATAGCCAGCTAGAATTTCTCTATCTGCCTGATCTAGATCCATCGTTGCATACTTCTTAGCATGAATGTGAAAATCTAAATCTAACTTGCTGTACGCCAGCTGCCGCATATAAAGATTCGCCGTCCTGTAATGCCTAGCCGCAATCATTTTATCAAACAGCGCATCAGGAATAGGCTCATCTGTTTCAAAGTGACGCGCAAAAAGATCCAAACTCTCTCGGCTCCAGCAGTAATTCTCCATGATCTGAGATGGAAGCTCCACGAAGTCACACGGGACATTCGTACCAGAGAGGGACTTCACCGCCACATTTCCTAACAAATGATGCAAAAGGTGCCCAAACTCGTGAAAAATAGTCTCCACCTCAAGATGCGTCATCAACGCTGGCTTATCTGCTGTAGGCTTAGTCATATTCCCAACCATGAGACCGAGGTGTGGCTGGCGCGGTTTTGTTCCATCTGAGGGCACACCCGTTTCAAAGGGATTCATCCATGCGCCTCCACGCTTAAATTCACGTGCATGCCAATCTGTGTAAAATGAACCTAAGAGCTCATCTGTTTGATTGTCAAAGAGGTCATAGAACTTCGTCTCTGGGTGCCATGTCTGAATTTCACCACCATCTGCAGTCGTTGGTTTCTCCTCAATCCGTAGATCATAGAGCTTACTGGTAATGTTGAACATACCATCCATCACTTTATGAAGGGGGAAGTAAGGGCGCAGCTCTTCTGGATCAAAGTCATACTCTACCTTGCGCCTCTTTTCCGCCCAATACGGCATTTCCCATGGCTCCATGGGGGCTGGTTCTTTCTGTTCTTGTGCCGCTTTCCACTGCTGGAGATCTACATTTTCTTTCTGAAAACGATCAAAGATCTTATCATGCATGTCCTCAACAAACTTAAGGGCATTTTTACCATTCTTGGCCATCCGACGCTGAAGAATCAAGTCTGAGAAATTTTCAAATCCTAACAGCTCGGCTTGCTCCTGACGCAATGTGAGAATCTCCTGAATCAAGGCCGTATTATCAAAGTCTCCACCATGACCAATGGTACAGGTAGCTGCCCATACCTCTTTACGCAGTGCATCATCTTCAGCAAACTGCATGATTGGAACCATCGAGGGCTCCTGCAGGGTAAAACGCCATTTTCCATCATGACCTTTAGCAGCAGCATCTTCAGCAGCACTGGCAAGCGTAGACTCTGGTAAACCAGCAAGACGAGATTCATCCTCGATAATCAGCTCCCAAGCATTGGTAGAATCTAACACATTTTCACTAAATTTCTGAGTGATTTCTGAAAGGCGCGAAAGAACTTCCGCAATACGGGCCTTTTTATCACTGGGAAGATCCGCACCAGACTCAATGAAGCCTGCGCAGGTTTCTGTAATAAAACGCTGGTGAGTCTCATCCAGCTCACACGCTGCCTCAGACTCTGAAAATGCCTTAAGAGCATTCCAGATATCCACATCTAGAGAAATAGATGTAAAAAAATCACTTACCTTGGGCAGCATTGCATTTAATGCCTTACGCTGCGCCTCATTACTACAGACAGAATCTAAATGATCCAGCCTACCCCATGCACGCTCTAAGTCTTGGTTAGCCATCTCTAACGCATGAAAAGTATTTTCATAGGTAACGTTAGAATCATCCAGCTGCCGAATTTTTTCCAAATTGGCTTCAGCTATTTCTAATGCAGCATTGATATCAGTCTCTACGCGATCCGCAGTAAGAAGGTTCCACGGGACATGATATTGATCAGAAAAAAATGGATGGTTCGATGTCATGGCGAAACGTTATGAATGATGAAGCAAGATGCAAGGAGTAAGATAATATAGCAGTGCTTTCTTTAATCTTTATGAAGGTATTCAAAACGGCGCTGTTCACGGTTTTTTTGCACGTTCCCTGCTGGGAAAATTTGGCCATTCATTGCGATGTAGACCCCAGACTCCATTACCTGGACTGCTCCAGTGGCGAGACCTAAATTAAAAACCGCATCCGTTTCCTTAAAGCGCGCCGGTGCCATGGCTCCAGTGAGTACGATGGTTTTTCCTTTTATACCTGATAAATATTGTGCGGTTTCAGCCATGGTATCCGTGCCATGTGTAATGAGGATTTGTTGTTGTTCAGACTGCTGACAAGTCTCACGAATCAGCTCCCGGTCTTCATCCGTCATTTCTAAGCTATCCTTCCGCATCAGTGAGATCATCTCGTATTGAATACCCACTAATGCACCCTGATAGACTTGAGTCACAGTTGACTCGCCTACTTCGTATTCTGAGGTGGCATCAAAATATACTTTATCGATCGTTCCACCCACGGTGATGATAAGAAGACTCATAATAAATATGGATTATGCTACACCGGCTTGGGTAAAAAATACTCACGTTGTTTGACAGAAATAGGCATGCCCAACAAATCCATCACTGCGAGCATATCCTCCCATAGCTTTCGCTTCTCAGAGGTCGCTTCATTGTGAAGAATATAAGAAGGATGATAAGTAACCCGCAGCGGAATTCCTGCAAATTGATGAAACTGCCCACGCATCCCACCCACAGATTCCTTAGTAGCAAGCAGCGCCTGCGCAGCCGTACCGCCTAAGGCAATAATGACTTTAGGCGCAACAATATCCACCTCCGCATGGATAAAGGGCAGGCATGCCGCCATCTCCTCTGCAGTAGGTTTACGGTTATTCGTAGTCTGATTCGGCATAGAGGGGCGGAATTTAACAATGTTAGAAAGGTAAACATCTTTCCGATCAATCCCCATGGCAACAAGGATCCCATCCAGTTTCTGCCCCGCCTTCCCCACAAAGGGCTCCAAGAGCCGCTCCTCATCAAAGCCTGGAGCCTCGCCTACGAGCATTACATCAGCGTCAGGATTCCCAGTGGAAAATACCATACTCTGGCGTAATGAGCCAAGAGACTTGGCAGCCTGCCAGTTTCCAGCTTGCTGTTTGAGAGAATTGATTTTTTCAGCTTTGGTATTCCCAGCAGCGATCACCTCAGCAAGAGCCTCCTGCGGCGTAGTTGAAACTTTTGGCGCACTTAGCTCAGGAGACTCCTGAACAACTGCTGGAGCTGGAATAGGAGCGGGCGGGGCTTCTAAGCTACTGCGCTTACCTGTTTGCGCCCGCATAAAAAACTCACGTAAAATAGGCCGGACATCATCATCAATGGCAACATGGGTCTGCCCATGCGCCTCTAGCTGACGTAGGTAATTAATAAGTGGTTCCGCTACCAATGACATGACCTATGAAAGTCACAGTAGCACGCGATCAGCACGCAAAAAATGTGCCAAACCGATTGCTGCCTTGAAAATTAAGCTTATGCCATTATCTATAACTTAGTTATGAAGTTGCATATTCTTATCACCTCCATCGTGTTTTTAGCCGCGATTACAGGTACCCATGCGGCAGCATATATTCAGCCCAATGAGTCCAAAGAACTTTTCAAAGTAGAAAAAATACCCCTCCAGGTGGATAGTATGAAGGAGCTATCCAGACACCTAACCACTCTAGCCCAGAGAAATCAAGATAGCTCTCCCATACAAAGACGATGTACCGCTCAGCTATTAGCACTGGCCATGCGTCTCAACTCCGCCAACCAACAAGCACGAGAGACTGATCAAGCAATACTGAAAAATAAAAGCATTACCGCTCCAGAGAAAAACATCCTCAGAGCCAAAACTCGGCTCGAATTTTTCCACCGCTGGCTTGCCAATTCTGAGGCTGGCAAAGATGCCAATACACTTGCCCTTTACATCACAGATGCCACCCGCGCACTCAACAATAACACCCTCAATAACGCGGATCAAGCAAACTGGACAGGGGTATTACCACCACTGAACCAATACCAAGAAGCCCCGCAAATCACCAAAAAGGAAGATCCCCCCGCACCTATTCCAAAGCAATCAACCGCAACGTTGGCAGACAACTACAAGATACCCAATCTCACCGTTAGGATGCCACTCACCATGGATACATGGACCAAATCAAAGGAACCTCATGAAGTTTCCCAAAACCCCTTAATCAAGAAAACAACCCAATCCATCCAACCCGTAAAGCTAACCATTACCCCACAGGAACAAGCTCTATCAATCTCAGTCAAAACCCCATTAAGCTCAGGCAATGAAGAAAATAATCCTAGAAGCTTAAAATACGCCCTCAAATTACTTGAAACCAGATTAAACGAGGAACCTACCAATAGGGGCGCCGCAGTGAACCTCAAAATAGGAACCCCATCAAAACCCTCTACTCGACAATACTATTCCTCCACCAACGGCTCATCCGCCGCTACTGCCGTGGAGCTCATGCTAGCCGCCTCCAAAGCAGGAAAAAAACTCCGTAAAGACATCCATCTATGCGCCACACTCAGCAAAAATGGCAAACTCCGCCTACCTAAAAATACATGGGAAGTCCTTAAGGCTCTGCGTAAAGATAACGAGAAAACAGGCAGACTCATCGTCCCTAAAGCCGCTGTAGACATCCTCAAAGAACTGCTCGTTTTTAATGAACCTGACTTTTTTATACGCTGGGAAGTGATCGGCGTTGATCGCATCGATCAGGCACTAAGCTATGCCGTCATCGATTCTAAGCTCCAAATAAAAAAAGCCGGCGAACTATTTTCCCCCATCAGAAAACTAACAAACAACACCGCTGCCACACTCGCAGTAAATAAAGAGGTCAGAAAGCGACTCAGTGAAATCTTAACCCTCGCCCCCGAACACCTATCCGCAAAGATGCTTCTTTTTCAAGGTAGCGGCAGGCGCTCAATGCATCTAAGCAAACTAGGAACCGCCTACCAGATCCAACCAACAATTAAGGCCATACGAAAGAACTTAGCTAATTTCCCAAACGCAAAAACCATCAAAAATACCTATGAGAAAGCACTAGCTGAGCTAAAAGCGATCGAAAGGCTCGTTCTCATAAGAGAAGCTCCTTTTTATCAAAAGTCTCTGGAACTAACCAATGATCTACGCAGCCTCTCCATACTCATAAACCGTAATAGACGGCATGGCAGTAATACCAATATGTCCAAAGAAAAAAATCTGAGACTCAGTATTAATAAGCGCTTTTTACAACTGGAAAAAGACATCAATCTCATCATCACCCAACACCGGCTAACTCCACAATCATCAAAGTAAGCCTAGTATACTCTGATCACACTTCACTACCCCCTACAAGCCTAACACATCAATAACCTTATGAACCGTGGACTCCGCCGGCTACTTCTTCTATCTGCCGTTTTTTGCGTAACCTTTCTGGCAGTATTTATTGCACGTAAAATGCAAGGCGGCCACAATCTGCTAGACATCCTCAAAGGCAAAGCTCCTACCGAGCATCATACCTCATTCACCCTGCTAGAAAAAGCACCTCTGAACCTCAATGACGTTCAGGTAATGGCAGCCATCAATAGCGAGAGCGCAGCTCTCGTAAAGGCAGTCGTACCCTCTGTAGTGAGTATTGATACCGCTGGCGTGCGTCAGGAACGCTTCCGTGACATCTGGGGACGCACCCGAGTACAGCCACGCACAGTTCAAGGCCAAGGCTCAGGAGTCATCGTTACTGAGGAAGGTCATGTGCTGACGAACCATCACGTCATTCAGGGTACTCCCCGTATCCGCATTACCATGCATGATGGAGTCACTCATTCGGCCAAGGTGATTGGTTCTGATCCAGCCGTCGATATTGCCGTTCTCAAGATTGACAGCAAAGGCCCCTTCGCACCGCTGAAGATGGGTAATTCTGATGACATCGAAGTCGGCAACATTGTCTTTGCCGTTGGTAGCCCATTTGGCCTCGGTGAGACCGTTACAGATGGTAAAATTTCAGCAAAACAACGCACATTTTCAGACAGCAGCGTAGATCTCCTCCAGACGTCTGCAGCCATCAATCCAGGAAATTCCGGCGGCCCTCTGGTAAATATTCTTGGTGAAATTGTAGGGATCAACTCACGCATTTACTCCACAGATAAAAAGAACCCAGGCTTTCAAGGGATCAGCTTTGCCATCCCCTCAAATGCGGCGCTAAAGACAATGAAAGACATCCTCGCACGCGGCCGCCCAATCCGAGGTTTTCTCGGTATGGCTTTTGAAGAGTTAGATCCCTATACACGGCGTGAACTCGGCTACCAAGAACGTCACGGTATTCGTATTGTAAGGCTCGTTCCTGACTCTCCAGCAACAAGGGCTGGACTGCAAAAAGACGACATCATCATTAATTACGATGGCAAAGAAATTAGAAACGTCTCCCATCTCGTGCAGCTCATTCAGCAGAGTGTAGTAAATTCTAAAGTAAGCTTACAAATCTGGCGCGCAAAAGCCAAACATAACATCAAGGCAACCATCGGTGAGGCCGATAACTTTAATTACCACCTTGATTCAGACACTATCCTCAAGGCCACTGGCTTAGTCCTGCGAGAAGCCACCGCATCAGAGAAAACCAAAGGCATAAAAGGCGTCATCATTGAGCGCGTTCTCACCACAAGCAATCTACGCGGCAAGCTCATCACCGGAGATAATATCCGCTCCATCAATGGACGCACCGTGCAGAACATAGCAGACTTTAGCACCCGCTTAGCCGCATCTGCCGCTATTCAAGATACCGAGCTAGAAATCCGCCGAGGCTCACAACAGCTCCGGATCATCATCTTACGTATGAAGTCCAAGTAGGTTTAGGATCTTTTAAAGCCTTACTGCGCAGCTGGCGCTCCATAGGGATTCGAGGCTTGAGGTTTAGAGCCTGTACCATCCCAGCTCCCCGTAGTCCCCTGATTCTGTATTCCAGCACCCAAACCTTGTATATCACGCCCCATACCAATAAAGGTATTACATGACCCAAGTAAAAAAGCAGCAATGGTGAGAACAAAGAAGAAACAAGATTTTTTCATATGAGTTATCGATAAAATCAGATGCTTTGTTTTGCAACCCTGAATTTTAAGAGCACAGCCCTTTTCAGAAATTTCTCCAGTGGCACTGGTTTTACCATAATTCACCAAGCCACAGCCCGCCGGACCCAATCCCATGCTTGCCAGCTACCTGATTTCAACTCAAATAATGTATCTAATTTTTCAGGAAATGGATCGCCCCATACCCTATTGGCTTGAGAATAGGCCCAAAAATCACAAATCGCGCATCAACCATTGAGCTGAAAAAATGAAGAATTTTGAAAATCGGATTGAATTTAAAAAGGTTGGTTCTAAGAAGTACTTAAGGCTACCTTACTTTAGGTTGCGGCTAACAAATAGACACCGCTACATATTGTATTAAGTTTGCAATTGGGGCGCATCTCGATATGAAATTCACACCGCCTACATACTTTACGATTCATCCAAGCTTAAATATCCAAAATACAAGTTAACGAAACCCTTTAACTATAGGGGTTTCAAAATGAGGTAACCCTGAAGAAGTGCCCTAGAATAATATTTTTTCGTTTTACAAATACGTCATCATAAAATCATCTTTTTTAGTTAAAAGATGATAGATTTTTAAAATTTGAAAAAAATCTTGCTCGCTCAATTTTCAAGAATGACATCATCTGGTTCAAAAAGAAAAAATAAGGTTCTACTCGTTGGTTGGGACTCTGCTGACTGGAAGGTCATTAACCCACTGCTTGAAGAAGGCGGCATGGACGGTGTCCGCTCTTTGATGGAAGGGGGGAATCACGGCAACCTTGCCACCCTTGAGCCGCAGCTATCTCCCATGCTGTGGAGTTCCATCGCTACAGGGAAAATGGCGTATCACCATGGGGTGGAAGGCTTTACAGAGGTCGATCCCGTTTCGGGCCAAGTTGTGCCCGTATCGGCTGCGACGCGTAAATGTAAGACAGTTTGGGAAATGCTTGGGGAGAAAGGGCTCCAGAGCCACGTCGTTAGCTGGTTCGCCACTCAGGGTGAGCAGGAGCTCGATGGTAAAATGGTCTCGAATATGTATGGTCACCTCAAGGGGGCAACCGCAGATATGGATCCTGCCGATTTCCCGCCACCCATGCCAGGAACCTACTGGCCAGAGGATTTGGCCGAGACGATGGATGAACTCCGTGTCTCTCCCCATGAGGTCGATGCCGACATCCTCCAGCCGTTTCTACCCAAAGGGCATAAGATCGACCAATCACGTGACAAGCGTCTTAATAATCTACGAGAACACCTTGCCGAGGCTTACTCCGTGCATTCCGCCGCTACTCATTTGATGGAGACAGACCCAGACTGGGACTTCATGGCAGTTTACTATCGTGCCGTGGATGAGATTTCTCACCACTTCATGCACTACCATCCTCCGCAGATGGAGGGTATCCCCGATGAGGATTTTGATATTTACCAACACGTCGTCAAGGGGACATACCGCGCTCATGATATGATGCTCCAGCGTCTCCTACACCTTGCGGGGCCAGATACCACCGTGATTCTGGTTTCTGATCACGGGTTCCATTCAGATCACTTACGTCCTAAGTTCACTCCGCGCGTTCCAGCAGGTATCACGGTATGGCACAGGAACCAAGGGGTGCTGATGGCAAAAGGGCCCGATATCAAGGCAGATAGTCAGGTCTATGGCGCACGTTTACTCGATATCGCACCCACGGTTCTTCATGCCTTTGGGCTTCCTGTAGGGGATGATATGGAGGGCCGCGTCCTTACGGAGCTTTTCAAAGAAAGCCGCCCTGTGCAGACGATCCCCACCTGGGAAGATACCGATGGTTCACAGAAAAGCCGAGGCTCACTGACCGAGGAGGAGAGTAAGGCGCTCTTAGACCAGTTTGTGGCTCTAGGCTACATCGATGAAGTTTCCGATGATCCCACCGAGGCCGCCAATGAGACAAACCGTGAGAATAAGTGGAACCTTGCCCGCGCCTATCTTTATACAGGCAAGCACGATGGAGCATTACCACTCCTAGAGGATTGCTTTAATGCCTACCCAGAGCGAACTGACTACGCTCAGGCACTTGCTAAAACTCAGCTCGCTCTCGGTCTCAGTGAGGAAGCGGAGGAAACTCTCGCCATCTGTCTAGAAACATTTGGTCAGTCCGTCTCCGCCCAGCTCCTGCAGGCACAGATCGAGCTAGAGAAGGGGAATGATCAGAAGGCGCTGGAGCACCTAGAGGTGATCAAGGAGCAAGCAGGTAATGAAGTCCCTGCCTTAGAGCTTTTCTGCCGCGCTTATGTAGTTCTTGGAAAATGGCAAGAAGCACGCGAGACCGCCGATAAACTCTTCTCACTCGATCCTACCAGCATCCAGGCACACAACACTCTGACTCGTTGTTATCTCAATGACAAGGACCCGCAGAAAGCCGCCGATACCGCCCTTGCGGCGATCAGCCTCGAGTTTGCTAGCCCGCGCGCTCACCAGCTTCTGGGGAGAGCCCTGATTCAGCTTAAGCAATGGGAGGAAGCCCAGCACGCCTTGCAGAACTGTCTTCTCTTAGACCGTGAAAACGTGCAGGCGGTAGCGGCTCTGGAGGCCGTCTATAAGCACACGAAGCAAGACGACAAAGCGCAGATTCTAGCCAGTGAGCTTACTCGGCAAAAGACGGTCAACGCCCTCGCCCGCGAAAAACAACTCAAGTCCCTCCGTTACGGCATCGCAGCCCGTGCCAAGGCACGCCATGCTGAGCGGCAAGCCATGCGCGAAGCCGCGGCGAAGAAGGCTGCGGCAGAAGCCGCCATTGAGCCATGTCAGTTCACCATCGTCAGTGGACTCCCACGCTCTGGCACCTCTCTTATGATGCAGATGCTCCGCGCCGCCGGCATGGAGCTCATGCACGATGGCACACGGGAAGCCGATGAGGATAACCTCGAAGGCTACTGGGAGTGGCAAGAGGTGAAATCTCTCAAGAAAAACCCACGCCTCATCGAGCAGGCCGATGG
>CALBVY010000035.1 GCA_937969495.1 uncultured Verrucomicrobiales bacterium | reverse complement strand
GGCGGCGTTGTCTTTCAGGCCATCTTTAGAAACCCCTTAGCCACCCCCTTCACTCTCGGCATCGCAGGGGGCGCATCACTGGGAGTCACTATCTTTCTTTTTTTCGGCATGAGCTTTACCGTTATTGGTATATCAGGGGTTTCCTTCTCAGCTCTGTTAGGATCTTTACTATCGATCGCCCTCGTCTATGGCATTGCTAAAGCAACGGGAAACCACTCTCCACAAACCATGTTACTAGGCGGTGTCGCTATCAGTTTTTTCTTTTCCAGCCTCATCCTGATCTTTCAATACCTCGGTGATATGAGCAATGCCTTCCGCATCATCCACTGGCTCATGGGCGACCTTAGCCATGCTAGCTATGACACGATACTTCAGGCCCTCCCCTTTATCCTTAGTGGCATCTTGATTACCGTGACATTGCATCAAGAGCTTAATCTACTAACCATTAATGACGATCTGGCCACCAGCTACGGCTTACAAGTCGAACGCACACGCATCATTCTTTTTATCGCGGTCTCGATGATGATTGCAGGCATTGTAACAGTCTGTGGACCTATCGGCTTTGTCGGCATCATGGCACCCCATATTTGCCGTATCATTATCGGCACTAATCACCGATACCTCATCCCTGCATCCATCTTATTCGGCGGTATTTTCCTCGTCATCTGTGATACCATCGCCAGGACCATCTCACACTCAGCAGAAGTTCCTGTAGGCATCATCACAGCATTGTTAGGCGGGCCATTTTTTCTATGGCTGTTATTTAAAAAAGAGGATTAAGCGCCTTAAGCTCAGCGCGAATATTTTATTTTTTTACTACTCTCCGATAACTCTATACTGCCGAAGTGTTCTCTCTAACTTCGCTGCGTCTATCGGCTTAGTGATATAGCTATCCATACCAGCAGCAATGCATTTCACCTCATCTTCAGGGAGAGCACTAGCCGTCATCGCAACAATAGGAACTTCCTGATAATGCTCCCATGCCTTGTCAGATCTGATACGCTGAGTCGCCTCAATGCCATCCATGACAGGCATCTGCATATCCATTAAAATAATCCGATAAAAACCATGCTCGGAGAGTGCCTGGAGGGCTTCCTGACCATTTTGCGCCACATGAGCAATGACTCCCAACTTTTCTATCAGAAGCTTAGCCAATTTCGCATTGATTGGATTATCTTCTACAATCAACACAAACACATCTTGCTTGATTGCGGAAACCTCCGATAACTCATCGGAAACGATATGATCTACTAGAATATTTTTATCATCCATCACACGCAGCATGGAACTAAGCAAAACATTTTCTTTCACAGGCTTGTAAATCAGATCCACAAACCCCGCTGCAAAAACCTGCTTTCTTTTGACCTCTCGCGAAGAGGTAACGAGTATCATAGGTAGATGATCTACCTTTCGTTTTAATAATTCTTTGGCGAAATCAAACCCGTCCATATCAGGCATAAGCATATCAACCAAAATAAGGTCATATTGCTCAGGTGCAGCGTCAATGATAGCCAAGGCCTCCTTTGGGTAAGCATTGGTAGTTACCTTACAGCCCCACTTATTGAGCCTTGCTTTCATGAAATCAAGATTGGTTAAATTATCATCCAGAATAAAGACTCTTACGCCCTTAAGCGGATAACTAGAAATACAGTGGAATCGTTCCTCGTTCTCCGCTACATGAAACGGCAAGGTAACAATAAAATCTGAGCCTTTTCCTACTTCTGAATTCACCGAAATGGTTCCTGCCATCGCCTCTGCAAGCTGACGACAAATAGCTAAGCCCAGACCCGTTCCGCCAAACTTCCGCGTGGTGGATGCGTCTGCTTGAAGAAATGGTTCGAATAGCTGATCTTTAATGGCTTCATCAATCCCTATACCGCTATCAGATACTGTAAACTGAATGAAGTTCTCATTAGGCTTTTTCACTTCTATGGAAACCGCACCATGCTTGGTGAATTTTAACCCATTAGAAACGAGATTGAGTAAGATTTGCTGTAACCTTCCAGCATCACCATGAAGATATTGGGAGACCTCAGCATCAATATAATAAACCAAATCAACCTGTTTCGCTGATGCAGTCTGAGCATGGATATCCAATACATCTTCGATAATTTCTTTTAAATCATAATCAACATGCTCTAGCTCCATCTGACCCGATTCAATTCGGGAAAAATCTAAGATATCGTTGATAATATGAAGTAGGATATCACTACTTTTTTTAATCAATGAAAGATACTCTGCTTGCTCTTTAGATAACTCACTTTCCAACAGTAAGTTCGTAAACCCTATAACACCATTAAGTGGTGTTCGTATTTCATGACTCATTGTTGCTAAAAAAAGCGATTTGGCTTCATTGGCTTTAATCGCTGTATTGGTAGCTATTTCCAGGTCTTTTCTTGCCTTTTGCTGCTCACTAACATCACGGATAATCCCTTGAATAAGAATAGTTTCTCCAAATTGAAGCTTGGTAGCTGCTATGTCTACGGGAATTCGTTTTTTATGACGATTCTGGAGATGACATGCAAACCGGGCACTTCCATGCTCACTAATTTCTCTCAACGCATTAACACAAATAGATATCGAATCCCTCGCAGGAACTTTAGCAATATGCATCCCAACCAGCTCGGCATGAGTAACACCTAAAATTTCACAAATCTTCTTATTGGCGTCTAAAATGATCCCGTTATGATCTTGGATAATAATCCCATCATACGAGTGATGGAATAGCATGGTAAACTTTTCCTCTTCTCGCTTATATTTAGAGGACTCGTCCTCTACTTCTTTTGCTAATTTTTTGTTAGCTTCATATAATAAAGAGCTCTTTTCTTCTAATAACTTTTCAGCTTGCTGGCGTGCTTTTTTCTCACGCTCATAGCGTCTTTCCCATTTATCTGGATTGGAATGATTATTAGGCATGAACTTTCACTATTCTATTTTGGTAATAACAAATAACTCAGCACCATCTTCACGCTCTTCTCGCGTGATGGAGCAATGTGCACCAAAATGTTCTAGACTACCTATAATCAAGCCTTCGCAAACATCTTCCATATGCCTGTTCGATACATATACCATATGCAGTTCATTGGCCGAATGAGGTCGCGAGCATTCAAACGTAGGTAATTCTGCATCAGGATACAGCTTTTTCACTTCCACGTGAATGTAAGTCTCTACCTGCTCTAAAAAATCTAATGGATCAGTCGTCTTTTGAACAAAATCAGGGTAAGCTCTTGCTAGACTATGAAATAGGTAGGTGCCAAATGTTTTTAATAACAGTGGAATAGCCACACCGCTTTCCTGACTGAGGTTCGTAACGAGATCAACAATTTCTGTATGCGAGTAAGTCCCCACAGATGTGTAGGCCCCACCGGACGGAAGATCACTTTTTTCGATAATGGTATCGACCATATCCAAGGAGAATGAGCCTTCAACCATGGTGAGAAATTCTGTAAAAACTATACCTTTCATAATTGATGATTGTGTAAGTAGAGAGTCGTTGTTTTCAGTGATCTTAAAAGCAAAAAAACAGCCGTCCTACTTGCTCAAGCGAGGTGCAGAGTAGCCTTGCTTACGGATTTTTTCAAGTAAAGCGGTAAGCTCTTCGATTTTTTCGGGTTGTTGCTCAGCTTGGTTCTCACGCTGTCCAATATCATTTTTCAGATTGTATAATTCTACCTTAAACTTACCTGGCTTGTAGTTGTGTTTCTCATGCCAGTATTTGTGTTGCTCACGCCAGTTTTTAGCGCCTTGGGCATGATAGCCATGCTTTCCATTGATGAGTAACCAGTCACCATGCCGGATGGCAAATCTACCATATGTGGTATGCAAATGCGTTGGTCTGACTTGAGAGCTGTCACCCTTAAGAATCGGCATCAGATCGTAAGAATCTTCAGCTGCATTTTTATCAGGGAGGGTATAACCAAGTGCAGTAGCCAATGTCGCCATTATATCAATCTGAGAGACAAGCGCATTCGAAACAACACCTGCCTTAGTGACACCAGGGTATTTGATAATAAACGGCACACGGTGACCACCTTCGTAGATATCACGTTTTAGACCACGGAGAGGATACGATGACCAGTGATCAAATTCTTTATCACGTGTATAAGCATAGTGCTCTGGTCCATTATCAGCGGAAAAGATGACAATGGTATTCTCTGCCTGTCCACTTTCCTTGAGAGCAGCGAGTATTCTGCCACAGGCATCATCCGTTTCCACAACAAAGTCTCCGTATGGCCCAGCCTGAGACTTACCATCAAATTCATCATTAGGGATGATCGGTGCATGCGGTGAAGGGAAGGCAAAATAGAGGAAAAAAGGCTGATCCGTCTTCGCCTGCTTCTTGATGTAATCAACCGCCTTGGCTGTGGTGACAGGAATGTTCTGATAAGGATCCCAGTCTGAAGTCATCGGGCCAGGACGACACTCCCATTTCCCTTCTTTGATTTCTTTCCATTTAGCCGTGTCCATCATGGTATCGGGCGCTTTCACGACTTTATCATTTTCTATCCATGCGTATGGCGGAAAATTAATCACGGTATCACCGAAGTAGTAATCAAATCCATGGGCAAGGGGGCCATCTGGAATAGGCTTTGACCAATCTATCTGATCAAAATGATAAGTTAGCCCTTTTTCCTTAGCATCAGGTTTTTTTTCAGCGCCAGGCTTAACCACTGCTTTCCAATTCCACCCAAGGTGCCATTTCCCAATTGCGGCGGTATGATAACCTTTTTCTTGCAGCATCTCAGGCAAAGTCAGCCTCTTTGGTTTAAAAACTGAACCACCAAAGATTTTAACAATACCATAGAAATCTCTCCAGTGATACCTCCCTGTTAGTAGAGCGTAGCGTGATGGAGTACAAATACCGGAAGAGGAATGACCATCGGTAAAACGGATACCTTCACTAGCTAACTTATCAAGATGAGGTGTGGGTATTTTACTTTTAGCATAATAACATCCTAGATCACCAAATCCCAAATCATCTGCATACAGAATAAGGATGTTCGGCTTTTTACTCTCGGCGGCGGCAAGAGGAGATATAGCAACAAAGGAAACTAAAGCTGAAATGAGATATTTCTTCATAAAAGATATCTTATTCTCTCATCGACATTCATCAAGAGCCAAAAATCTATTTGAGTTCGCTCAGGGTGAAATAAGCAGCTAGTTCCGCTTTTTAGGCTTTCTCCAATCGGTGCGTTTCTTGGCTGGTTTATTTACCTTTGATCTTCCTGATTGCTCGAATCGATCTGCCGAGTGGCGGCGAGGCTTTCTTTTTTCAAATCGCTTACCGGCATCACCTTCAGGTGCTGGAACTTTGTAATTAAAGCTGTCTGAAAAGCGCTTCGCCAAGGTCTTCCCTATGTGACGCTCAAGTTTCCTAAGCCTTTCACCATCATGATCGGTAATAAAAGTAATGGCACAACCTTCTGCACCCGCTCTACCGGTACGGCCAATACGGTGAATGTAGTCATCACTTTGACCGGGGAAATCAATATTTACCACGTGTGTGACATTGGGGATATCCAGTCCACGTGCAGCAATATCGGTAGCCACCAGAACACGCAGCTTACTGGCTTTAAAATCTCTCAACGCACGCGCGCGATGATTCTGAGAGCGATCGCTATGAATAGCCTCTGCCTCAATTCCCGCACCACGAAGTTCCTTGGTTAGAATATCTGCATCCTCGCGAGTACGCACAAAGGCTATCACGGAAAAAAATTGATGATCATCAAGTAAATGAATCAATAATGACGCCTTAAGATGCTGAGCCACAGGATACAGATACTGCTCTACGGTTTCCGCAGGATTACTCCTATCACCGATCTCGATGGTAGCCGGCTCTTTCAGAATCGATTTAGAGAGCCGCTCCACCTGCTGAGGGAATGTAGCCGAAAAGAGTAAACTCTGGCGGCGCTTCGGGAGGCTCTGAGTGATCTCTTGAATATCAGGAAGAAACCCCATGTCTAACATTCTATCCGCTTCATCTAAGACGAGATGTGTCAGCTTGCCAAACTGACAGTGCCCAGCCTTCATCAGCGCCATCAGCCTTCCGGGGGTAGCAATAACCACATCGACATTGCTTTTCAGTTTTTCAATCTGGTGTTTCTCACTTGCCCCACCCATCACCACGGCAGTACGAAGATTGGTAAATTTCCCATAAGTCCGCAGACTCTGATTAATCTGCTGCACCAGCTCGCGTGTGGGCGCAATAATCAGAACCCTCGCCGCACGCTCCGTCAGCTCATGCTTATTTTCCACCAGCTGAGAGAGTAACGGTAAGGTGAAAGCCGCAGTTTTCCCTGTCCCTGTTTGTGCAAGACCAATGAGATCCCTGCCACTCAAAATAGCAGGAATAGCCTTCGCCTGAATAGGTGTAGCCTCTGAGTAGCCAGCTTCGTCTGTGGCTTGAAGAATACGCTGATGAAGCCCTATTGACTGGAATGACATAGCTGCTGATTAGATCGGCAGGAGAAAAACTCAAGTCTTATCGTGGACTCATAACGTGAAGTTTACTCACCCTTCATGTTTAAACACCTGAGCAAATCCGCTCCGGGTGCGTGTAAATATTAAAAGTAGGTGGACGGAGAAAGCCTACCAGCGTCTGTCCACTCTCATGCGCAAAATCAACGGCGAGCGACGATGGGGCGGAAATGGCGGAAACAATAGAAATCCTCGCCATCAACGCCTTCTGCATCACCTCGAAGGATACTCGGCCCGATACCTGCATAAACGTCTGAGATAGATCCACACCTGCCACCGCTGCCCAGCCAATGACCTTATCAATAGCATTATGCCTTCCCACATCCTCACGCAACGAGAGAATCTCTCCTCCTTGATCCACTAAAGCTGCCGCGTGTAATCCCCCCGTGCTTTGAAAGGTTTTCTGAGCTGTATTAAGGTAATCTGGTAGTGCTAACAGCACATCAGCAGTCACGGTAAAGCCACACTCCACTGGCTCAGCCTGCTGATGAATAGCCTCAATACTCGCTTTACCACAGATACCACAGGAAGAAGCGCTAAAAAGATTCCTACTTAACTTCTCGTGATCAAGCACCACATCATCAGCTAAAAACACAAGGGCATGGTTCTTTTTTTGCTCCAGATCAATCCGCTGAATATCACCACAAGATCGCACAAGACCTTCGGTCAAAAGAAAGCCAGTCACCAAATCAAGATCATAGCCTGGAGTGCGCATCACCACCGCTACGGGAGTACCATCAACCGTGATTTGTAGCGGCCCTTCTTGGGCCACACGATCAGAGACACCACTCAGCTCACCAGCTGCGTATTTCCAGATCTGGCACGCTTGAGATTGCTCAGGCATTTTATTTAACAGGTTTCTGCTCACCGATCACTTCTAAATCTAACTCCCCTAATGAGAGTTGACCACCTTTGACTATTTTCGCGCGTAATCCGCCAAAGCCTTTTAAAAACTCATGCGTACCTGGTGCACAAGCCTGGTTCATCCAATAACAAGGAGCACACTCACAAGACCCAGTGAACTCTAGCCCACCTAACGTAAAGCGTTTATCGATTAACTCGTTAAGATCAATCCCCTCCATCACCACATTTCTACGGAACGCACGGGGATGGAGCTCACCTTTTACCACTTCATCTCTAACACGTTCATAGACAGCCCAATCAAATAGACTAATTTGCCCTTTGTAATCAGGCTTATAGTCAAAAAACCGATCCCCCTGGATACCACTGCCTGCAACACAATCAATACTCTCCACCTCTGTGATGGGAAAATCTAAGGCTCCTTTGCCATGCCTACCGTAATAATTATGCCCAGGGGAAATAAAAATATGTTTCAGAGTCACTTTCACACAGACACCCTGCCTTAAATAACTCAAGTGCGCACGGTGAAAAATACGCTCATTTCACGCTTGGCGCACTCCGTTCTATTTCCAGTCTGTCTTTAAAAAAGCTGCTGAAAAAAACCTAGCCGCCAATGTAGGACATCTCAGGCTTTTTACGGTCTCCACCATCCGCCCTAACTTCTGAGTAACGATCATCACGAACACTCCAGATGCTAGCCACTCTAGCTGTAAGCTCTTCAACACTAGCACCACTGCGTAGCTGAGCCTTCAAATCATGCCCCTTTTCTGCAAATAGGCAGGTAAAAATCTGACCATCTGCGGAAAGTCTAGCACGATTACAACTACGGCAAAAAGGCTGACTAACAGATGAAATAAACCCTACCTCTACCCCTAAGAGGTCTTCATACACATACCTACTCGCCGTCTCACCAGAGATCCCATTCTTCACCTGAGAGAGTGTGTATTTCTCCCGTAAATTTTCTAAAATATTCGCTGATGGCACAACTTGCTCATGCTTCCAGCGATTGGTATTCCCCGTATCCATGAACTCGATAAAACGCAGTGTAATACCACGCTCTCTCGCAAAATCAGCAAGAGGTAACACCTGATCTTCATTCACGCCTTTCTGAATCACTGCGTTAATTTTTACACCTAGATCATGCTCAAGTGCCGCATCAATACCATCAATCACGCGCTCAGGTGATGCTCCCACGCCATTCATTTGAGAGAAAATATCTGGCGCAAGCGCATCAAGCGAAATTGTCACACGGTGTAATCCTGCTTTTTTTAAATAGTTCGCATTTCTGGCAAGCGCTGTGCCATTGGTGGTCATGGCAATATCTTTTACCCCTGAGATATCACCCAGCATGGTAATCAAATCAGACAGCCCACGCCTTAACAGAGGCTCGCCACCTGTTAGACGAAGTTTTTCTACACCTAAGCTACAGAACACCTTTGCTAAGGTCGCTATTTCTTCAAGAGTAAGTATTTCTGGCTTAGGTAAATACTGGTAATCAGCACCAAATATCTCCGCCGGCATACAGTAGCGACAGCGGAAGTTACAGCGATCCGTGACCGAGATCCGGAGATCACGGAGAGGGCGAGACAGGGTATCACTCGGTAACTGCACAGACAGACACTGGCATGGATGGACAAAAAAGGCCAAGCGTGATTTGATTCATCTTGTGCAGTCACTCATCTCCATTCAGCAGGCGGAAGAAATCATCTCCTCCCACCTGCCTAACCTCGACCATGAATCTATCGCTCTGGAGCACGCCTGCGGCCGAGTTTTAGCAGAGCCCATATTAGCAGACCGCGCTATCCCTCCCTATGATCGCGCCATGATGGACGGCATCGCCATTTCCCACCAAGCTTTCGCGGAAGGTAGGCGAGACTTCGTAATCGCAGGCACTCAGGCCGCCGGGCAGCCAAGTATCACACTGGCAGATCCCCAGCAATGTCTTGAGGTAATGACCGGAGCAGTCGTGCCAGAAAGCACCGATTGCGTAATTAAAGTCGAAGAACTTCGCATTGAAAATCAAACCGCCCATCTTTCCCCCTCCTGTAAAGCAAACCGAGGACAGCACATTCACCCCATGGGGAGCGACCAGCACCCTGGCGCAACGCTCGTTTCACCAGAGATAGTCTTAGGTGCTGCGGAAATGGCCATCGCGGCATCGGTAGGACAGACTCAGCTAACCGTAGTGAGAGAGCCTCACATTCTACTCATTACCACTGGAGACGAAGTGATTCCTCCAGATAAAACCCCTCTCCAGCACCAGATTCGCCGTAGTCACGCCTCCGCCATTTCCGCCAGCATCACCAGTAACAGGCTTGGTAAGGTGGCAAATATTCATGTTCCAGATACCGCAGAAGCACTTACCAATAGCTTACAACCTGCTCTGGAAAAATACGACATCATTCTCCTCACAGGCGGTATTTCTATGGGAAAATATGATTACGTAGCACCTGCAATGCAATCTCTAGTAGGGGCACCATTATTTCACGGTATCGCACAGCGGCCAGGTAAGCCATTTGCATTTTGGTCAGGCGAAACACCCGTTTTTGCCCTACCTGGTAATCCTGTGTCAGTGATGGCCTGCCTCGCTAGATACCTCATTCCCGCCTTGCGGAAAATGCGCCGTGAACCATGGTCCCCTATCCCCTATGCTCTAGCGCAAGGAGTCACGTGGAACGCCCCCTTCCCTGGACTCGTAGCCTCTCACATCACAGCAGGCAAACTCCACGCCACACCACCTAGAAATTCAGGAGACTACAGCGCACTTGCAGGAGCCCAAGGCATCTGCGAACTTCCTACCACTTCGCCATCCGGCACCCACCTCCACTTTTACCCTTGGTAACTTCAGCCCACATCATTCAATGAGTAAACTCACCCACATCGATGCTAATAATCAACCTGGAATGGTAGATGTTTCACCCAAGCATGTCACACGTCGCACAGCCACAGCACACAGTATTATTGATGTTGGCTCCGAGGTTATGACTTTACTAACAGACGGAGAAATACATACTAAAAAAGGCCCAGTCTTCCACACTGCAATCATCGCCGGAACCATGGCAGCAAAAAAAACCTCAGACCTCATCCCCTTCTGCCACCCATTACCATTAGACAGCTGTAAGTTTACCATCTCACCAAGTTCAGATACAGAAATCACCATAACCTGCACCTGCGTAACTACAGGACGCACAGGCATTGAAATGGAAGCACTCGCAGGAGCCAATGGAGCCGCACTAACACTTTATGATATGTGTAAAGCCGTAAACAAAGCTATGATCATCCGTGAAACTAAACTGCTAGAGAAAACAGGCGGTAAAAGTGGTGATTACTCTGCATCATAAACTCAACAAGGATATGAACGGTTTATTATTAGTTGGAGGGAAATCCTCCCGCATGGGCACGGATAAATCTGAAATGATATTCCGCGACGGACTAACCCAACGTGAACGCGGCATCAAATTGTTAGCCTCTGTTTGTGATAAAGTTTTCATCTCCGTGGCTGACGGTAAAGGAGCAAACATCATCGCAGATTCCTTTGGCAATATTGGACCTCTCGGCGCCATCGCATCTGCTCAGAAACACTCGCCTGACTCAGATTGGCTCATCCTCGCTTGCGATCTGCCACTGCTTGAAACAGAACACCTGAAAGCACTGCAGGCAGCACATCAGCCTGATTTTGACGCCACCTATTTCCGCAGCGCCACGGATGCATTACCCGAGCCACTCTGCGCCATCTGGAGCACCTCATCTATCAGCGCCGTGTCAGCCGCCATCGCATCTGAGAAATACTGTCCACGCTCAGTTCTCAAACAACTCCACGGCCAAGCATTAAACTCCCCAAGCCTATGGACACTTGCCAATACCAACACCAAGGCAGACGCCATCGAGATCCGTGCTCGCATCAGCGGCAGCACTCAAGAAAAAACAATCATTGTTTCCTACTTCGCCCAGCTCCGCGAGCTCACTAACAAATCTTCAGAAAACATCCTAACTTATTCAGAAACACCCGCTGGCCTCTTCGAGGAAATCCGTGCCAAGTATACTATACCCCTGAAAAGAAAAGGTATGATGGTAGCCGTGGATGGTGATTTTACCGATTGGACACACCCACTGAAAGAAGGCGAAGAAATCGTCTTCATCCCCCCAGTCGCTGGCGGCTAGATAAGTATAAACGTGACATCAAAAAACATGTTCCAACTAACTGATCAAATCATCAATCCACACGCACTCTGCGACGCCGTCCGTAATCCCTCCGCCGGTGGCTTTGCCTCCTTTGAAGGCTGGGTGAGAAATCATCACCAAGGTCGTGACGTTGCATCCCTGGAATATGAAGCATTTCCTGCTCTTGCCGAAAAAGAGGGCAACCGTATCCTGGAGAAAATCTGCACCGAGCACGACATACTAACAGCACGATGCCAACACCGCATCGGCCACCTACAGATCGGCGAAGTGGCCATCGCCATCGCCGTCAGTGCCGCCCACCGCGACGCAGCCTTCACCGCCTGCCGCGCCATCATTGACGCTATCAAATCCACCGTTCCTATTTGGAAAAAAGAACACTACACAGATGGCACCAGCATCTGGGTGAAATGTCATGGATGCGCTGAGCATCATCACACACACTAACTTATAGACCTAAGACACAAATTGATGGATTTCTGATACACTCCAGCAAGAGCGAGCGAATCTTGACGTAAGTAACCCATAAAGCATATATCTCGTATCCATATTGTTTCTAAAATCACTGTTTATAGCATGCGTCTAAAATTACTTTTCACCTCCCTCCTTACCACCACAGCTATGGTAGCCGCTGTGCCTAGCGAGCTAGTAAGCACTCGGCTCGCTGGCCCAGACATCACGCCATCACCAGCATGCCTCTGCGCGCACCCTAATGGCGACGTCTATGTAGGTGTAGATCTTCTAGGATCACTCGGTAAGGGGTCAGGAAAAGGGAGCATTGTTAAACTCGTGGACACCAATAACGATGGCACGGCAGATCAACATTCCGTTTTTGCTAAAGTTGATAACCCTCGTGGCCTTTTCGCCGTAAGGAATAAGCTCTACGTGCTGCACACCGTCATCCCTGCTGACGGAAAGATGACCGGCATGCACCTCAGCGTGCTGATAGATGCAGACGGAGACGGCAAGGCAGATGGCCCACCGCAGCATCTCGTCAAAAACATCTCCACCTTAGAATCTAATCAAAAACGTGGTGCCGATCACACCACCAATGGTATTCGCATGGGAATCGATGGCTGGATCTACATCGCCATCGGTGACTTTGGCTTGGTTGAAGCAAAAGGAGCGGATGGTAAAAATCTCACCATGCTTGGCGGTGGCATTCTTCGCGTGCGCCCAGATGGCACAGAAATGGAAGTATATACCCACGGTCTGCGGAACATTTACGACGTAGCGATCGATCCATTCATGAATATCTTCACCCGTGGTAATACCAATGACGGTGGCGGCTGGAACGTGCGCTTTATCGATCAAATCCAATCCGGTGAATACGGCTACCCAGTTCTCTTTAAGCACTTCACTGACGAAATCATTCCCGCACTCAAAGATTTCGGCGGTGGCTCAGGTACTGGCGCCCTCTTTTTCCAAGAACCCGGATGGCCTCAGAAATACAACAATGTGCCCATGATGGCGGACTGGGGAAGAAACCACCTCTATATTCACCGCATTACACCAGACGGCCCTACATTCACTCAGAAGGCTGAAGACTTTATCCAGAGCCCTCAGATATCGGATGTAGATGTAGATGGCTCAGGCAGACTCTACCTCGCCGCATGGGATGGTGCTGGGTATAGAGGCGACTCCAAAAAAGGATTTGTCGATCGTGTCGTACCCAAAGACTGGAAATACATACCATTCCCCAATTTAACCAAACTAACAGACCAAGCCCTCGTCAAAGGCCTCCTGTCAGCAAGCTCCACAGCACGCCTACACACATCTCAAGAAATACTCCACCGGGCTAAACCTGAACTGGCCCCCAATGTGCTAGCTATAGCTCAAGATGCCACCGCCACAGCAGAGTCTCGCGTAGCTGCTATCTATACATACGCTCAGATCATGGGAGCAAAAGGAGTAGCCGCCCTACAGGAGCTGTCTACCGATCCCACCCTGCGGGAATCCGCACTCCGCGCCATGGCAGACCGCACCCTCATTGCTACTGACCTTGATCCCTCACCCTTTATCGCCGGCCTCAAGGATAAGAACCCTCGTGTCCAAGTCGCTTCCGCTGTAGCACTGGGCAGAATAGGTAAAAAAGAAACCGCCAAGGCACTACTCAAAGTAGCCCAGCCACCTAAAAATCAAGTTAACACACCTCAGTCCGTCTCCGCTCCTGTTTTTGCAAGCAAGACTATCACAGGCACAGACTCCATGGATATTGACGTGGATATCAATCGCATCAAAGACATGTTTCTCATCATTGAGAACGCAGACAGCACGAACACTGAAGCACACGCCGCATGGTTTAATCCTATTCTAATCGACAATCAAGGTGGAGAAATTCCTCTTACTCAGCTTAAACAAAAAACCTCAAAGAAAAAAAATAACTCAAAAAAAGTTCAGCGTCCATCCAGCCCTGCAGCAGACCTTAAACAAGCCAATGGTCAAACCGCCACCCAAGGACTCGCCGGCAAGCCCTTCTCAGTCATCCATTTTAAAATCCCCTTTGAGTATGTAAGACTGAAAGCCACCATCGGACTTACCACTAAATCAAAAGGCAAAGGAATCGTTAGGTTTATCGTTTCTGCCACCGCCCCCATCACCGATGACGCTAAAAAAGAAGGCCCTCATGCCACACCGAACTCTCCCATCATCCTCCCTCACATAGCCGTTCAGTCACTGGTTCAACTCAAGACTATCGATGATTGCCTAGCAGCCTTAGGAGGAGAAAACCAAGACGGAGCGCTCTGGGCACTCCGTCTCATTCACGAACCCAAAGTTGTTGATGGCCTCATTGCCAAGTACGAATCAACCCAAGATGACGCTCTCAAATTAAAAATCATCAAAACTCTCGGCCGTCTCTACCAAAAAGAAAAAGCCTATGACGGCTCATGGTGGTGGGGCACTCAACCAGAAACAGCCGGCCCTTACTACAAGCCAGAGACATGGAGCGAATCCACCAAAATCGCTAACATTTACCGCAAAGCATATGAAGGCGATATCGCAAATGGCAAGAAACCCCTCACCGATGAAGCTAACAAACTACGCCTCTACCTTCCTAACATCGGAAACCCAAAACCCAAAGCACGAGGAAAAAACGTTAAAAAAGTAGGCGACACTTCCATTGAAGACGTAATGCTCGCCTTTGAAAAAAATAAATACAATCAAGCCAAGGGCAAAAAGGTATTTGCCAATATGGCCTCCTGTGGAGCCTGTCACAACCTAAAACCCAACGACCCCATCAAGGGTCCCAATTTACTTAATCTAGGCAACCACCTAACACGCGATCAGATCGCAGAAGCCATCCTCAAGCCCGCAGCTACCATTGCAGAAACCTGGGTAGATGTAACTCTGAAACAGGGAGGTAAAAAGACAGGCACCCTCATCAGCAAAAATGACCAAGAAGTAATCATCCATAACATTGCCGGTATTCCTGAGAAAATCAAAGCAACTGATGTTTCAAAAGTCAGCAAAGCAGACTCTACCATCATGGGGCCTCATCTCGCAGATCAGCTCACACTTCAGGAATTTACTGATATGGTGAACTACCTCCATTCCCTGAAAGGAAAATAAGCTCACACCCTCCTTTTCTAACTAAGCTCTGTGACGGTCTCGTTACAGAATCCAGTTTGTTCTTGTAAAAAAACTGCAACAAGTCTAAGTAGTGCTCCTTATCTCAATCAGAGGTAATATTTTATCGAGTAGTTTGTGCATACGGTTACCGATAGTTTACGATGAACAATGCACATACAAGAAAAGCAAATGAATATATATGTAGGTAACCTGTCTTATGGTCTCAGTGATAATGATCTCCAACAGCTCTTCGCTGAACACGGATCTGTCTCTAGCGCAAAAATTATCCAAGACAGAGAAACAGGACGCTCCAAAGGATTTGGATTTGTCGAAATGCCCGATGACGGAGATGGCCAAAAAGCTATCGAAGCTCTGAATGGTCAATCCATAGACGGCAGAAATCTGACCGTTAACGAAGCTCGTCCTCGCGAAGAGCGCCCACCACGCCGTGACAACTGGTAATCTCTCAATTTAAGATTTCACCTTACAAAAAGGCCACCTCCTCCCGGAAGTGGTCTTTTTTATTGTCTGGAAAAGCGATCCTCATCCCTCCTTGACAGCCTACTACGACAACAAGAGAATCAGCTTATGCAGCCCACTCAGTTTATGGATGCCGTCAAAGCCGTTCTTGCACGAGATCACCGCTTTGATTCGGGAGCCTATTACTTTCTCAAAGACGCCCTCGACTTCACCGTTAAACGCGCCATGGATCATAACGAGGGCCAACAGCGCCATGTAACCGCTAGCGAGCTACTCTACGGGTTTCGTGATCTCGCACTCCAAGAATTTGGCCCCATGGCAAGTACCATGATGAACGAGTGGGGTGTCAACCAATGTTCAGACATCGGAAGTATGGTCTTCGAGCTCATTGAGGAAGGAGCTTTTGGTAAACAAGATTCGGATACCCCTGAGGACTTCAAAAACATCTTCCCTCTGGAGGAAGCTCTCAACGCACCTTTTCTCCCCAAGACTCCGCTCATGGCAGCCGATACCTAAACACCAAATCTTAAAAAACAAAAAGCTCATGTTGAAACTAATCTTAATCACCGCCCTCTCATTAATCTCTATCCCTTTCTCTCTAGCGGAAAAACCCACTGTGGAAGCCGCAGACAAACCTGCCCACCGATTAAAACACAAATGGTGGAAGCATCGCCATCAGCATAAACTCGCTGCTGCGCAAAACACCAAAGTCGAGCTCCTCTTCATCGGTGACTCCATCACTCACGGCTGGGAAAACAAAGGCCGAGAGCTCTGGAAACAATACTACGCACCGCGTAAAGCCTTTAACCTAGGCTACTCAGGAGATCGTACCCAGCATGTACTTTGGCGATTAGAAAACGGCGAGATGAAAGGGATGAAACCCAAGGTAGCCGTCATCATGATCGGCACCAATAACACAGGTCACAGCATGCAAAAAGCAGAAGAAACTGCCCAAGGCATCAAAGCCATCATCAGCAGTATCCAGAAAATAAGCCCGAAAACTCACATTCTCTTACTGGCAATCTTCCCACGTGGCGAGCACCCAGACCACCAGATGCGTGTCCGCAATACAGAAATCAATGACATCATTAAAACATATGCTAATGACAAAATCACCTACCTCGATATCAGCTCAAAGCTCCTCACAGAGGATGGTATCCTGACCAAAAAGGTCATGCCCGATCGCCTGCACCCACAAGGTGATGGATACCAAATCTGGGCAGAAGCGATGGAGCCGACACTCAAGAAACTACTGGGTGAAAAATAACAATCTCCACCGCTAACGAAACTCCCCAGCTGTCTTACCCGTCATCCTCTTCACAAAATTAGAAAAACCTGAAGCATCTGAAAACCCCGCCTGAGTTGCAAGATGCTCAAGGGTGATCGACTGATTTTTGAGTAGCTTAAGAATAGCTGAAATCCGTTGCTCCCGGATAAAACTTGCTGGAGAATCACTAGAATATTTCTCAAACGCTCGCTCAAGCCCTCTTTTAGATACCCCACAACCACTAGCCACTGCTGTCACTGATGTGCCCGTAAGAGCACGTGGAGCAATAAAATCGAGCGCCTTCTGATAAGTTCGTAAATAACGATCAATCTCGTGACTCGACTCCCTAACAACCATAGAACTCTGGCTCATACAGATCTCCTCATCGGACTCACCAGCTAACAAAGAACGAAGTTGCTTCACTGAAAACTTCCCTACATCAACAGCATGGAGATCAATACTACTTAATGGCGGCACAGAAGACTCACACAAGAGCCGATCATTATCGACACCAATAACTGCCACTTGCGCCGGCACATTAAGGTCTCCCAGCCGGCAGGCGTGTAGCACATCCAGCCCAGCCTCATCATTACATGCCAGCACTCCACAAGGCTTGGATAAAGATTGTATCCACTCGACAATTTTTAACACCCCATCCCAGCTATGCCACTCGTCTGATGCCAGTGTCAGCACATGATTTTTTGCCCCATGGGCATCAGCATAGGCTTGGAAAGAATCCCTACGCGCCTCAGACCACGCCACCCCCTCCCAATGCACAAAACCCCAGTAGCCCAGATTGAGATTCCGAAATTCTTTCCCTGCTTTAGCTCCTATTTCCTCATCATCCACATGCGGCCCATTAAAAATACAATCACCACTTGTTTCCGCACCACGAATAGCGACGAGCGGTATCCCTTGTTCATGGAAAAACATCTGCAACTCCGCACCTAACCCTCGCGCGATTACCCCTGCTACATTCCGTGCACGTAAGCAAGCCTCCAACTGTCGTTTTTCGTGAATCAAGGGCATAACCCATATTTCCCAATCACAGCCCTCTGAACGCATAGACACTATCCCACGCAAAACCTGACGTGAGAAGCTTTCTTCGCGGTTTGCGAGAAATAATATGGTAGGCTTGCTAGCTTTCATCACAGCAGACAGATCATTTTCCAATTAAGATATTGTGGCGCATATTGTAAAAATAAATTGCGTAAGTCAATCTTGTATCTTGAAGAAATAAACGGTATCACCCTCCTATCATTATGAACATTGTTTCCACCGAAGAACACAACTCCCTTGTGCAAGCCGCCTATGAAGCGCGCGGCTTTAAAGCTGACGAGTCTATGGACGCGGCTGAAATGTGTGCTGCCGCTACCTGGCATGGGAACCGCACCCACAACGCACTCAAGGCATTACACCTTGATGATCTATTTGGCTCCAAAAGCGGCGGCTGCATACCTGGCGCTGAAATCGAAGTCATTGCAAACCGTTTCTCCGCTGCCGAGGTCTGGAATTCACACAAAAAACTCGGTCAATCCGTCGCCAAACGCGCTTTTAACCGTGCCATCGAACTTGCCGAGAAACACGGCATCGGCATCGTCAGCGTCGACAATTGCTTCCACTACCTCTGGGGTGGCGGCTACGTTATTGATGCCGCCAAACGCGGCTACATCGCCTACACGAACTGCACTTCTACTCTAGCAGAGGTGGTTCCCTTCGGAGGAAAAACTCCCACTCTCGGTACAAATCCACATAGCTGGGGATTCCCCACCACAGAAGCACTGGGCTACCCCATCTGTATTGACTGGGCCACATCCACCGTCGCCATGGGGCGTGTTCAGCAACTTCTCCGTGAAGGGAAAGAACTGCCACCATTTGCCGCAGTAGACGCAGATGGCAAGCCCACCACAGATCCCAGCGAAGTCTCAGCCCTACTCCCATTCGGAGCGCACAAGGGCTATGGCCTATCACTTATCAACGAAATCACAGCGGCCTTCATCGGCGGCTCACTCCCAGCGCATCGTGGCCGAATAAGCCCTAGTGATGATGAGAAAAACAGCACAGCCTTCTTTTTCCAGATCATTCACCCAGATGCCGTGTCTTCGGGCTGCTTTGCATCAGGACGCGATCAGAAATCAAATATCAAAGCTGTGCTGGCAGATATTTTAGGAGAAGGAAATGAAAACTGCCTCCTCCCAGGCCAACTCGAAGCAGAAGCCGCCAAAAAATCAGAAGCAGCAGGCGGACTACTCTTCAGCGATGCAGAACTTGCCGAGCTAAACAAAATGGCCACTTCCCTTGGCCGCCAAGAAATTAACGCCCTTTAAAACATTTTAGCATGTATTTGAATCAAGACGTATTTCTGGATACCGAGTCTGCACGCAGCCTCTATCATGAGGTGGCTGCACAGCTGCCGATTATTGATTTTCACACCCATCTTCCACAGCAAGATATCATGGATGATCACCGCTTCAGTGATCTTTGGGAGCTATGGCTAAAGCATGATCATTACAAATGGCGGCTCATGCGGGGCTGCGGCATCGATGAAAAATTCATCACAGGAGATGCCTCCCCATGGGAGAAATTCCATGCCTTTGCATCCATCATGCCCATGTCCGTGGGGAATCCTGTGCACCACTGGGCACATCTAGAGCTACAGCGCGTCTTTGGCATTCAGTCGATACTTTCCTCAGATACCGCTAAAGATATCTGGAACAATGCCAATCAACAACTCTCCTCAGACCCCTCACTCAGCGTCCGAGGATTATTAGAAAAATTTAATGTCGAGCTCGTCTGCACCACGGATGACCCAACCACGGATCTCTCCGTGCATCAGCAATTAGCCGATGAGCAAACAGCCGTCACACTGCCCACCTTCCGCCCTGATCTTGCCATGGCCGTTGATAAGCCAGAGGTATTCACCCAGTGGATTCTTAAATTACAAACATGCACTGGGCAGCCCATCAACGATTTCCCAGGCCTTCTAGCTGCGCTTAAATCACGGCATCAGGCATTTCATCAAGTAGGCTGTCGCCTCTCTGACCACGGCCTCCCCTTCTGCCCAAACGGCTACCAGCCCAATACTCAAGATGCGCAACTCAATGACATCTTCACCCGTGCCACCTGTGGCCGAACGGCGGCTACCACCACCGAACAAGAGCTTTTTGCCTCAGCCATCATGAGCCACGTCGCCGCATGGAATACCGAGCAAGACTGGACTATGCAGCTCCACCTAGGCCCCCTACGCAACGTTAATACCCCCATGTTTGAAAAAATCGGGCCTGATTCAGGATTCGACACCATGGGAGCCTGGCCGCAAACACAGGCGCTAGTCGATTTCCTTGCCGCACTAAAAACCCAAGCTGCGCTACCTCGCACCATCGTCTATAATCTCAACCCAGATGAAAGTGCCGCCATCTGCTGTGCGTTACAAAATTTCCAAGATTCCAGCTGCCCTGGAAAAATTCAGTATGGCCCAGCGTGGTGGCATCTTGATCACAAGCGTGGCATTATTGAGCAGCTTGACCTACTCATGTCACTCAGCGCCCTTGGCACCTCAGTTGGCATGCTCACAGATTCCCGTTCGTTTACCTCTTACGTCCGTCACGAGTATTTCCGTAGACTCCTCTGCGGCATGATCGGCAGAGCCGTAGAAGCAGGTGAGATTCCTAACGAGACCACTCACCTCAATAACCTCATCACCGATATCTGCTACGCCAACGCCGCAAAATATTTCCGCTGGCCTCAGGATACCAACGTTTCATAGAATAAACTCACAACCACAGCAAACTCACAAATCCATGAACTATATCCATTCCCTATTTGATCTCACAGACAAGGTAGCCGTCATCATCGGTGGCACCGGCGAACTCTGTGGACACATCGCCACCGGCCTCGCCAAAGCAGGCGCAGAAGTTGTTCTCGCTGGGCGTGATGCCAGTAAAGCAGATGATAAGCTCCAAGCCATCTCTGATGCGGGAGGGAAAGGCTACTTTGTAGCCACTGATCTCACTGAGAAAAACTCACTCGAAAACCTATTAGAAAGCGTGATCGGAAATTCTGGCCGAGTAGACATCCTTATTAATGGCGCAGGTGTCAACTCCCCAACACCCCTTTTTGATATCGAGATGGATGAGCTAGAGCACATCTTCAAAGTCAACTTCTCCGCCACCTTCCAAGCTTGCCAGATCTTTGGTAAATATTTTGTTAATGAGGGCATCGCCGGCTCCATTATCAATTTGGGATCCATCTCAGGACTCAATCCACTCTCACGCGTCTTCACCTACTCAGCCAGTAAGGCCGCGGTGCATAATCTGAGTAAAAATCTCGCTCGCGAATGGGCAGATAAAGACATCCGCGTCAATACTCTCGTGCCAGGTTTCTTTCCTGCTGAGCAAAACCGTAAAGTGCTCGATGAAGCACGCGTTTTAGAAATACTACGCAAAACTCCTATGTCTCGCTTTGGTAATCCAGAAGAGCTCATTGGCACGGTGCTTTTACTTGCGTCCAATAAAGCCGGTGGATTTATCACTGGCACGGAAATGATCGTCGACGGCGGCTTTGATGCCATGAGCATCTAACTTCACTCAAAAA
>CALBVY010000034.1 GCA_937969495.1 uncultured Verrucomicrobiales bacterium | reverse complement strand
CAGAGGAAACAAGGACACGATAAAATCTAAGTTCAGCATCGCTGAGAATAGAACCACTCAGAACATATGCCCCCAATTGCTTAGAAGCTTTCTTCTTTGAAAACAAAAAAGGACAAACTAAAAAAAACAAAAAAAGAAGACCTAAAAATATATGAATAGCATCCAAAACAAAAAAAATGCCTCTCGCGCCACCACACGGTGAGAGGGCTTAATTAATCAAAACCTGACCTATGCAGTCAAATTCGTATCGTATATAGCACAGTTTTTTTTAGTCACGCAAGATCTTTTTGGCGAACCACGCATTACATACATTGTGCGAAGTTATAATATGTGGTCGATAGTTGGTTATTTCCCCTTGAAATTTTGAGAAGCTTGAGGAAATTCATCGCAACTGACATAAATACTCATAGGATGCTGAACATCAGAATGTGAATCATGATTGAAGTTAATAATCTCAGTAAAAACTACGGTGCCAAGACTGTGGTCAACAATCTTTCCTTCACGGTGGAAAAAGGTGAAGTTCTTGGGTTCTTAGGCCCGAATGGTGCTGGTAAGTCGACGACCATGCGTATGGTTACAGGCTTTATTTCACCGACCAAGGGAGATGCTCGGATCTGTGGAGTTTCTGTAGTCGATGATCCTAAACGAGCAAAATCGCACATTGGCTATCTCCCAGAATCAGCACCGCTCTATGACGATATGACGGTGGTTGATTTTTTAAAGTTCTGCGCATCGATGCGTGGGCTGCGCGGTAATACTGGAAAAGCCGCCATTAGGAGTGTTTTGGAGACCTGTTTCTTGGAGAATGTTGCACGCCAGTCTATTAGCACACTTTCCAAAGGCTACCGCCACCGCACCTGCCTCGCTCAAGCGCTTCTTCATGATCCGGATATACTTATATTAGATGAACCTACGGATGGTCTTGATCCTAACCAAAAACATGAAGTTCGCCAGCTGATTGCGAGGCTTGGTGAGACCAAGGCGATTTTATTTTCGACGCATATTCTCGAAGAAGTCGATGCAGCATGCACCCGTGCTGTGATTATCGACCAAGGTAAAATCGTGGCTGACGGCACCCCTGCTGAACTTAAAAAACAATCTGACACAAATTCACTCCACGATCTTTTCCGAAGTCTCACCACCAAAGAAGTCGAGTAAACATCCCTTCTATCAAACACGTCTCATTCATTCCATGTTTACGATATTTAAGCGCGAGCTAAAAAGCTACTTCACCCAGCCCACAGCCTATGCGGTGATTGTTATCTTTTTGTTTATGTCACTTTTCTTTGCCTTTTCGTTAGGCAATTTCATTAAAACTGGTGATGCAAACTTAGAGTGGTCTTTTTTCTTCTGGCATCCATGGATTTACATGCTTTTGGCTCCGTCTCTTGGTATGCGCCTCTGGGCTGATGAACAACGTAGCGGCACCATTGAGCTCCTAGGCACCTTCCCCACCACAATTTGGTCAGCCATTATGGGGAAATATCTCGCTGCCGTGGTGGTCTGGTTGATCGCTCTTCTACTCACTTACCCTATGGTCATGGCCGTTAATAAACTTGGGGACCCAGATAATCTCACCATCTTATCGAGCTACATTGGTAGTTTTTTACTCTGCTGCACCTTTCTCGCCATTACCTGTCTCATCTCCGCCTTCACGCGTGATCAAGTAACATGCCTAATTATCTCATGCAGTATTTGTGTGATTCTCGTGGTTGTAGGCTTTGATCACGTTGTCCGTATTTTCTCCCAGACTTTTTCGGAAACCACCACAGATGCTATTGTTTCCACGTCCGTGCTTGATCATTATCAGCCTCTATTACGGGGTGCATTGCGCCTTCAAGACTTTACTTACTTTATCTCAATCATCATTGCTTGCCTGCTTTGCACGAGTGCTATTTTGAACTCTAAGCGCTCCTAAATAAAAGTCCCCCACCCACTTTCTAACATCATGGCTAAGAAAAATATAACAAGCGTGGAAACAACAGCGGAACCCTCAGCTAAGGTAACGCATCCAGTGGTGCGCACCGTAATGGGAATCGTAGCCATCCTCTGCATTCTGATTTTTTCTAACTGGATCGTCCGAGCCACATCTCTGGGTAATAAAACCCTCGATCTCACCGAGGATAAACGTCACACCCTAACCCTTGGCACTGAAGCGATTCTCAGCGAGCTTGAGAACCCTGTTATCATTCGCTATTACGCCACCCGTAAGAGTGAAACGATGCCAAGACGGGTTAAAAACTACATGCGTAAGGTAGATGATTTACTAGAACGCTACAAACTGCTAGCAAATGATAAAATCCGTATCGAGCATCTTGATCCACAGCCAGATACAGACGCAGAAGACTCTGCAAATATGGATGGCATTAGCGGTCAGCGTGTGGAGGATGAAAACCTCTACTTCGGCCTCTCTATCTCCAGTCTAGATCAGCAGACAACTATCCCTTTTCTTGATCCAGCAAATGATACAATGTTAGAATACATGCTATCGAGTGCTATCGCCAATGTGACAACATTTAAGAAACCTAAAATCGGGTTAATGACTACCCTGCCCCTTGCTGGCACACCGGCAATGAGCCCCGGCCAGCAGCCTACTCCACCCTGGGTGATTTTCCAGTTACTTCGCCAGCGCTATGATGTTCAACTTCTCGGTATGACACCGGAAGACCTTGATCCTGAGAAGACGCCAGTGCTCTTAGTTGTTCACCCTGCTGGAATCACCGCGTCCGTTGAGTATCTGATTGATCAATACATCCTCCGAGGAGGTATCTTGGTCGCCTGCTTAGACCCCTTTGCACTTACAGCGCCACAACAAGATCCTCGTATGGGAGGCATGGGGGGCCTAGGAGGTGGAGTGCCTAAGTCCTCTACGTTTCTTCATTTACTTAAGACTTGGGGAATTGGCTTTGATGCTTATTCCGTGGTTGCTGATGGTAAATACGCCACGGACTTTGGAAATGGCCAGCGCATGCACGCACACTTGTCTTTGAGCACAGATGCTATCACTTCTGACGATGAGATTATCACCAAGGGCTTTGAAAATCTTTACCTTCCTCTGGCTGGTGGCTTCACCGTAGATAGTGCCACCGGTATTTCTGTCGATACTCTCGTAAAAAGTTCTAACCAAGTCGTAATGATCGCTGGACAGTCCGCCACACAGGCAGACCAAGGTATTTTTGCCCGCAGCCGTCCTACAGGTGAGAACTACGGCCTCGTCATGCGCCTTCAAGGGAAATTTAAAACCTCTTTCCCTAATGGAGATCCTACGGAAAAGGAACAAGAACAGCAACAAGGTAGCCCTAACCCAAAAGAAAAATCACACCTCTCCGAGGCTCTAACACAAGGTTCTGTTTATCTTATTTCAGATGCCGATTTCCTCATTGATCAAGCAAGTTTCCATCGCGGACCGCAAGGATATGGAGCGGTAAATAACAATGCGGCACTACTCCAGAACATCCTCGATCAATGCACTGGCTCGAAGCACCTTATTGGCTCCCGGAGCCGTGCATCGACGACAAGACCATTCACCATCATCAAAGAAATGGAGACTGATTTTGAAAAAGATCTCCACGATGATGTGGAAGCCGCGCGTAACTCGATGGAAAAAATCGTTCAGCAGCTTCAAGCTCTACAACAACAGAAAAACAGCGGACAGGCAATGGTGCTTACCCAAGAGCAGGAGGCTAAGATCCGAGAGTTGCAAGCACAGCAGATAAAGCTTCGCCGAGATCTCCGCGAGAAGGAAAAAGGCCTACGTGACCGGAAAGATAAACTCTATGCAGAAATTACGTGGCTGACGGTTGGTAGCACGCCCCTCTTTGTTGCTGTTACTGGACTTTGCGTATGGTTTTTCCGCCGCCGTTCTACCCGCACTGTATGATTCGCATGCACTAACTGATATTATTGTTGTCACCTATGAAATCTCTCACAGTCATCATCTTATGGATATTCGCTATTCTACTTGGAGTGGCCGCTTACTTCGTTAAGTTCCACGGCGAGGAAGAAATCATTACTCGCACCAAGCTCGCACCTGGAGAGAAGCTCTTTGAGAGTCTTCCCATCCGCGAGATCTACCGTGTCACTTTGAATCAAGGAGAAGAAGTCACCCATCTTGTACGTGGTGAAGGTAATGCATGGGGCGTAAAAGAGCGCGGCGATTACGCAATTAACTATGAGCTTCTAAGGAGTTTGTTAGGTTCGCTAAATTCACTTGAAGTAACGCAAGGTTATCCAGCAGACAGTAAGTATTTCTCTCGGTTTGGACTGTCAGATGACATTGCAGAAGATGATCAAAATCGTGGATACTTAGGGGCTATCAAGGTGAGCATGTATGATCAAGCAGGCGCTAAGATTCAGGAGATCTGGCTAGGAAAATATAGCGGCAGCTCACGTGTAGGTGGTCGTTTTGTTAGGATTTTAGGTGACGATAGTGGCGTGTATGCTGTGGCACAGACGTTTCCTAGTGTTACGGCCAATCCAAAGGATTGGTTAGGTAAGGAATTCTTGCAGATTGAAGAGATGAAATCTATCGCTTTAACAGCACCTGCTGATCCTTCATTCGTTAATTGGAAACTAAGCCGAGCTAATAGTCAGTCCCAGTTTTCACTCGTCGGCATGAGTGAAAATGAAGTTATGCAACTGACCTCTACAAATGCACTACGCAGCCTCTTTGCTGGCGGTTCTTTTCAAGATGTTCTTAGTAAGGAACGCTCCGTAGAGCTATCTGTGACAGATGAGAAACTGAAAAGGCAGGCTATGATTATTACTTTTGATCACTTAACCTATCACTTAGATTTTTGGCCTCATAAGCAGAAGCCAAAAGACCCCAATACAGACCCCCGCCTCCCTGCCCTTCAGCCAAGTTACAATCTTACTATCAAGGTAACAGAAGATTTCCCTCAAGAACGTAATAAGAGAGCAGATGAAACACCAGAGGAGGGCGCAAAACTCGATGCGCAATTTACCCAGCTTCAGAAAATCGCCCGTGAGAAATTCCATGCTGCCAAAGCACTGGAAGGTAGAATTTTTCAAGTAAGCCAAAGTGTGATTGCTCCACTGCAAAAAGAACGTAGTGATTTTGTTACACCACAGCAAAAACCCGCTGCAGGAGCTCCAGGAGCGATCCCACCTCTTCAGCAGCCAGTGCCACAGGGCTAAACCAGCGTGACCAGCAAAAGAATCCATTTATGACCCTTGCTCAAATTTACAAGGAGTTATATTCTATATCCTTATGAGTGATCTCGCACAGCAAATTACCGATGATATGAAGACTGCCATGCGTGAGCGTGACAAGGGGGCGTTGAATGTCCTTCGCGCACTCAAGGCAGCAATTACCAATACTGCCATTGAGAAGTCTGGAGCTGGCACAGAGCTAGCAGAAGGCGAGGTCATCAGCATCATCCGAAAGCAGATCAAACAACGGCAAGACTCGATTGAGCAGTTTGAAAAAGCTGACCGTGCTGAACTTGCTGAAACTGAAAAATCTGAGATCACGGTGCTAGAAAAATACTTGCCTGCTGCTCTGAGCCAAGAGGATATCGAAGCCGCAGTGGATGCCGCCATCACAGAAGCTGAGGCGGAATCACGCAAAGACATCGGTAAAGTCATGAAAATCCTGCAGGAAAAAACAGGAGGACGTGCTGATGGGAAAACACTTTCTCAAGAGGTTATGAAACGCCTCTCATAACATTCTTACCCTGATTATTAGGTGAAGTTTGCCGTTATTATCGTAGCCGCTGGTTCCAGCCAGCGTATGGGCTTTGATAAACTACTCGCTGATCTTGCAGGTAAGCCAGTGCTACAACGTAGCGTTGATGCCTTTCTCTCATGCTCTGAGATTACCGATATGGTCGTAGTCTGTCCTGTTGAGCGTTACAAAAACTTAGCTATCAAACATCCTAACAAATCCATTCAACGAGTGGATGGTGGAATCGATAGACATGACTCTGTAGCATCAGGACTAGCTGCACTCCCAGCTGACGTAGATTACGTTGCCGTGCATGATGGTGCTCGCCCTCTCATTTCAGAAAAACAAATTCAAAATGTTCTTCAAAAATCCATCCAGCATGGTGCATCAGCTTCTGCTCGTCTCGTTACAGAAACCGTCAAAAGAGCGGATAGTAATCACCGAGTTTGTGAATCAATCAGCCGTGAGAATCTCTGGCTGATGGAAACCCCCCAGATCTTTTGTGCTGACCTGTTGCGGAAAGCCTATGATCAAGTTGCACAATCTGGAGCCCGTGTTACTGATGAGGTGTCAGCCATGGAACTGATAGGACAGAGCGTGTATCTCGTAGCGAACCAAACCATCAATCCTAAAATCACCTTCCCTGCCGATATCGAGCAGGCTAAAAAATTTCTTACTTAAATCACAACTATACTCATATGACTGAAGATCTCCTATGCACTATTATCCCCTACTTCCAAGTGGAAGAGGGTAAACTCGGCACCTTTAAAGAAATTATTCGCGAGATGGTCGAGCAAACTAAAACTGAGCCCCTCTGCCATTACTACAGCTTTTACTTCGATGGGAATTCTGCTTTCTGCCGCGAAGCCTATGAGGGTGCAGATGGTGTGCTTACTCATATTCATAAAATTGGGCCACTACTTGAGCAGGCTATAGGTATAGCTGAAATGACATTTCTAGAAATTCATGGCCCAGCAGATGAACTTGCAAAACTTAAGGAACCACTTGCGGAACTAAGCCCTCGGTATTTCGAGTTAGAGTGTGGCTTCAGAAAATAGCTAAGCCCAGTCTGGCAGCTCTAGCTTAAACTCAGGGATAGCAGCAAATACTTTGCTAGTATCTGCGGTGGTGCCAAAAAATGCTCCGCGAACAACAGCATCATCAGCCGCTACATGGTAGCTGTTATAAGAAAATTCTTCGCCTGGCTCCAGCGCTGGGGTGTGGCCGACTACCCCTTCGCCTTCTACGACGGTAGTTCCCCCACCCCCCTCAGATACCACCCATTTTCTCGCTGTGATGCGGACATGCTCTGTGGAATTATTAACAATAGTGATGAAGTATACAAATGGGTGTGGCTTATCCGCAGGTGCATCAAGGCTAGGCATGTAGATGACGTCATCCACCCGCACACTGAGCCCCTCTAGTTCTTGGTATCTTTTAGCCACTTTGCGTTAAAAGATTATGCTATCTATCCTCAATGGCGGCAAGCCTACGGAGCTTCCGCTTAATACTTACTTTGGATGCAGGGCTAATGCGATCGACAAATAAAATACCGTTGAGATGATCAACTTCATGTTGAATGGCACGGGCTAACAAACCATCGGTTTCCAGCTCAATGGTAGAACCGTCAATGAGAGGCAGCGTTGCCTTTACGATACTCGGACGTTTTACATTAGCGCGAACTTCGTGGATACTCAGGCACCCCTCGCTATCATTGACCTTTGCGCCCTCAAGTTCCAAATCAGGATTGATGAAGATCAGCGGCATATATTCTTCCATCTTAGCGTCCTTACCATTGACTTTAAAAAAGGAAACACACTCCGGATCATGAGAAACATCCACTACGGCCATACGGATGTCTTGGCCAATTTGAGGAGCAGCTAGTCCCACACCATGAGCATCTACCATCGTCTCTACCATATCTTCAGCAAGCTTAGTGAGCTCATCATCAATCTTTCCGATTGTGCGGCATTTCTTGCGCAGCACAGGATTTCCATATTGGGTAATTTCCAAGATCATAATCTTTGGTGTGTTTTTATTCGTTAATAGCAGACTCGGGGATTTTGACCCGTGAGGGCACATCTCTAGGATTGATGCCAGCCTGGATCAAGGCATTTTGAATGCGGATAAAGCCTTCCAGTGGTAGCTCTTTGTCTGGTTCTAGCTCTAAGCGACGATTCGGGTAGAGCTTACGAAACTCCTTGAGATAAGGGACTAATAGACTGTCATCGATCCTTGTGGCATCTAGAGTGATACGTCCATCAGAAGAAATAGCTAATACTGCCGCTGACTCGATTACTTCGCTCGTCATGTTAGAATCTTGCACCAAAGCGAGCTGAATATCCATCACTGGACGTTTGGTCTTAGGAGCGAATTCAAGGGCAAAGTAAATAAGCAAAATAGCCATGATATCGATCAAGGGAATGATCGGCACTGGGGGGATTTTTCGCTGGCTGCGCTGGAATTCCACGGGATTAAATAGTTACTTGTTTTTTAAACATGCATGCTGGTGGAAGGCCGATATCACTTCCCCCATGAGAACCTCTAAGCGGGCAGCCATGAGCTCAATCTTACGGCTGAAGTGGCTATGAGCAATGACAGTGGGCACAGCGACTGCAAGCCCAGCCACAGTGGTGTTAAGAGCCATAGCAATACCCTGCCCCACACTGGCTTGATCGGCATTACCACCTACATTAGCAAATACGACAACGAGACCGCTCGCAGTTCCCAGCAGACCTAACAAGGGAGCAATGGTAATGACCACTTCTAAAGTAGGAATCCCAGTATTCATTTTAACAATTTCTTCCCGTGCAGCAGCTTGCACAGCCTCTTGCATTTCATTTTGATTACGTTCAGCGTTATGAAAGGCAACATAACAGAGTCTAGCTAAAGAGGTTTCCCCAGCACTGAATTCTTGCTGCAATTTTTCAAAATGACTGTTTTTTAAATGTTCGTCGATCTGTTCGACTTCATTGGTTAGCCGTGTGGGGATAATCAGAGATTTCGACAGTGTCATGACTTTATAAGTAACCACCGACACCGCGATCAGGGAGCATGCAAGAATTGGCAACATGAACCAGCCTCCATTTTTGAAGAAGTTCCAGACAGTTCCCCACGCGGATGGATCAGAGCTTGCTATTAAAAATTCGGTATTCATTGGCTAAATTTACGCTGCAAAGGAAATGCACTGCTCTGGTTCGATGATCCAGCGGGAAATCGAATTTCTTTGCTTAGAAATAAAAGTTATAGATGAGTTCTAGGTGCTCTCCTTTGAGCTCTTTAATCACAGCAGAAGGCATTTTGGGGAGTTTTGCCTGCCGGATAGCACGTTGAGTGAAGCCTGTCATGATATAGCTGGCACCAATGACCTCTTGGAATTTAACTCCGGAAATTTTCCCTTTGGCATCGACATAAAACCTAACCGATACCACACCTGGCACGATGTGATCTCTCTGCTCTTCACATTTTCTCCGCCATTGGAGCTCTACGGATTTGCTTATCAGTGCTTGATAACGTCCGAGTGGGGAGTTCTTTACATTGAGTGCACTTTTCCCACTCCGCGAGATTGATCCTGTGACCTTGGTTTTCCGTGATAATCCTCTAAAGCCGTCTTTTTTAGGCGTTTGCTCGGTGGCATCACCTCTCCCCTCTTTTTTTGATCCTGCATTGGGTTTTTCTTTAGGAGCCTCTTCTCTGGTCTCTTGCTCCTGTGTGGAGCTTTTACCTTTACCACGATTTGCCATGGGCAGGATTTTACCTTCCTTGAGGTGTTGGTTTCGAGGCTTAGCAGAGCCGCCAGTATCTGGCTCAGGAACTTCAAGTTTAGGCGCTTCGTCGATGGTATTAGAGTCTTTTTTTGCGGTAGCTTCTTGAGGGGTTTCTGTCTGGGCACCTGTGTTATTCATACCCACGGAACCCTCTTGATGATTACGATTCACAGTTTCTAAATGACGAGGGTGTAGAGGATTGATACCGTCTTGGCTGGGAGTGTTTGGTGGACCAGTAGTTTTGGCTGGGAGCTCAGATGCCGCACGGGTATCGCGGTCACCTAGAATATCGGTAGGAGCGTCAGGCGTCCCTGCTTGCTCGGCTGATGTGCGTGCAAATCGGCGTTTTGGCTCGGCAAGATTTTTTTCTACCTGAGGTGTTGCTGCCTTTGGCTTGATTACGATGCTTGGTTTTGGCGATGGCGGAATAGCTTTTGGTTTGGGTGGCGTAGGTGCTTTTGGCCGTGGGTCAAGCTGTGGTTCATGGGACGCCAGTGGCTTGGGAGGAATTTCAGGGATGGCTAATACAGGTCTGAGAATCACGGAGACTTCTGGTTCTGGACGCGGCTTTTTCTCAGCCATTGTCGGCTTAAAAAAATCCACGTCTAACATGATAACAGAGACCCATGAGGCGAGAACAACCCCGTGCACAGCCAACGCTACCAATATAGAAATAGTGGCACGCTTTTGCATGAGGGAGAGCTGATTCACAGCTGGAGCTTAAATCCTCTATCCCAAAGCTCAAATTCTAAATCAGCGAAGAATTCGTTATGGCTTTTATAATAAGGAAAACGGCAGCTGCAAAAACCCTCCATCTTATCCGCACGGACCTACTGTGCTGGCTGGCTAGCGGTTTTTTTGTTTATGGATGAGATGATGTCACCAAGGTTTCATGAAAAAAGCTGTCATTCATTAAGGGTGACTTCGATCCGGAAAAACCGCTTGGTGCCAGATTTCGACAGCGTATAGCTCACTAGCTCCAAATCATCATTGATGGAGGTGGTATTAGTCTCGCTAAGCAAAGTAGATGCATCAGAGAAGCTCCCATTAGTTAGGCTTGTGGATGATGTTAGGTTATAGCTCAAGGCTCGCTGAGCATAGTCCTTACGCCGAACATAGGAAATAGTGTGTATGCCTCCATTTTCAGAGTATTGAGGGAGTAAGTGTGTTGTCTCACCTTCTACAAACTGAGAAGAAGCCTTAGGATCACCACCAAAGGCATATTCTAGTAGGTTTGTGATACCGTCATGATCATCATCGCCAGATGACGACTTATCGGTAAGACCATCAGACCAGCTGATAAAGGACTCGATAACATTGAGTGTGTAATTTTGCGTCGTAGAAGTGCTCTGGTCAGAAGAGAAAGTAATCGAATGCGTATGTGATCCAGGATCAGGAATGGTTAGCGTCATTAAATAATCCGAATCTGAACCGGAATTGATTAATGCCTTACGCGAAGAGATAGTTGAGCCAGCAATAGATGGCTGGTCGAACCATGGTGCGCCACTCGTGCCGGTGATTTCAGTATTTGTTGGGAACGTATTAGTTAGCCTGATATTCTCGGATATAGTGTTGCCCGTGTTTTCCAGATTGAGTTGGATATCAAAGCCGTGCCCAGCCCGGATAGTAGATGATGGCAGGGTGTATGAAAGTGTTAGGTTGGTATTGCCAGGGATCACTTTGGACATACGGTATCCATCTGCCTCCATCACGATATTTAGTTTATCCACGTAGTAGGGAATGAAGTTCGAATAGTTATCTCTATTACCATTTGTGTATGTGGCTACATAACTATTTGTGCCGACAATGGCCGCCACATTGTCGTGGTCTACAAACACCGGGCTACCAGAATCACCATTTTCAAAATAACAATCAGCATCATCTCCACTCGCGGCTGTGTAGGGAAATTTTAATACCCGAGTGGTATTGAGACCGCTGATTACTGAGTTCTCAATACTCGAAATGGTGCCTTGTCCACCTCGAGTCGTTCCTCCTAATACAATTAAAGGGTTATTAAGGTATCTACGATCATTAGTTAAATTGAGGTATGGGTAGTAGCGGATACCATCGCTATCTTTGATAGGGGTATTAAGCGTCCCGATAAACAAATCGGAACTTTGCCCAGAATCGTTAGTGATCGCTGTTTGTGAAGCGACGGTGAAATTGTGTATGGAGCCATCCGAAGACAAGAACCTTATCGTAGCTCCTACACCTGGTTTATAATGATTGGCTCCTACAAAGTGCAATGGAGATACCATGGTAAGCTGCCGTCGAGTATTACCAATATGCCAACCAACGCCTGTGAGATTATAGGCAGCATGGATAAATTGACTATTAGAGCTAGGATTACTGGGGAAATTTAGAAAGCGTGAATGCTGAGTGGCATCAAATGAACGCATTACCAAAGCGTGAGAAACAGATGATCCCAAGCTAGCGCAGGTTAAGAAAAGAACGATGTAACGTAATGACATGGTCAATACTAGACCATAGTATAGAGTAACGAATAATCAAGGATTGTTAGGGTGTTAACAAGACAACAAGCAATACAAGGATAATAGCGACATACAAAGTCGCTGGCTAGATTGGGCTTCTGATTCCCCTAAATAACTCCAACTCTATTTTTTCTCAGGTGTGTCCTCTAGAATGTCCATATCCTTAAGCCATTGCAAATGGAAATCTGGCCAAGTTAAAAGCGGCCCTTTTTTCGCTTCCATAGCGAAGCCGTGTCCACCTTTTTCAAAGAAGCGAACGCGGATGGGGACGCCAGCATCTTCTAGTGCTTTTGCATAGACGGGACTTCCGGGGAAATGTTTTTTATCATTTTTGGCTGAGATAATCAGGGTTGGGCTGGTTTTATCAGAAATAATAAACTCGGGGTTCAGAGTCTCCCCTGTGTTCATGTAAGCTGGATAGAGTAGAACCGCAAAATCTGGGCGACAGCTAACAGTATCTATTTCATCCACTGGCTGATAAGATTCGACATTAAAACTGGTACTTGCTCGTGCCGCGAGGTGTCCTCCGGCGGAAGCTCCAAGGACGCCAATACGGTCTGGGTCTATATTGAACTCCGATGCGCGCGAACGCATAATCCGAATCGCTCGCTGCATATCCTGAAAAGCATCTTCGCGTTCCTTAGGAATCCGGTATTTGAGTATGCATGCAGAGATTCCATGCTCGTTAAGCCATTTGGCAATCGGGCTCATCTTTGTTATTACGAGATGTCTATATCCTCCACCTGGGCATAAAATGACCATAGGCTTGGGCTTTTTCCCTTCAGGTGCTGGAAAATATTCCATTGAAGGTATTTTTACATTCGTGATGCGTATATGTCCGTCACCACTCTTAGGTCTGGGCACTCCCATGCCTTTGCTGCCCTTACTACCTGCATCCTTGGGCCATAGAAGAATAATGTTATCCTCCTTGTCCTCGTTCGCCACCACTGTGGTGCTCAATAAGGAAGTGGAGCAAAACAGTAGAATAATGAGCTGGTATGTTTTTATGATCTTCATTTGTTTATTAATAAATCAGAATTTATGCCTTGGTTTAATGAAACTAAGTTTTTTGTAAAATAGTTTCTGTAATATACTTCAAAAAGGGTTCAGGAGTGGCAGTTAAAGCCTCATATTTACCCGATTTTTTTTTCTATTTGAGCTTTAATTAAGGCTTTCACCTTATCAAGATTCTTTAAATTCTCAAACTTGTCTCCCCTGAGCCAATAACGTCCTTCATGTTTGTCTTTGAGGATCGCGATGGCGCGAGTTCCTTCAGCAACATCAAATCCTGGAGGGACGCCAATCATTAGGCGGCCTCCACTTTTTGCACGCCAAATGACTTTGATTCTCTCCTTACATTTCGCATTTTTCAGCGATGTTTCAACGATGAGCTCCGCATGCACCCAATCTCCATGAATGACTTTATTAACCACTTTACCAACAAATACAGTTTTCGCTGCGCTTACACGTTTCTCGAGAGAGGGAGGAGGCATCTTAACCATTGAGAAGCCGATTTGAGAGGTGAACAATAGCGTGAGAATCAGTAGTATCTTCTGTGGGTTTTTTCTTTGTTTCATTATATATTCAACCTATTGCTGCCTATATCATTGTCAACGTCATACTGATTGTAGCGCTTTGAACGTCTGTTTACTTTCCTTTTGTTTTTTAACTGAGTAGCTATTGCTCAAGCTTTACGTTATGCTGAATTTGTTTGCTGGTATTGCCATTGGCCTGATTATCGGAAAATTTTCCAATGTGCACTCCAGTGTAGGTTAGGATACCAGCTTCTTGATTACCTGTTGTAAAATTGTTGGTGATATCTATTTTTGTCTTTTTGCTTCTGGCAACAATTCCGCTGAGTAAGTTTTTATCACAGCGGTTAGCATGAAGTCTAGCAGACATACCATGGGAGATGAGGATGCCGGCTTCGCGGTTTTGGGAACAGGCTGTTTCATTGATTGTGATTTGTGCTCCTGTGCCCATGGCAAGAATGCCGCAGAAGCCATTCTTGGACATGTTGCTTTTTGTAACGGTGCCACTCCCCCCACCCCATACGCCGAGTCCGTGCTGGAGGTTGTTCTGGCTTTTGGTATCATGAATCGTGACCTGTGCGCCTTTACCGTAGACGGAAATGCCATCCCAGCCACTACCGCTAACATCGGAGCTGGTGATCGTGGCGGAGGCTCCATCTATAATCGCGATACCGTGTCCGCCGGCTTGTTTTATCTGACAGGCCACGATATTTACCTTCTCAGCCATGACGGTGATAGCTGCGAAGCGTTCTTTACCGTGGTTAAAGCCTGTGTGTTTGATCGTGAAGCCATTAATCAAAGTGCCTTGCGCCTCAGGATTAATGGTAATTAAGGATGCCTCTGTCGCAGAAATCTCAAGAATGGTGTTCCCATCTGCAGAGCCTTCTAGGCGTATTGGCTTATGAATTTCCAGAGCTTCCTTGTAAGTGCCTGGCGCGATGCGGATGAGGTCTCTTGGTCGTGCTGCTGCAAGTGCCTTCTGGATGGTGGGGTGATCTGCTGGCACGTTGATGGCGCGAGTGTAATGACTCATCTTGCTGTGTAGCTCTGCAATTTCGTTATTACCTGGGTCTAACTTTCTTGCTTCTGTGAGTAGAGCCATTGCCTCCGGGGAAAACTCTCCATTATCGAGCTTACGTGCTGATTCTAATAAAGTGGCGGCTTTAGCCTTCTGCTTACGGATGGCTATGGCAGCGTTCGCGATCTGCGTGGTGTAGCGTGGTAGGTCCGCATTTTGGGGATCGATAGCCTTCAGCTCAGTGAGTGCTTTTTGTGCCTCGGCGATATTTCCAGCGGCTAAGGTGTCTGTGATGGTAGACACCTTAAGGGAAACCTGCTGTTGGTGGCGACCTTCCTTGATGCGGTCTAACTTATTCTTGGCGGCGGTATTTTCTGGATCAGTCTCCAGCACAGAGAGTGCTAGTCTTTCTGCCTCATCCCATCGGCCAGCCTCTAGAGCTGCTTGGCTTTCCCCTAGTGAGTAATAAAGCTGCTGGTTAAGCTCTTCTAATTTCCCACGTTTGATCGATTTTACGCCCTCGGTGATCAACCGTGAATTGGCGTCAATTTTCCCTATATCCAGATATGCCTGCTCTGCCTCTGCCCACTTACGTTTACTGATAGCAGTGCGCCCTATGGCATTGAGGTAAGTGATTTGCTGTTGATTTTTCGCCTCTAGATTCCATTGATGTTGATACCAGTTATACCCCCACCATCCGCAAGCGGAGAGCGCTCCGATGAGCATCAGCACAACGAGGAAATCTGTGTGAGGGCGGATCTTACGTTTGCCTACTACCACCTTGAGGGCAGCTTCATACTCTAATAATTCTTGTTCGTAGCGAAAGCGGATTTCATCGCTGGGAGCATTATCCACCAGCTCCTGTTTATACTTTCGAGTTTCCTCAAAAGTGGGTAAATAGGAGCGCGGATTATCCTTAGGATCGAGTCCTAGGATTTTACGTGCTTCGGTATTTTTCATCTTAGAAATGGGCGCCGGGAGTCAGAGCGTATGGATTAATCGGTAAAACGCTGCACAATGGGCATACGTCTACCTATACCAAAGGCCTTGGAAGTCACGCGTAGACCTGGAGCGGCTTGATGGCGTTTCCATTCATTAAGGTCTACCCTGCGTTGTATCCAGCGGACAAGGTTCTCATCATGCCCGTGTTCTTCGATAATCTCGGTAGCGGAGAGCTGCTGCTCTACGTAAAGCTCAAGAATGGCATCGAGAATCTCATAGGGAGGCAAGGTATCCTGATCTTTTTGATCTGGTCTAAGCTCTGCACTGGGAGGCTTCTCAATGGTATCCCATGGGATGATCTCTCGATGGCGGTTGATCCATCGAGAGAGTGCGTAGACTTGCATCTTAGGAAGATCACTAATGACAGCAAGACCTCCGCACATATCGCCATACATGGTACAATAGCCTACTGCTAGCTCGCTTTTGTTTCCTGTGGTGAGGAGGAGTCGGTTCGTTTTATTCGATAGAGACATGAGGAAGACGCCACGGATACGAGCTTGCATATTTTCCTCAGTAACATCCTCGGGGCTATCGCCGAAGATAGGTTTCATAGCAGTCTTTACCTCTGCAAAAGTGTCACCAATGGGCACGGTATCACACTGCATGCCTAGATTTTTAGCCAGCTCTACGGAGTGATCCACACTGCCGCCGGAGGAAAACTGGCTAGGCATGGTGAGGCCATGCACATTCTCAGCACCTAGTGCATCACAAGCAAGAGCCGCGGTGAGGGCGGAATCGATCCCCCCACTGAGGCCTAAACAAGCTTTGGTAAACCCACACTTCTGTGCGTAGTCACGCAGACCTAGGACTAAGGCTTTATAGCTTTCCTCTTCGAGTGAGGTTTCAGCGGGAAGATACTTTTTATTTCCAGCCAGAGAAATGTCCACTACGCGGCATTCTTCCTCAAAGGCTGATAAACTAGTAAGAGCCTCTCCTTGGGCATCCAGAGCCAGTGAATTGCCATCAAAGATTAGCTGATCATTACCTCCAATGCAGTTACAATAAACCAAGGGCACGCCAGCTTCCTGTGCTACTTCGCGCAACATAGTCCATCTGCGAGTAGGCTTACCTAGACTAAACGGCGAAGCGCTGAGATTGAGTAGGAGATCGATGCCCTTGGCCTTTAACTCCGCTGCTGGATCTCGATCATAAAGAGGCCGGTGAAGGTGATTCTCCGTCCAGATATCCTCGCAGATTGTTACCCCGATACGTTTACCGTTCCAGACGATCGGTTCACAGCTTTCACTCGGTTCAAAATAACGGCGTTCATCGAAAACATCATAAGCGGGCAACAAGGTTTTCCAGATCTTATGCTTCACTTCGCCCTCATGCAGAAAAGCAGCGGCATTACGGAAAGGTTTCCCCACACTTTCAGGCTCACAATGATCGACATAACCAACGATCAAGGGCACACCTTTAACCTCATCAGCCAGATAATCCAAAGCCTGCAGACACTTTGGTATAAACTGAGACTTAAAGAGTAAATCGCGCGGTGGATAGCCCACAAGCGCCATTTCCGGCACAATCACCAGCTCAGCACCAAGCTCTAGACACTCACGATAAGCGGCTAGAATGCGCTTGGCATTCCCTGGGAAATCTCCAACGACGGCATTTAGCTGAGCAATTCCGATTTTCATAACAATAGAGGGTAAAGAAGGCTTTAGATCAAATTAATGAGTACGAACAGCAAGGAGTGCTGAATCTGAGGTGGAAAATGCTACCATAATCCGTATTTGGCAAAGTGGAGAGCATACCAGCCCATGATGAGGTTTGCCACCGCATGCATTACCACACAGGCCATGAGGCTCTTTGTTTTCACCGCCACCCAGTACATGAGCGAGCCAAAAATAAAGGCACCGAGATAATCCACAGGCTGATGCACCAGCATAAACGCCACGGTAACAACGCCATAGGAAATCCATGCTGGCTTACCAAACGGCACCTTCCAGTAGTTGCGATCTGGATCGAGTAAAAAGCGCATCATAAACCCTCGCCAAAAAATCTCCTCCACCAAAGAAACAATAATAACCGCGCGGAAAAAGCGCATCAACAGAGAGGCCCAATACACACCTTGATGGCCGCCAAATTTATCAGCAAGGTCTTGAGGGTTGAACCCATCGTCCCGTGGCATAACGCCCAAATATTTCAAAATCCCATCCTGTTTCCCCTCCAGTCCCAGCCACGTATGCAGCTGTGTAGGTAAGATCCAAAACCCGATCCCTACCACACCCATCAGCGCACCAAGCCACACACTTTTACTCCATTTTAATTCATAGTTTTTACGTAAATATAAGAGTAAACCCATGCAAATGAGGCATTGAATAGGGTACATCCATTGTGCAGGGTAATGTCTCCACCATGGCGCATCAGGATGATTCCACTCAGGCCACCCAGTCAGCTGATAAGGCACAAGAAGGAGCATAAACGCAGCCAAGGGCAGCACATGTGCTACTGTGCGATCATTTTTTAGCTGCTTAAGATTCATGTAATGTTAAGTAAAAATTCAGCCACTCTCTGATGTAAGAGATTGTTCATATAATTTCCAAATAAGGAAGTTTAGGGAAGTTGTGGCACAACAAGGAACTCACGTTTTTTAGCAGATTGAGGGAAACCTTGTGCCGCCCATTGATCATAACCAGCCCAGCCTTGCGCAACAAGCTGACGAGTTCGCCCAAAGCGGTCTACACTTCCGAGCACCACCACAATGAGATCGCGCTTACGGATTTGCGTTCTACCTTCACCTAGCTTTTTTACCAATGGTGACTTGTGAGAATTCACCGCGAGGCACTGACCAGCAGCTGTAGTTAAGCCTGTTTTAATACCATTGATCCCCTGTTTTCCTAATAGCGTATTGGTATTGGCCACCTTATAAGCAAGCTTTCTCCCATCGTTACGGTGTACATAAATCTGCCGGCTTTTCTGTTTCACATAAAACTCAAAGCCAGTGTCGCGGATGGCGTAAACACAGAGACGAGCCATATCCGCCGCGGTGGAATAACCCTTTCTACCTGCTAAATCGAGTCCGTGAGAATTAACAAAACGCGTGCGCTTCATTCCCAAGGCCTTAGCGAGATGGTTCATTTCGGTGACAAAAGCCAGCTGAGGATTACCAGTCCTTCTCTGGTGCGCCAGCATGGCACGGCCCACATGATCAGCTAACGTAAGAGCAGCCACATTATCTGATCCGAGTAATGCGGAGTAAATCGCATCACGAAGCGTAATTCTATCGCCCGGGTTTAGTCCCATAGGATTTGCCCCACCCATACTTAGCGCGGCATTGGGCACAACAGCCAGCGTAGCAAGACTACTGCCAGAGGCCTTTGCCCAATCCAGCACCACCTTAGCTGTAGCAACCTTCGTCAGACTAGCCACTGGACGTTTTATTTCTGAATGAGATGCCAATAACACCCGTCCACTATGTGCTTCCATCACCAGATAACTTTCAGCTGAGGATACGGGTATGACAAAAAAGGCCGAAAGGCTAAGAATAAGGAGGGAAATAGGTTTGATCATCAAAGTCGGTAAAGTTGAACGCGCGCGACTCTACCCTAGACTCCACATCTGACAATACCGGAATCTGTCCTTGTCATTCCAACATTCACGACTAGGTTCCCTCTGGCATCCACTTTTTTATGCCTTTTCTTCATGGAAACGCACATCTCTCTTCCTGTTTATCAACTAAGCTCACCCACATTAAGGTCAGCTCAGTCATCTTGCAGGTCAGGTGCATTTCTCTCCACACCGGACAATTTCTCGAAAGTGCCGGCGGTGGACTCAAAATCCATAATAAGGTGGCCCCACTCTTTGCGCACCGATCATGCTCATTCACCTGCGGAAAACTCCGCACCAGCTATGAAAAACCAGATGGCCAAGGTCAATCACCACCATCCGCTGCGCCCCACAATAACATCAACGACTTACTACAATGTCTCAAGAAAGCAATACCCAGCCCCGCAAAGAAGCGGGTCAAGGCCGTCAGGACGGCCAAAATAGAAACCCCAATAGGAACAGAAACCGTAATCGCAACCGCAACCGTAACTCCCAAGGAGGCCAAAACAGCCAAGGTGGTAAAGCCGGAGGAGGTCAAAATCGTCAAGGTCAGGGAGGAAATAAACCGCAAGGTCAAAGAAAATCTAGCGGGCAGCAAGGTCGCCAATCAGGAGGTGGCCCACGCCGCCACCAGCCCAAGCCTGTACCACTCACATTCTGGGAGAAAATCCTCAAGTTTCTCGGGCTTTACAAAGCCCCCACGCGTCCACCGCGCCGACAATCAACCGAGAGGCCTCAGCCAGCTAAAAAAAAGCAACCTAAAAGCAATACTCGCGACGCCCGTAATAACAGTGGTGCACGCGGCCCTAAAAAGCCCGCTGCAAAAAAATCGTCTCAGCCCAAGGCCGCACCCGCCAAAGCTTTTGAAGGTGAGTTCCCAGTAGAAACTCCCCGTCTCTACGTGGGTAATCTCTCCTACGATGTCACGGAAAATGACCTAGAAGACCTATTTAAAGGAATCGGCACCGTGCGCAAAGTAGAAGTGGTCTACAATCGTCACACCCACCGCTCAAAGGGCTATGCATTTCTACAAATGCTCAGCGTTGATGAAGCTCAGCGCGCAGTAGAGGTACTCCATGATCAACCATTTATGGGGCGTATCCTCATCGTCAATGGAGCAAGCTCCAAGCCTAAGGACAAAGACGCTCCCAATAAAAGAAAATCGGAGCATCAAGCTAAGACTAAGGCACCCGATGCCAAGGCTGTAGAACCTACCGCTGAATAACCCCCCCTCTACACTCTCGGCTATAAGCAGCCTAAGATCTCATCAAACCCGCCTGCGAGCCACCACACTCTCACGCGGGTTTTTCTTACTAAACATCATTGTCCACCCCCTCTCCAGTCTACGTCTGTGGCCCCACAGCATCAGGGAAAACAGCCCTCGCCATTGAGCTAGCAAGGCAGCTTCATGGTGAGGTTGTGAATGCCGATGCCTACCAGCTCTACCGGGGGCTAGAAATTATTTCCGCAGCCCCAACGAAGGAAGAACTCAGCCAAGTCCCCCATCATCTTTACGGCATTCTAGACTCATCAGAGACCTGTGATGCGATGCGTTTCCGAGAAATGGCTCTCCCCATTCTTAAGGACATTCAGTCGCGTGGGAAGCACCCCATCATCACAGGTGGCTCCGGCATGTATCTCAAATTTTTAACACATGGACCATCACCCGTGCCTTCTAGTGATCCTGACTTACGCCGTGACCTAGAACAAAAAAGTGACTCCTCACTCATTGATCAGTTTACCAAGCTTGATCCCGAAGGTGCAGCTACCACCAATCTTCAAAACAGACGCTATGTCATCCGAGCACTGGAAATCTGTCTCCTTTCGGGAAAAAAGATGTCAGAGCTTAAGAATGATTGGAAAAAAGCTGGAGATAGAATCGAGAAGAACCTGCGTGGAGCTTACCTATTATGGGATAGGGAAATACTTCGAAAGAGGATCAATCAGCGCACAGAGCTCATGCTTAAGTCCGGTGCCCTCGAGGAAGTAGCCGCCCTTACCCAGCCTTCTACTACCTGCGAAAAAGCCATCGGCATCTTACAAATCCGCGCTCACCTCGCAGGAGATCTAACGCGTGAACAGTGTAGCGAGCGTATCGCCGCCGCCACCCGCCAGTATGCCAAACGTCAACGGACGTGGTTTAGTAAAGAGCCATGGCTCACCTCCTGTGATATTACTGAAAAAACCGATATCCAGAAGCTCAGCACAGAGCTTA
>CALBVY010000033.1 GCA_937969495.1 uncultured Verrucomicrobiales bacterium | reverse complement strand
CTCTTGGGCGACTGGGCTTGGGGAAAGCTGAGCGGACTCTGTAGATGCTGGGTAGTCCACCTCTAGGAAATCAAAACTCACATACCCTTGCTCAGACATGCCCACCATCCCACACCTCCACGTCGCGGTATGGTGGTTGCTCTGTTGTGCGGTAGATGGCGAGTTCATGAGGCGATTCGGGTTGTTTTATTTGCACTATTAAGTCACTTCTGTGTGATTCACGAAGCATTATAGGTGGTTCCCCGCTAAGCTCCATAAAGAAGGGGGAAATGTTACGAAAGGCCGATTTCGTAGGCTGAAACGCCGAAATCGTGTGCTGAAACCGCGATTTCGTATGCTGAAGGTTTTTGGGAATCTGTAGAGAACTGCGTTTTCGGGTGATTTTGGAAGAGTTTTTACCTCGCAGAATTTATCTAAATGAATCATTTTTAGATATCATCCCACCTTAGCATGAGGCTAAAGCGAGGAAGGATTTTCTGTGAAAGGGAGCGTGGGCGTCTCGCCCGCAAATAGATCACAAGAGAAGCTCCGCAACCTCCCCAAAGGTAAAGTCGATGGTGGGCACCCGAAGTTTGGTTTACCACGGAGGCACGGAGATCACTGTGAGAGACAGGGTCATTTAACATGGATTCACAGGATGAAGATATACCCTTGGTGCAATCTGAAAAATTAGATCTCTGAATACTTACGATTAAGACCAGTCAGAAAAAAGACGATCAAGCTGGGAAGCCTGATTGTCTGGTGTTGTCACTCGCGCTTAAGAGGCGCAGGACTGACGTTTACGACGCGCGAGAAGTCCTATGGTGCCGAGTCCGAGGAAGGTTGCAGAGCTAGGCTCAGGGACTGGAACTGCTGAGAAGGTTAATGTTAGATCTCCGGCTACTTCTGATGATGAACTCACAGTAAAGGTATCACCATTTGAGGTGATCGCCGAGGAATCTTCACCAAAGGTCGTGATAAAAAAGCCCGTCTTTATCGTATAATTTGTATAGGTAATTGTCTCCCCCGTAACAAATGTATGTGTAGGTTCATGCACTATAACCCAACCGAACATATCCTCACCAACCTGATCACCATCACTAACAAATATCCCGTCAAACTCAAACGAACCACTTACAGACCCACTCACTGCCCCTGAAGTACTATTTGCCAGAAGAGCGCCAAATGGGTATATTCCATCGTGCGTAAAGTCACCTGAAAAATCACCTCCAGTATGATCCCAGATATTTACTGCTCCCAACGTAAAACCAACTGTTTCACCTACCACAACCTCCGAAGTGCCGTTAAACACCCAGGTCGTACCATTTGAACCATCCGCATCCCCCGTCACAGTAACGGTAAGAGCCGCATTAGCATGAGATGCAATTAACAATCCAGCACAGTATAGAGCTGGTAATTGACATCGATTTAGTTTTGTATGTATTTTCATAATTTATTGTTTGTGTTTATTCTGTATTGAAATCCTAACGCGAGACATGCCAAATCTACGTGTTACCCACCCGATAGATCGAGAGGTGATTCTGTTGTGTTTTTAGGTTATTGAGTCATCGTGAGTCATCGCTAGAAATTTCACGAAGCATTATAGGAGATTCCTCGCTAAGCTCCATAAAGAAGGGAGAAATGTTACGAAAGGCCGATTTCGTAGGCTGAAACGCCGAAATCGTGTGCTGAGAGGCCGATTTTGTGTTTTGGGCAATTCTGAGAATCGGTAGAAAACTGCGTTTTAGGGTCGTTTTTTAATGGACTGTCACCTCGGTGGTTTGGTCTAAAGCAGTCAAATTTCTCTGAGTTGATTTATTATTACTGGATCTGTTTTAAAAATATGGATTGCGAGCGAAAATATAATTACTTTTTTCTCGTCAATGAAGGGATTTGGATGTGATTAGTCATTAATATGCATTTAAGAAATTGTATTATGTCCACTGTCTCAGGGCTTACTGCCCTTACTTTAGAGGCGGATGAGGTGCTTTATGATCTTGATCCAGTTGTGGTTTATGGAGAATCAGTGGAGACGGATGAACTAGTTAGGAGTGATTTGAATTTACGCCGTACAGCGGGGGCGAGTTTTCAGGAGATATTGCCCTCGCTGAACGGAGCTTTCGCGGGGAATCCGACGACGGGGGTGTTTAGTATCCGAGGATTGAATCAAGACGGGCTTTTCGGGGGCGTGGGAGCAGAGACGAACCCACTGGCTACGGTGTTTGAAGATGGGATTCCACTGACGACGAACACGCTGCGTTACCTTCCGACTCCAATCATAGGGGTGGACTCGTTGACGCTACGCAAGGGACCATCGAACCATTGGGCCGGGCCGGCGTCGCTGGCGGGATCGCTCCATTTTGAGACGGGGGAGCCGAGCTTTACGTTTGCTGGGAGAAGTGTCCTCGAGTATTCTGAGGACAGTACCTTTTCTGTTTTTTTCTCACAGAATATTCCGCTGATAGAGGATGAGCTAGCGATGCGTCTGAGCTACTATCGCTTTGAGTCCGATGGGCAGGGAAGGGCACTTAACCCGAGTATCAAGGATTTCAGTGCGTATGATCGAGACCGGATTCAGATGGATCTGCTCTGGCACTTGGGCGCGAGTGAGGAGAATTCACTGCTGTTCACGCTGTTGAACGATCAGTCCGGCGGGAACCCTCAGGCGAATACGGTGATCTTGCCAGGGAGTTACACGCTCTATGATCGAACGGCGCTGATTAACACTCCGTCCTCTTATCCTGCGGAACGCTGGGCGGCGTCACTGCGAGGGAACTTTACGCTGCCGGGTGATGTTCAACTGGAAACTATCACGGGATTTCAGACGATTGATCTTGGGCAGAATTTGGATTTTGATGGGGGCTCGTTGCTGAACTGGACGATTAATGGTGATACGGAGGAGCAGATCTTTAGTCAGAGCGTTACGTTCTCTGGGGAGAGCGATCTCTGGGACTGGAAGGCTGGGGCTTACTTTGAGAAAAGCGAGTATGATATCAACTACTCAGGAATTGGGATTGCGCCATTTCCATTTGGTAGTCCGTATCAAAACCGAGCGACAACTGATGTGCAAACGGTGGCTCTGCATGGTAAGGTTAGTCGTGAGATGGGGAATGGGGTGACCCTAACAGGTGGTATGCGTTACCAGCACGATGAGCGTGATCTCACAGGTGCCTCTACTTTTGGCCTTTTCCCTACGCAACAAGCGGCTCTTGAAACAAATGATGGCGTTTTTCTTCCTTCCTTAGAGCTGGGGTGGAAGCCTGATGAGGCTTCTTCGTTCACGCTTGCAGTGGCGCGTGGTCATCGTGCTAGCGGAGTGGCGTTTGCGCCTGTGGCTGGTATTGCGAGTGTTTATGATGCCGAGTCCTCATGGGATCTGGAGCTGGTGGGGCGACGTGATATTGGTGAAGATGTTACGGTGTCAGCGACGGTCTTTTACTCTTGGATAGAGGATCAGCAGGTGGCGAGTAATGTGCCAGGAGGGCTTCCGGGAGTCGACCTGCTGATTGCGAATGCGGGCGAATCTCGCCGCTATGGAGCCGAGTTAGAAGTCAGTTGGCAGCCAATGAGTGATCTCTCGCTGTTTGCAAATGTAGCGTGGCTTAAGACGGAGTTTGATGAGCTTTCTTTGAATGGGGTGGACCGCTCTGGGCAGGTTTTTCCGAATGCTCCTGAATGGACTGCAGCCTTCGGGATTGATTATCGTCACGACTCTGGGTTCTTTGCCAGTGGAAGTTACACGTGGTCCGATAGCACGTATTCTACGGTTGATGATCCTGCGTTGTCTGCCTTAGAGACGCGGAGCTTACTCAATGCCCGTATTGGCTGGTCGTGGGAGAATGCTAGTGTGTATTTTTTCGGTACTAATCTGCTTGATGACGACTACGCGCTCTATCGTGGTCTACCGATTCCTCCTGCAATTCCGCAGGTGGGTAAGGCTGGGTCTTCGCGTATGCTGGGTGTTGGTGTAGAGTTCCAGTGGTAAACGTCTAGTATACAAGGTATTCATCCGTCACAAAGTATTGAACCCAGAATATGCATTTGGATTTTGAGAAATGTCGCTATCTTTTCATGCACAAACTCGTCCGCCAATTTTTCAATTCACCGATGGGGTAACGACATTTCCTGCAAAATTAGATACATCATTTGAGTTGAAATCAGGTAGCTGGCAAGCATGGGAATTGGGTCCGGCGGGCTGTGGCTTGGTGAATTATGGTAAAACCAGTGCCACTGGAGAAATTTCTGAAAAGGGCTGTGCTTCAGGGTCATCCAGCTAGGGAAATATTGACAATTTAGAGTTGTGCTTTTTGTTAGGTTCCTTGTAATTTCTGGATGCCCAGAAATCCAAATAAAAATGACTACTCGGGAGGTTTACCCAATGGTTTTAAACGATTCATCGTTATCGAAGATCCTCGTCTCGGAGGGAACAAAAGTAAGCGTCTTTAAATTGGCCACCTATTCAGATACGAAGATCTGGATAAGCTTGGAGGCCTATGATTAATCTATCATCATCTGCATTGAAAATCCGTGTGATTCTTCCTCCTGTCGATATGCGTAAAAGTTTTGACGGGCTCACGGGCGTCTTACGAGACTTCAGTATTGCCAAGCTTAACGCCCAGTTTCTCTACGTCTTTTCTAATCGACGACGCAATCGAGTCAAACTTCTCTATTTTGACCGCACTGGAATCTACGTCGTAGCCAAGAAACTTGAGCAAGGAACATTCAGCTGGCCTCCAGTAGGAAAAAAAGATGAGTAAGTCCTACCCCTCGCTCCAGAAGACCTGCAGCTTCTCCTTGATGGTGTCGATCTCAGAAGCGCGCAACTCCGCGAATGGTATCGCGCAGAAAAGTAAATTTTCTTCCGTTTCTACTAACAGTTGGCAAGGTTTTTGCTCTTCATTCTACTATCACAACAAACGAAACAGAACTCCTCAGAGAACAAGTCTAGGCGCCTTCTACTTTGAGTCGCTGGTTCGTAAGCGTCTTACAATCAGCTATCTCCAGTTGCGTGCTTTAGCCTTTATCGTCGAAATATTTCCATTCGCCTTTGTAGCGTTTGAAGCGTGAATGTTCATGCTGCTCGTGTGGTTCGCCTTCAACATAGCATTCGGCACGGAATTCTACCTTGCCGGTTTTATCTTCTGAGTCTCCTTTAGAAGTTTTCAAGATAGTGAGGAATTGCCAGCTGATGTTGTGTACTGTTTTAGACAACTTTTTTTTCATACCTGGCTCTCGTGTATCTGGGTGGTGAGTCTCTACTAGGTAATCAACGAGGCGAAAGAAATACGCGCTGTAACGTGAGCGCATGAGCTCTTCAGCCGTGGCTGCTTTTGACTTGTGGTAGTGTAGTGGCATGCAGCATGTGTAGTAGCTGTAATTACTTTTGCATGGGCAGAGAGATTCTGCGCGGCTTTTGGGGAGGTTATCTTCTTGTTCGATGTTATCTGGGGT
>CALBVY010000032.1 GCA_937969495.1 uncultured Verrucomicrobiales bacterium | reverse complement strand
CATCGATCTGAAATGTGAAGTCGTGATAGCTGCTATTGGATGAAGGTAGGGAAAAAATAATATGAAACACCCGGGAGCTATCACTGTTATTTTTGATTTCATAGCGAGCGGAGAAATCCGCACTGTAAGTATTATTCCATGATAGTCCTTTTTTCTTAGGCTCGTAGTGAAGTTTTACGTCTACGGAACTTGAGACAGGCTGTATATAAATGCGTGAAGATGCGTTGGCATAGGGGGTATACCAAATTTTCGGATGCGCTTGGCTCTGCTCAGGTCCCCAGAGTTTGGTGACACTGCTCTTTGAGTTGGATGTCGATGACTGATGCCTCTTAGAGAGTGTGCTACCTAACGCAAGCCATGCAACGCTGATGGCACAAAAGATAAATCCAATGGCAAATAGCCGAGGAGCGGTGAAGGGGGACGAGTTTGTATTCATGGTGCTACCAAGCTGGCAGCACCATGTGAAATCCTGATGAACTCAGGATGAAATGTTCGTGAAGTGCCTTAAAAGTCGATTAGCTCGACATCGAAGATGAGTGTGGCACTTGGTGGGATGACTGGTGGGTAGCCGTTCTCGCCGTAGCCGAGTTCTGGTGGGATGATGAGGGTGCGTTTTTCACCCTTGGTCATATCAATAAAAGCTTCATCCCAGCCTTTGATAACCATACTCATTCCTACTGGGAATTCAAAAGCTTGATTGCGATCCACGGAGCTATCGAACTTTGATCCATCTAGTAGGTATCCTGTGTAGTGAGCTTTGACAGATGTGCCTTTCGTTGGTTTTGCACCACCGTCTCCAGCTTCTGTAACGATGTATTTGAGGCCGGAAGCAGTGGTTTCGGCATTGGGGTATTTTTCTGCGATGATTGAATCGGACATGGGAGATTTACTAATAGCTAATTTTTTAAATGCCAAACCTCAAAATTCAAAAACCCAGAAAGGTAAGAGATTTAAAGGCGTAATTTGCCGCTTTTATTGCTCTAATTTTAGTAGGATAGTTTTGATTTTCAAACCTCCTCCGTAGCCGGTGAGAGTGCCATTTTTCCCAATCACACGATGGCAGGGGATAAAAATAGAGAGAGGGTTACGGCCATTGGCGGCGCCGACTGCACGGACGGCTTTGGGTTTATGAATCGCCGTTGCAATGTCACTGTAGCTGGCTGTTTCTCCAAATGGAATAGTGGTGAGAGTCTGCCAGACGGAGATTTGGAAGGGCGTGCCTACTGGAGCGAGTGGGGTTTGGAAAATCTGCCGATTCCCTGCGAAGTATTCGTCTAGCTCGGTGATGGCTTGCTGGAGAATAGGGTGTTGGAGGTTTTCCGCCCACGCATTATCCAATGTGTTCTGCTGGTTGATGTGGTCAAGTGCTACTAATCCCTCATCACTGGCGCGGAGGCGTATGTTGCCGATGGGGGTGTGGTGATGGGTGTAGTAAATCATGTGATGGCTAGACTTTGGCATTTTCCAGCTATATTTACTGCTTCACCGTCTTGGCAACAAGCTGGAAAAACAATGACTCGCACTCGGGGTGTCTATGTCGTAGTTTTTTTACAATTCGGCTTGCAAGTCCTAAGTTCTTATCCATTCTCTCTCTCGCATAATAAGTAAGTTTATAAACAAACTAATGATTAAGTTTCCTCCACATTCTCCGCTCAGTTCTGAGCAGCAAAGTCAGCTCTCTGTGGCTGTTTCATCGATGGATTCACAGCAGCTTGCGTGGCTCGGTGGGTTTCTTTCTGGTTTACAATCGGATGCTTCAGGAGGTGCAGAGCCCATCGCAGACAGGAAGCTGACGGTGCTCTATGGTACGGAATCAGGGAACTCCGAGGAGCTTGCAGAGCAGGTGTTAAAAGCTGGAAAGAAAAAGGGCTTTAAATCGCAGATCCTTAATATGTCTGAGACAACTCCTGCCGCACTAGCCGATGCAGGGACATTGTTAGTAATCGTCAGCACATGGGGTGATGGAGATCCGCCCGAGGCTGCGGAGGAGTTTTATAAGGCGTTTATGGAAGCGGAGATCTCGCTAGCAGGTGTGGATTTCTCCGTCTGCGCTCTGGGTGATACCAGCTATGATCAGTTTTGTGAAACGGGCAAACAGATCGATGCACGCTTAGAAAAACTAGGCGCTACGCGGATAGTGGATCGGGCTGATTGTGATGTGGATTACGATGAAGCTTTTCAGCAGTGGAGCACATTGGTCTGGAAACAGCTTGGTGATTCTGTAGCTGCTTCCTCGGTGGTTGCTGCTGCGTCAAGTGGTCAAATTTACGATAAAAAGAATCCATTTCCTGCTGAAGTCATTGATAACCAGCTTCTCAGTGGAGAGTATTCGGCTAAAGAAACCATTCACGTAGAGCTCTCGTTAGAAGGTTCAGGGTTTGATTACCAGCCAGGTGATGTACTTGCAGTTATTCCTCGTAATGCCAACGATGTGGTTGATGCCATTATCAAAGCGAGTGGACTTGATGCTACGACCACTGTGAATGTTAAAGTAGTGGGGGATAAAAAACTCTCAGATGCTCTTACGGAAGATCTGGATATCACCGGTCTCTCACGGAAGATCGTCAGTGCGTGGCAGGGAATTTCTGCTTCAGAAGAACTTGCACAACTACTCGACGATGCCGCCAAGGGAGAGTTTAAGGCATGGAGTCATGGCAGAGAGATCATTGACCTCATTGAAGATTATCCGGCAAAAAATCTCACTGCGCAGCAGCTGGTAGATATGTTGCGTAAGCTGCCGCCAAGACTCTATTCCATAGCATCTAGCCCCAAAGCTCATCCAGGTGAAGTGCATCTAACGATCGCTGCAGTGAGGTATGATACGCATGGGAAATCACGAAAGGGAGTGGCCTCCACCTACTTAGCGGATGAAGCTAAAAAAGGAGCGCCTGTCTCCGTCTATGTGCATCAGAACAAGAACTTCCGTTTACCAGAAAATGGTGACACCCCCATCATCATGGTCGGCCCAGGCACAGGTATTGCGCCCTTCCGCGCCTTTGTGGAAGAGCGTGCAGAGACTGAGGCAAAAGGTGAAAGCTGGTTGTTCTTCGGCGATCAGAAATACAACGAAGACTTCCTCTACCAGCTCGAGTTACAAGATCACCTCAAAGAGGGTAGCTTAACGCGTCTCGATGTAGCATTCTCCCGAGACCAGCCTGAAAAGGTCTACGTGCAACACAAAATGTTGGAAAATGCGGCGGCGATCTGGTCATGGTTAGAAAAAGGAGCTCACTTCTATGTCTGTGGTGATGCCTCCCGTATGGCCAAGGATGTGCATGATGCGCTGCTAGAGATTATCGCCACGGAAGGTGACAAATCACCGGAAGAAGCAGATCAATATTTAGCGACACTTAAAAAAGAGAAGCGTTACCAGCGTGATGTTTATTAAAACCTAGTAGTGATCAGAAAACGGTAACCAGCGAAATAACCAGGCTTTTTCGAGCCGAGAAGAAATTCATAGACAATGAGTGAAGAAAAAAAACTTTCGGCCAATGAGCCACTAAAATTAAATAGCGACTACCTACGTGGCACGCTAGCAGAAGAGATCGCAGATACCAGCAATGGTGCCATTTGTGCTGATAGTCAGCAGTTGAGCAAATTTCACGGTATGTATTTGCAAGACGATCGCGATGTTAGAGCGGGGCGGAGAAAGAAGAAGTTAGATAAAGCCTACAGCTTCCTCATCCGCGTGCGTCTCCCCGGTGGTGTTTCTACACCCGAGCAGTGGTTGGCGATGGATGCAATCTCAGATCAATACGCTAACGGCACCCTGAAGATCACCACCCGCCAGACATGGCAGCTTCACGGAGTGATCAAACATAACCTTAAGGCCTCGATTCAAGCGATGGATAAAGCCGCGCTCGACTGTATCGCAGCCTGTGGTGATGTGAACCGTAACGTCATCTGCAATGCTAACCCACACCTTAGTGAGGTCCACTCTGAGGCCGTGCAGCTAGCGAGTGATATCAGCTCCCATCTGCTACCTAGCACACGTGCTTACCATGAAATTTTCCTTGATGAGGAAAAGGTTATTTCCAGTGAAGAGTTTGAAGAACCTCTCTATGGAAAGACCTATCTACCGCGTAAGTTTAAAATCAACGTGGCTGTGCCGCCAGATAATGATACGGATATTTATGCGAATTGCCTCTCGTTTATCGCCATTGTTGAAGATGGAAAAATCATCGGTTACAATGTAAGTGTAGGCGGTGGTATGGGCATGACGCATGGTGTGGAGGAGACTTTCCCACGCACCGCAGATGTGATTGGCTTTTGCACCCCTGAAAAGGCCGTGGATGTGGCTGAGAAGGTGCTGCTCGTACAGCGTGACTTTGGTGAGCGAGGTGACCGGAAATGGGCGAGATTGAAATACACCGTTGAGCGTATGACGGCAGATGGTTTTCTTGCTAAGCTCAATGAATACTTAGGTTATGAGCTAGAGCCAGCACGTGATTTTCAATTTGAATCCAACGGCGATAAATTTGGCTGGGTGCAGGATGATCAAGGCAATCACCACCTAACACTTTTTATTCCAGGAGGGCGGGTACTCGATACCCCATCATGCCCGATGAAATCAGGATTGGTAGAAATTGCCAAAGTGCTGAAAGGCGAGTTCCGCATGACCGCGAACCAAAATCTTATTTTAGCGAACATAACAGATGCTCAGAAGCCGGAAATCGAAGCTTTATTAGAAAAATACAAGATTCTCAAGACGCATGAGCGCACAGCATTAAGGCTGAATTCCATCGCATGTGTAGCACTTCCTACCTGTGGTCTGGCACTCGCTGAAGCAGAACGCTATCTACCCACAGTGATCACGGATCTCGAAGAAGTGGTGGAAGCAAGTGGACTACGTCACGATGCGATCACTATCCGTATGACGGGCTGCCCGAATGGCTGTGGCCGTCCGTATCTCGCGGAGATTGGCTTTGTCGGTAAAGGCCCTAATAAATACAACGTCTACCTAGGGGCTGGCTTCCACGGTCAGCGGCTTAATAAACTCTACCGTGAATCAGTTTCAGGAAACGATATCAAAGCTCTCCTCTCACCCATTATCGCGCACTATGCCAAGGACAGAGAGGAAGGAGAGCACTTTGGTGACTTCGTCATCCGCACTGGTTATGTGCAAGCAACCACAGCGGGTAATAATTTCCACGCTAACATTGCTGCAGAGGCATTTTCCTAACTAAAAATAAACAGTTTGTTCGATGAATGCTATGGCGAAAACCATCCTAACAAAAAACGATATTGAAAAGGTCAATGAAGCCTTTCAGGGGATGTCAGCGCCTGATCGGATCAAGTGGCTTCACGCAGAGTTTGGAGCGCGCCTTGTGTTAAGCAGTAGTTTTGGTCTACAGGCTGCTATTATGCTACACCTCGTCAGTGAACACGCCCCTGAGATCCCCGTTGTGTGGTTAGATACTGGGTATTTGTTTCCTGAAACTTATCAGTATGCTGAAGAGTTGATCAAGAAGCTAGGAGTAACAGTGAAAGTCTATCAACCCAAGGTTTCAGCTGCACGTCAGGAAGCTCTTTATGGAAAACTCTGGGAGCAGGGCGAGGAGGGGAATACACGCTATGGCCTCATTAATAAAGTAGAGCCCATGAACCGAGCCTTACAGGAGCTTGGCACAGACATCTGGATGAGTGGTCTCCGCAGATCTCAGTCCAGCACACGAGTGGACCGGCAATTTGCAGAACAGCAGAAACAGACACTGAAGGTCTACCCCATCCTTGATTGGTCAGACTCACAGGTGGCGGCTTATTTTTACGATCATAATCTCATCAAACATCCTCTGGCAGCTGATGGCTATGCTACCATGGGGGACTGGCACTCGACTAAACCTCTGGAGAAAGATACTACCGCTGAACAATCACGCTTTGGCGGTAGTAAGTATGAGTGTGGTCTGCATCTTGAATCAGGAACGCAGGACTTTCAGATTTAAGGCACTTGTGCTAGCTTGGCTCTGGATGAGTAATACTTCAAATACAGCATTGCTCGTGCTTGGGCACGGATCTTCTAAGCATCCGGATTCCTCTCGATCAGTGAGGATGCATGCGGATGTGTTACGTGAGCGCGGTGATTTTGCGCAAGTGCACTGCGCTTTTTTAAAAGAAGAACCGTTTATAGAAGGAGCCTTGGATAGAATGGATGCGGAGAAAATCTGCATTGTGCCAGATTTTCTAGCAGAAGGCTATTTCACCCGTCAGGTGATTCCTGCAAAATTAAATCTTACTGAGCGTGATGCATCCATCCGCTACGCGCCACCGGTGGGGACGCACCCGCTGATGGCAGAGCTGATCCAAGAAGCGGCACGAGATGTGTTAGAATCTTGGGGTTTGGAGCAGGTGAGTCTGTTAGTCATAGGCCATGGATCCACAAAGAACTCTTGTTCGAAACAAACGCTCAAAATCCATCTTGCGCAGATGCAACAGCATGGCGACTGGGCTCAGGTGCAAGATCTGTGGCTAGAGGAGGCACCCAGAGTGACCGATTGGTCAAACCTAGTTACTCAGAAGCGTGTCATCATTCTGCCTTTTTTCCTCAATGATGGTCAGCACGGTGGATGGGATATTCCAGATGATTTGGGTATTCCCAAAGGGGAGGTTGTTCACGGAGTGACCCATCATCTCAAAGGGCACGAGGTTCGCCTAACGCCAGCACTTGGTACTTCAGCTCGCTTTGCTGATGCCCTTGCGGCCATTGCTGCTATCTGGAGCCAATAAAAAAACGGGTGACTCCGTAAAAAGGAATCACCCGTTGGGTAAAAAGGGACAAGAGTGTTACTTGGCGAGATGTTTGCTAACAGCTTTCTCAAGGCTATCACCACGGAGGTCTGTAGCTACAACGGTACCATCTGGGCCGATGAGAAATGTGGCAGGGATACCGCTGATGCCATACTTTGTGACGAGATCACTTTTCCAACCTTTGCCATCAAAGTACTGTGGCCAAGGCATATTTTTATCCTTAATGAAGGCCTCGAGTTTTTCTTTAGCTGATTCTTTATCAAGTGAGATGCCAATGACTTCAAAGCCTTTGGCATGGTATTTTTCATAAGTTTTCAGCACATGAGGGAGCTCTGCGATGCAAGGTCCACACCAAGTGGCCCAGAAGTCGATGAGCACTACTTTGCCTTTCATGGCAGCGAGATCGACTTCTTTACCTTGTAAGCTTGTGAACTTCACCTCCATGGTGTCACCTTTGCTAGGCATTTTCAGTTTTCCCTCTAGCTGTGAAAAGGCACTATCAAGTCGATTAGCCATATCATTACCCTCGCTCTTCTTTTTAGCATCAGCGATAAGCTTCTTGGCACCTGTTTTATCATCTGCTGCTAACTTGAGAGCAAATAAGCTCTGAGTGGTCATGTAAAGTTTTTGCGGGTCAACGTCAGCGCCGGAGCCAAGAGTATCAAATCGCTCCTGCAGTAGGGCGATACTTCTTGTTGTATTTTCAGTCAAAGCATAAGCTTCTAGAAGATAATTAACAGCTTTGTCCTTCTCGTCTGATTTGGGATTAGCCTGTAAATAAGATTCGATCTCCAGGGCTTTGGCCGTGGCGTGTTTCTTGGCAATGTCGTCAATGGGCCCAGCAAAAAGTGAGCTGCAGAGGGCTAACCCTAAGCTTGTGTTTAGTAGTGTTTTTTTCATAATTAGAATTACATGATGATGTAGTCCGCCTAGTAAAAGGCAAATTTTTTCTGACTTTTTTTGATGCTATTGGCTCGAGAGCCAATAAAAAACGGGTGACTCCAAACAAGGAATCACCCGCTGGTAAAAAGGGGAGAAGAGAGCGTTACTTGGGTAGGTATGCTTTTACCATTTCTTCAAGATGCATAGCAGATACACGATTATGTAAAACGGTACCGTCTGGGCTGATGAGAAATGAGCAAGCGCCATAGTTTTCGGCACCATACTTTGCTAGTATATCACCTTTGATACCTTTGCCATCGAAGTGTTGAGGCCAAGGTATATTTTTATCTTTAATGAAAGATTTGAGTTTTTCTTTGTCTGATTCGTGATCAAGTGAAATGCTGATGACTTCAAAGCCTTTTGCATGATATTTTTCATAAGTTTTCATCACATAAGGAAGATCTTCTATGTTAGACATAGACCAGAATTCGATAAATACTAATTTGCCTTTCATGGCAGCGAGATCTACTTTTTTGCCTTTTAGGCTAGTGAATTTTACTTCCATGGTTTCACCTTTAAGAGGCATTTTTATGATCGCCGCGGTCTGCGACCATCCTTTGAGGAAACGAGCAGCAGCAGGGTGACCTGCGACTTTTTTTGCAACGGCATCGCTGACCTTTTCGGCTCCCGCCCTATCATCTAAGTTGAACTTGAAATACAATAATCTTGCGGCGGTCATTTGGACTGCGCGTAAATTCGCGTCAGCACCTGAGCTGAGATCATCAAATCGCTCTTGATACAGGGCGATACTTCGTTCCTTATTACCAGTTGAGCCGTATATTTCTAGAAGATGATCGATTATTTTTTTCTTCTCATCTACGTCAGGATTAGTTTTTAAATAAGCTTCAAGTTCAACAGCTTTAGCCGTAGAGTGTTTCTTGGCAATTTTGGCAACTTGCCCAGCAGAAAGTGCGGAACATAAAGCTAGTCCTAGACTCGTAGTTAGCAGTATTTTTTTCATAAATTTAAATATTTGGTTAGTGGATATTAGGAAAGACGAGAGATTCATGTTTTGTTGATGCTATGGCTTCTGTTATTGGTGTCTGAAGCACATAAAAACGGATGGTCTTGGGAAAGAAATCACTCATTTGTTAAAAGAGTATAGTGAAGTTTTATTCGGGTAGGTGTTTTTTGACCATTTTTACAAGATGATCACCGTGTAGGTTAGTGGCTACAACGGTGCCATCTGGACCAATGAGAAATGTGGCAGGGACACTTTTGATACCATACTTCACGGCCAGATCAGTTCCCCAGCCTTTGCCATCAAAGCTCTGTGGCCAGGGCATCTTTCTGTCTTTGATGAATTTCTCAAGTTTTGCTTTGTCTTTATCAAGTGAGATGCCGATGACCTCAAAACCTTGATCGTGATATTTCTCATAAGCTTTGAACACATAAGGGAGTTCAGCAATGCAGGGGACACACCAAGTGGCCCAAAAGTCGATGAGCACTACCTTTCCTTTCATGGCAGCGAGATCGACTTTTTCACCTTGTACGCTAGTGAACTTCACCTCCATGGTTTCACCCTTGACCGGTAGCGTGATTGGCGAAGCTAGAGATAACAGAAGAGCATTGACCTCAGTAAGATTCTTATGGCCTTTGCTTTTTTCTCTAGCGATATCGAGAATTTTTTTGGCTCCTAGTTTATTACCAGTTTTTAATTGGTGGTCAACTAATGCCTTGGTGACGGTATAAATATCTCCCTTATGGGTTTCAGGGAAATTGAAATTATCAAATCGCTCCTGTAATAGTGCGATGCGTTTTTCGGTATTATTAGCCAAAGTATAAGCATCTATAAGACGATCGATGGCGTGTTCCTTTTCGTTTGAGTTGGGATTAGCTTTTAAATAAGATTCTAGTTCAATAGCTTCAGCTATGGCGTGTTTTTTAATGATTTCGTCAGCTTTCCCAGCAAAAAGTGAGCTGCAGAGGGCTAATCCTAAGCTTGTGTGTAGTAGTGTCTTTTTCATAATTAGAATTATGACATGATTTAGTCCGCATAGTAAAAGACAATCTTTTTCTGACTTTTTTTGATGCTATTGGCTCTAGAGCCAATAAAAAACGGGTGACCCCAAACAAGGAATCACCCGCTGGTAAAAAGGGGAGAAGAGGGCGTTACTTGGGTAGGTGTCTCTTGACTGTTTCCTCAATACGAAAACGAGAAAAGCTAGCATCTACAACAGTACCGTCTTGGCCGATTAAAACTAACATAGGGCAATCTTCTTCGGTGACACCATACTTCACGGCTAAATCACTTTTGATGCCTTTACTATCAAAGTACTGTGGCCAAGGTATATCTTTATCCTTAATGAAGGTTTCGACTTTTGTTTTATCTGGGTTTTTATCAACTGGTATACCAATGATCTTGAAGCCTTGTGCATGATATTTTTTATAAGTTTTTAGCATCCGAGGAAGCCTTTCATTGGTGGTCACGCAGTCGGGAGACCAGAAACTAACAAGCACTACGTTGCCTTTCATCGTCGCTAGATCGACTTTTTTACCTTGTAAGCTAGTAAACTTGATCTCCATAATATCACCTTTTTTAGGTCTTTTTAGTGCCAATTCGAAGATTGACAGGTCTTCCTGGAAACGAGCAGCAGAAGGGTGGCCTTCAGCCTTCTTTCTAGCGTTATCGATGATCTTTTTGGCTCCTGCCCTATCACCTGAGTTGAACTTCAGATTAAATAATGAGATGGTAGTTCTGTTGAGATAATATAGATTAGCTGCAGTACCTGAGCCGATATCATCAAAGAGTTCTTGGTTCAGGGATATAATTCTCTCGGTATTGCCAGTCATCTCGTATGCTTTAAGAAGATACTCAATTGTTTTTATTTTTTCATCCGCGTCTGGATTGGTTTTTAAATAAGCTTCTAATTCAATAGCTTCAGCCGCGGCGAGTTTACTAAAAATTTCGGAATATGACTGAGCGGAAAGTGTGCTGCAGAGTGTTAGTCCTAGGCATGTGTGGAGTAGTATTTTTTTCATAAAATTAAATAGTTTGTTAGTGGATATTGGAAAAAACGATGGGTTCATTTTTTGTTGATGTCATGGCCTCCATGATCGGTAGCTTGATCCCAGAAAAATAGATGATTCTGGGGGCGTTCATTGAAAGGGGGAAAAAAGACTTACTTTGGTAGGTGTTTTTTGACCGTTTCTACAAGATGATCACCTCGTAGATTAGTGGCTACAACGGTGCCGTCTGGGCCAATGAGAAATGTGGCAGGGACATTTTTGATACCATACTTCGCTACCAGCTCAGTTCTCCAACCTTTGCCATCAAAGCTTTGTGGCCAGGGCATCTTTCTGTCTTTGATGAATTTCTCAAGTTTTGCTTTATCTGTATCAAGTGAGATGCCGATGACCTCAAAACCTTGATCGTGATATTTCTCATAAGCTTTGAACACATGAGGGAGTTCAGCAATGCAGGGGACACACCAAGTGGCCCAAAAGTCGATGAGCACTACCTTTCCTTTCATGGCGGCGAGATCGACTTTTTCACCTTGTAAGCTAGTGAACTTCACCTCCATGGTTTCACCTAGGTTTGGTATTTTTAGTTGCTGTTCTAGTTGCTGTTCTAGTCTTGTGGCTAAATTTGACAAAGCTTGATTCATCTCAGTAGGTCTCTTATGGCCTTCGCTTTTTTTTCTGACAGTATCGAGGATTTTTTTGGCTCCTAGCTGATCACCTGCTTTTATCTTATGTCTAATTAATGGCTCGACGATTCCGCTAATTTTGTTCGGCTGCGTTTCAGGGAAATTGAGATTATCCAACTGCTTCTGTAACAAGGCGATACGTTTCTTGGTGTTGTTAGTCAAAGCGTATGCCTCTAGCAAATGCTGGATGAAGTATGCATCTTGAATGGATTTGGGATTAGCTTTTAAATAAGCTTCTAGATCAGCAGCTTTAGCCACGGCATGTTTCTTAGCAATTTCGTCAGCTTTCCCAGCAAAAAGTGAGCTGCAGAGAGCTAGCCCTAAACCTGTGTGTAGTAGTATTTTGTTCATGATTAAAATCATGTCAAGATGTAGCCAGCATAGTAAAAGGCAAATTGTTTCTGACTTTTTTGATGCTATTGGCTCTAGAGCCAATAAAAAACGGGTGACTCCGAAGAAGGAATCACCCGCTGGTAAAAAGGGGAGAAGAGGGCGTTACTTGGGTAGGTGTCTCTTGACTGTTTGCTCAATACGAAAACGAGAAACGCTAGCATCTGCAACAGTGCCGTCTTGGCCGATTAGAACTAACATAGGGCAATATGCTTCGGTGACACCATACTTCACAGCTAAATCACTTTTGATGCCTTTACTATCAAAGTACTGTGGCCAAGGTATATCGTTATCCTTAATGAAGGCTTCGACTTTTGTTTTATCTGGGTTTTTATCAATTGGTATACCAATGATCTTGAAGCCTTGTGCATGATATTTTTCATAAGTTTTTAGCATCCGAGGAAGCCTTTCAGTGTTGGACACGGAGTCGGTAGACCAGAAACTAACAAGCACTACGTTACCTTTCATCGTCGCTAGATCGATTTTCTTACCTTGTAAGCTAGTAAACTTGATCTCCATAGTGTCACCTTTTTGAGGCATTTTGAGTCTCGATTCTATCATTGACAGGTATTCCTGGAAACGAGCAGCAGAAGGGTGGCCTTCAGCCTTCTTTCTAGCGTTATCGATGATCTTTTTGGCTCCTGCCCTATCACCTGAGTTGAACTTAAGATTAAATAATGATATGGTCGTTTTGTTGAGATAATATAGATTAGCTGCAGTACCTGAGCCGATATCATCAAAGAGTTCTTGGTTCAGGGATATAATTCTCTCGGTATTGCCAGTCATCTCGTATGCTTTAAGAAGATACTCA
>CALBVY010000031.1 GCA_937969495.1 uncultured Verrucomicrobiales bacterium | reverse complement strand
AGTAAATGTGAGTGATGAGCTAGTGGTGCCATCCGGATGTGTAATGGTGGTGGCACTTCCTCCTGCTGTGTTATAGACTTTCTGGCGGGTGGTTATCTCAGAGTTTCCATCGCCATCGGCATCTGGGGACTTAGAAATGGTGGTGAGGCCGCTGATGTTACGTGTAGTTTCTGAAACAAGGAGCGTGGTGCCTCCAGTAGTGCGCGTAGTGGTGCTGGTAAGACCGTTATATGATGTATAGGTATCTATAGGAGTGTCTGCGCTACTCTGCTGAGTGGTGGAGTGATAGACACGACGTAGACGATCACGATGATTATAGCTCAAAGCACCACTGCGAGAGCGTGCATACTTTGGCCCACAGCATCCGCGTGCGTTGATACTATAATCATTGGCGTTATCATTAAATATCCACTTGATGGGTCTTCCAATACCATCAAGGCCATTAATGATGTTACTATCATTGGTGGCTACTACACCAGATGGAAAAGCGGCAGCTAGACTGTTGATAGTCACGGTAAGGTCTGCTGTTTTCTTATGAAAGGTTAGACCTGTAGCAATATCCTGCACTTCCTCGGCGATAAGCTGGAGAGATTTATTATAGGTGGAGATGGTTTTTTTTCCTGCTGTGATTCCAGCTCTATTACCAGCTCCTGATTGTGTCGTGATGATGAGGTTATCACCTGACAGAACATAAGAGTAGAGAGTGGCTGTGCCATCGGCATGCTCTATCCATTGAGGGCGACCAGCATATTCCGCGGGATTCGTGGTTGTTATTCCTTCTGGATAATATTGCGTGGTTTCTGTTGCCCACTCGCTACCGTCCCAACGTTGGTTCACCAACTTACTATTTCCAGTAGATGGATCTACAGTAGTGGATGTCTTAGATTGAGATACTTGCGTTCCTGCAATACTGGTGGTTCTGGTGAAATTATTTTTGTTAATGACTGTCTCTACTTTTATGCCCTGCTGATAGTTTGCCAAAGTAACATTCTTCCAAGAGCTGTAGCTAGTATGGATTACTGATGCCGCAGCATTACTATCTGTGTATACATGATATTCCCATTTTCCATTGGGTCTCTGAATAGATTTCAGCCTACCGTGAACATATTTATTAGTTAATGCTTCATAATACTTGTAGACGGTGGTTAGATTTAATCCGCCAAAATCATCAATTTTCTTGACCATACGACGAGCTCCTACCTCTCCACCTGCCGTGGATGTAGAGAAGTCTTCATAAACCTCTTCCGAGTGCTTAACCTTAACAAGCGCTCCCACGGAACCATTTGCAGCTGTGGTCGCCTCAAAGACCTGGCGATTAATGGTGTAATCCCAGACTTTAGCACCACGATTGGATTTCTGGAGAAATTCTTTGTAAATAAGATCCCCTGATACGCCCTCACCGTCATAACGACAGACTGTGAGGGTATCAGCTGTGAGATCCTGCACATAATGGCTCGTCACAATATGAACCCCTCTGGCTCCAAACCTCTCCTTGGCAATGATAAGTAGCTCATTATCTCCTGTGACTCCTGTAGGCTTCTGGAAGATAGCCTCATGAACAGGATCCGAGGTGGGCAGATTGTAGAAATTACCCGTTTTCGCAAGAGACAAGCCTTCCAAAGACCAAAGACGAACTTGAAAACCTCCTGCAATACTCTGAATATCGGTAAATGCATTATCTGTAAGAACCTGACGAATATGACCATTAGCATAAATTCTCTCGAAATCACCAGAGCTATGGACTTTTACAATACTAGGGTCATATACATTAGCACTAATCGTTGGCTCACTGATTTCCAGTGAAACCCCCTGACGGTGCATGGCACCTCCCCCATACATGGTGCGGTATATATCATCAAAGTTACGAGGCATCTTACCTCTGATCGACCCCTCTATCGCGCCCCCGCGTGAAGAATTCACAAAGCTTTGCTGACGTTTGTACTGAGCAACTCCGATGTTCATCGCCCAGTTCACACTGTAACGAGTTTCACAAGCAGGAGATGTTACAGGAACCTCTTCTTTATTACAATCAAGACAGCCCGATTCTGGGCAGTATGGATCGTCAGGATCATCGTTGGTAGCCAGTATAATCTGGGTAATCACTGTCGTTGATAAAGCAATGGCAGCTAGTGATTTAAGGGCTTTAGAAAATGGGAAGAGTGTTGATGATGTCTTCATGATGTTGTTTTTGAAATGGGAAAAGTTTTGGGAACCACGAATCGGGCGAATCTTACGAATTTGCTTGGGTTGTGGGACTTGGGTTGTGTTTTTTGGGGAACCACGGAAGGGGCGGAAGGGGCTTGGGTTGTGTGGGCGGGGTTAGAGCTGATTTTTCTTAGAAAGTTTCGTTAATGCGGCTTTGGCGGCGTGGCGGTATTTGGTATCGCCTGATGCGATGGATTGGAGGAAGTCGAGGTCTTTGGCTTGTCCAATGCGGCCGAGGGCGGCGATGCTATTGAGGCGGATGCTGGGATCTGTCTGGTCTGATTCTGCCAGCTTGCGGATGCTGGGGCTGTGCTCTTGGAGATCAAGCATGGCGATGGCATTAATCGCCGAGATGCGGGTGATCTTAGCGGTATTATTAACTCCAGAAATGGTGTTCTGGAACCATGGCTGGAGAGAGGTGAGGATGGGGGTGAGAATGGGCTCTGGAACACCACCGTGGAGCATATCCACCATGACCATGAGGGTGGTGCCGGGGATGGAGGTGTGGGCGATGGTGGCATCTGTGATGGTGCGGCCGAGGGTGCGGGCTGTTTCTTGAACAAGCTGGGGGTTTTCCTCACTGGGGTAGCCTTGCTCGGCGCCGCGTGGGGTGACCCACTGGCCGAGGTGCTGGATGGCGTAATCACGGAGGACTTCTGGGGCGTTTTCATCCCGGATGATGGCTAGCATGGCGGGGGTGTAACGCTCTGGGGCGATGGCTTGCTTACGCATTTGCTCCATGATTTCATTAACCACTACCCACCAGCTTTCCTCGTGGCCGGCTTTGGGGGTGTGGTTGAGTAGGGTGTAGAGGGTGTCTATTTCCTGCGGGGTGAGAGACTTTGCATCAAGGCGGCGGAGTGCGTCTACGCGGACTTCATAGCGGAGCGAGGAATCAGTAATACGGGAAACGAGGGAGGGAGTCTGGGTGGCGGGACGTGGCGCCCGGGTGGTGGCGGGTTTAACAACGGGCTGGGTGATGGTTTCCTGAGGGGTGGGCTCTGGGCGCTGAGACTGCCAATAGACGAGGCTACCTGCTCCGATGAGGGAGAGGCTGGCAACGAGGATGATTGGCTTGTTCATGAATTGGGCTTTTGGGTAACCACGGATCGGGGGGATCTTATGGGTTTGCTTGGGTTGGGCTTTTGGGAACCACGAATCGGGCGAATCTTACGAATTTGCTTGGGTTGTGGGGGGCTTGGGTTGGGCTTTTTTTGGGAACCACGGAAGGGACGGAAGGGCTTGGGTTGGGTGGGTTTTTTTTGGGGGGGGTTAGCGTCTTGTTACGAAGGCTCCGTTGCGATCGTAGATGTCGATGTAGTGGCAGTAGCCGCCTGACATGCCTATTGGGAATAGGAAATCGAGGTAGTAGACTCCATTCACAAAGTCATTCACGCTGAGAGTAAGAGTCCTAGTGCCATCTAAGAAGGTAAGCCCTGAGCGGAAGATTTTAACTACAACCGTACCTCCTGCTGGTAGATCTGTGGCAACTATGGGTGCTTGCAGCTGAAGGTAACCCGCAAAGTCACGGCTGAAGAAGGTGCTCTGCTGCCCTGTCTGGATCACATCAGCAAAGCCAATGAGATTAAGTGGCTGAACCCCTAAAATGGGACCTCCCTCAAAGAGACGGGCAACAAGATGATACTGCCCTCTCGCAATAGGGCTCACTTGTAAAGCTAGACCCTCATTGGTGACCGTGGCGTTCTGATTAATGGAGAGTGCCTCACCACCATCGAAATAGAGCCCCGTGCTCAGCAAACTGGATGGGAAGCTTAAGCTGGATACGGTATTACTCACTAGATCCTTGGGCGTGGTGGAGAAGTCCGCCTGCTTAACTATCACATCAAATGCCTCACTCACTCCAGAGCCATGGTCTGCGGTAACATGATAGACACCACTTGTGCTGAATGTATGAATCTGAGTATCTGCATCACTACTTAGCTGATAAACAACGGGCGTTTGGTTAGGAGCAGCTGATACGGTGAGGGTAACAGACTGCCCAGTGGCGCCTGTGGAGGGCTGGGCGATGAGCTTGAGTGCATCCCCTTTTCTAATGATCAGATCACTATCCGTCATGACATTGGTAGCCTGCCACTGGATGCTCCCTGTTTCTGTGATGCCATCACCCAAGGCGAGGGTAAATGCGGTGCTGCCTGTGCTACTCAGTGGCAGACTGGCATACCAGTGCTGATCCCCTACTCCGGCGAGCACAGACTGTCCATTTAAGCTCGCTGAGGCTCTTACTCTGGCCTGTCCTTCTAAAAATGCAGGAGACGTGCGCGACATCGCCTGATAGGGAAACAGACTGTTCACTCCAGTGAGCTGGGAGTTTACCCAATCTGGGTGACCATCACCATCCAGATCCGCGCCCTGAGGCTCTAAGATCTGAATACTCTGAAAACTCACCATCCGGCGTGCTACCAAGTTATCAATATTAATACTCAGAGTATGGGTGCCAGCGCTAAGCAGTGGGGTAAGCACGCGCAACATGGCCTTGCCATCGGTGCCATAGGGAATGCTCTTTCTCGCAAACACCACACCATTGATGGATATTTCAAAATCCACAATCTCCTGCAAATACAGATCACCAAGTAGCGTGGTCAGCGCATTGATCGACCAGTAGCCGCTGCTAGGAACGGTGAAGTCCCACGTAATATCACCTCGGAAAGAAGAAGCAATCAGCCCCTGGCTGGTGAGTGACCAGGTTAAATTTGAGTTCAGATAAGAAGCGAGATCTACATTACCGACTACTAGCTCAGATGGCGCATCACTCTGGGTGGGATTTGTGCCATAGCTATTTACCTCATCAGAATCTAAAAGGCCATCGCCATCGGTATCTGGGTTAGACGGATCTGTGCCCAAGACAAACTCCTCACGGTTAGACAAGCCATCTGCATCAAAATCACCACGCTCACCCTGACGAGGGCGATCCACCAGACCATTATCGGTGGCATCAAGACCATACTGGATTTCCCAAGAATCTGGCAGGTAATCATCATCGGCATCCTCACCCTCCTGGGCATAAGAAGTAAAATAATCAGAAGGGATCAGCTCACGATCTTGGCCAGGGCGAGCCCATGCCACACTGACGTGGCGACCAGCAAAAACATGATGCTGCTGAGTAAGCGCTTCCAAGAAATAAGTCTCCCCTGCCACCAGATAGACCTCCTCTGACATCTGTGCGGAATACATATCCCATAGATTCCCACTATTATAATTAACACCAGCAGAACCCGCACCTGTAGCACCACCAAAGTGCGCAAGGCGCTGTTTACGGTACTTACTCTCATCGCTACTGAGCCAAAGCTCACCAGACGTAGAAGCACTCAACCAAAAGGTATAATAACCCGTCTCAGGAGCCGTGATATACCCACGTACGCGTGTTCCACTATACGTAGGAACCACCTGATAAGTAGCAGAAGCATTACGATCCTTGACGTTGGGAGCGCCAAAGAAGCTATCATGCATCACCAGATCAGAAACATCGAACGCAAAAATGTTAACCCAACGCTCAGTGGACCAAAACCCCGGCAACTTAATTGAAGGCTGATCACTAAAAACAATGTGATCGCAGCAAACTTGCCCCCGATGATATTTATCCTCAATCCTGATTTTCACCGCTCTACCTATCAGATCTGATACATTCCAGACCTCCTGACGCATCCAAGATTTGCCGCCCCCTTGCGCAGTGCGTAAGATCTCATCGGTATTTGCATCCAGCAAGCGAATACCAGTAAAGTAAACCCGATTACTCCCACCAATTAAAAAATGGATATAATCACGAGACACCGTGAACGTTGGGCTAATCAACTCCCCAATAGCGGAGTTGCGCTCAAAGCTTATTGTCCCAGGAACAAGAGCATGGCTATTAACTCCCTGCTGGCCAACAAGACCAAACAGACCCTGATAAGGCTGAGCATCACTCTGTTTTACAGGCCCTTGGTTAAAGGCTGTTCCAGTAGTCGTCCAAGCCCCCCAATCAGGCCCCTCAAAGTCTTCAAACAAAATATCATCTGCCGCCAACAACGCCGGCATAGCAGATAGGGAAAATAACAGGCAAAATGTGCCCATAGCCAAACATCTAAGATGCCTAACC
>CALBVY010000030.1 GCA_937969495.1 uncultured Verrucomicrobiales bacterium | reverse complement strand
AGATTGGCAGATGTTCAACGTCACTTTCAATAATCCATCTGCTATGCAAAACATCACACCAGAGAAATCGTTACCTTTGTATCGGAAGGATAAGAAATCTGGTAAGTATGAGCTCTATGTAACGATCCCTGCCGGATCATTAGGAAGTAGGCGTGTATTTTTCCTCATCCCATCGACTACGGGCCGAAAACTCTGGGATAAGCCGCCTCTGGTAAGAACGATCAATCTGGATTCGAAAACCCTTCAGGGGAAACAGTTCATTTTGAAAAATCTCTCGAACTTCAAAGTGCTCCACGCTTTTGCCAATTCCGTAACGTCAGTTCCTCCGATGAAAACGATTTCCTACACCCGCTCGAAATCAGGTGAGCTTTACCGGCTTGCCGCCCGCTATGGGACGCAGAAAAAAATCATCTATAATACTGCAGTTAGGCTAGATACAGATGGGAATATTCACCTCTTTGCCCTCTACAATGCCAGTCCTAAAACCAATTCTGGTCGATCTGTGGGGGTGTTCCGCATGATGATTCCCGCAAGGCCAGTATCAGAAACTGCGATTCCTTAAAAATAAATCAATGAGCCGGTTGATTCTCAATAACTTGGCATTTTTTCTGCTTCACATATTGTTGGGAAACATGTTTATATTTGTAGTTATAAAAACGATTTATCATGAGCTGTTCCCCCAATTTTCTTTATGTCAAAATTGTCAGCTGAAAAACTTCGAACAGCTGGCAACATCGATTATATAGAATATGCCAATGTTGATGTGAATGTAATTAATATAACTTCTATCTCGCTGGCGATTATCAAACAAACACAAAATAATACATTAAAATGAAAAAGACGATTATACTCGCAATTGGAGTGATGTCATTATCATCGCTTTGCTCTCAAGCTATTGTTCTCTTTACTGAGAATTTTGATTCGATCTTAGATGGTGACCTGACGGCTGATGCAAACTGGACAGCTTTTAGTGGTGCAGATCAATCTGTTGATGTTTCTTCAGGTGTTGTTGTTGGTCTTGGTAGTGATGCTGAAGACGTAGGAATAAATTTCTCTGAGACATTGGGTATTTATTTTGGAATTGATATAAATATCTCTGATGACGCATCAGCCGATTACGTTATGGGTTTTCGTGATGGCAGCGCGCTAGCAGCCAGAATTTTCCTCTCTGGAGATGGGTCTGATATTTCTGTTGGTGTGAACTCCGGTGGTTCTGGAGCTGCTTCTCCCGGAGCAACAAGCGTAGATACTTTTTCTTTAAACACTACTGTTCGTATCGTTGGTTTTGCAGATGGTGCTGGAACGGTGAGTGCCTGGATTAATCCCAGTTTGGCTGACTCAGGCGCACCTAGTGTCACATTTACAAATGCAGACTCTGGAGGCTTAGATGGATTTTTCCTTCGTCAGGGAGGCAGTTGGGATAATGGCGGCGCGAGTTGGACAGCGGATAATTTAATTGTAGCGACCACTTTTGCAGAGGTAGTGCCAGAACCATCCTCTACCGCACTTCTCGGTCTTGGAGGTCTTGCTTTGATACTTCGCCGCCGCCGCTAGTTCGAGCTAACGCGATTCTTGATAATCATCAAGCGGTGGCCTTCGGGTCGCCGCTTTTTCTTTGTGCGTCTGCTTGTTGGCAGTCTTCACAGCAATAACGTTGTGACTGTGGCTCACATGCTTCACAGCAGAAGTGCTGGGCATTACATGGTGGGTGTGCGCAGTTCACGTAGCGGGAGCTTTCTGTGCCGCAATGTTTGCAGTGGCTGACGGTGTTTGGGTTGACCTGATTGACGGGGACTCCGATCCTTTGATCGAAGACATAACACTCGCCATCGTAGTTTTCTCCACGTGCTTCAGGGTCTTTTCCATATTCTACAATACCTCCTAACAATTGGTTTACATCATCGAAACCTTCCTTCACAAGGTAGCCGCTAAATTTTTCACAGCGGATTCCTCCGGTGCAGTAGGTAAGGATTTTTTTCCCCTCAAGCTCACTGCGGTGTTCCTTGATCCATTCTGGAAGTTCTTTAAAGTTTCCAATATCCGGACGGATAGCTCCCTTGAAGTGCCCGAGGTCAAATTCATAGTCATTGCGGGCATCAAGGATGACGGCATCAGGGTCAGCCATGTGCTCTTTCCACTCGGCGGGGGTGAGGTGTTTTCCCGTGATTTCATTAGGCGAAATATCCTCAATACCTAAACCGAGTGTGACAATCTCGCTGCGTGCTTTTACGGAAAGTTTAGGAAAGACATGGCTCTGCTCTTCATCGATCTTAAAGGTCATGGCCGCGGTGAGAGGATCGGCATGCATCGCCTTTATATAGGCTTCACAGGCCTCTCGGGTGCCAGAGAGAGTGCCATTGATCCCTTCGGTAGCTACGATAATGCGGCCTAGTAGCCCTAGCTCTTCGCACAGTGTGCGCTGTTGATCACGGTATTGCTCAGGATCGGCAATATCGGTATAGAGATAATAAAGTAGAACGAGATAGGGAGGCTGCTCCATGGCGATTGCTTAATAGAAAAAGAAATTGAGCGCAAGTTTTCTGAATCGTTGCTGTGAAATACTGATGGTGTAGCAAGAAAAAAGGACGCTGCGGAGATGCAGCGTCCTTAGTGAGAAGTCTGAGTTAGAAGTGGGTTACTTCTTTTTTTTCGCTACCTTTTTCTTGGTGGCTTTCTTGGCTTTTTTAGTGGTTTTCTTTTTGGCCACTTTTTTGGCTGCTTTCTTTTTTACTTTTTTGGCTGCCTTTTTCGCTGTTTTCTTTTTTACTGCTTTTTTAGCTTTCTTCGCCACTTTTTTCTTAGCCTTTTTGGCTACTTTCTTCTTAGCTTTTTTTGCGACCTTTTTCTTGGCTGCTTTTTTTGCAGTCTTCTTTTTGGCTACCTTTTTCTTGGCGGGTGCCTTGCGGGCGACTTTTTTCTTGGTCGCTTTTTTTGCGACTTTTTTACGAGTCACTTTTTTGACGGTTTTCTTGATAGCTTTTTTTGCAGCGGCTTTTTTAGCTTTGCGTGGAGCAGTTTTTTTTCTAGCGGTCTTTTTTTTGGCGGCCATAGTGGTTTTTGTTAGTATATGTTATTTGGGGTTGCCTCATAGATCGGTTGATGAGATCTTGATAGAGGTTTTATTAGATTTGTTAGCATTTGCTTGTGGCTAATGAGGAGAACTCTCTAATTAAGAAAGATAATGCCTTCACTGATTAGATTGGTCAAGGAGGGAATTGAGGGTTTTTGCAAGTAACAGATCGGAGTTTTTTTTAGTTATTTTTATGCTCCTGTTCAGGTTTGTTAGGCCTTTTGAACTGAGGTGCGATTTTTTCGATAGTTTGCCAAAATGCAGGTTCTGATGGATGGCCGTTGAAGAGGACTTTACCTTCTGTGGATAAAATGACCATGGTGGGAATGTTTGCGATGCGGAGTGTGTTTGTGAGTGCTGATTGTGGTGTATCTTTGATCCAATGGCACTGGGCTGTGGAGTGGTTTTTTTGACGCACTATTTCTGCGTCTTTGAGGGCTTCAGGCGAGTCATCTATGAGGACGGAAATAACGCCGATTCCATGAGCGGCGCATGTACGAGAAGTGAGGATAAAGTCTGGCATGTTCACGGATACTTCTTGGCTGATTGGCGACCAGAAGTGGAGGACGGTGGCGGCTTTTCCTTTTTGGATCTCTTGCAGGGTGATGGGTGCCCCTCCTTTTTGTGGCTGGAGATGAAGGTCTCCGGGGATGGTGATGTTTGCCATGGCTTGTTTGAGCCTGAGCTGCTCGATGTGAGGTGCGTAGATTTGTGCGTGGCGGGGGTTTAGCCAGAAAGCTTCGGTGATATGTTTTTTGAACTCTTGTGCGTCTTCTTTTTCTAGAGCTGCTAGTGCCTGAGTGTAATGAATCACGGAGAGCCAGTCTTCTTTAACTCCAAAGACTTCAGAAATAGAGAGGTCAAATTTATCGCGGAAGGCGATGAGCTGTGGGGCTAGTTTAGCGAGGTTGCTTTGATCATTTTGATCGATGAGGTGGAGAAAGCGTGCCTCCAGTAAAACTTGTTCGGGGATAGCTGCTGTGCGCGCTTTTTGGATCGCTTTTTCAAAGGCTGGGGGTGTGAGCTGGGAGAATATTTCGTTGAGGAGCTCTTTTCTAGCAGTTTGGGTTTCTTTTGGGTTAGCAGGGGCGGGGAGCTCTTGGGCGATCGCTAGTGATAAACACAAAAGGCTAATTAAAAAAAATTTCATAGAAGTATTCTTCAGTTTAAAAAATGAATTACCAAGGTAAAAAAAGGGCAGGCTTGTCAGCCTGCCCTGAAAACGAATCCGTAGAATTTTGCTATTAATTACCGGGAATGATTAAGGTCTGACCAGTGCGAATGATCGTATTCGTGAGGTTATTGGCAGCTTGGATTTCTTCTATGGAGCTGCCGTATTGTTTGGCTAGTCCCCATAGGCTGTCACCAGCCACCACGGTGTGACTACCGCCAGCTGCGATTGGCGCTGTACTAGAAGATGGAGAGGGGGTGTAAGGTGTAGTAGTAGGGGCAGTGTTCTGTGCTACACCGGGGATGGGCTGGTAGGGGGCAGGTGTGTAGGTGCCTGCTTCTCCGGCTGGTTGTGGGACACCGTAGGGATTTGCTCCAGCAGCTGGCGTTGTGTAGGGGGTAGCTGCAGCTGTGGCAGTTTGTTTTGCTTTCCATGCTTTATATTCTGGATCCATGGGGGTGCAGGAGCTGAATGCCATGATGGCGATGGCGGCACTGGGAAGAAGGGTGAGTAGGGCTGTTTTTTTCATGATAGTTGATATTATATAGGCTGATAGATATTTAACACTTAATGATCATTTGTAAAACGGAAGTTTTGTGAACGATCTTTCGTGGATCGGGCAATTTTTGTAAACTTGTTCAATTCAGCTATGGGTTCGTTAGGTAAATTGGAAAAACTGATTTGCTGTTTTCTCCGTGTGTGCTGCAAGTTGATCAAGGCTTTCTCCTCTTGTGGTAGCGATAGTTTCTGCGGTGTTACGTGTGAATGAGGGTTCATTTCGTTTTCCGCGATGTGGTACTGGGGCGAGGTAGGGAGCATCCGTTTCGATCATAAAGGAACCTTCTGGGCAGTGTTTGGCTGCCTCTAGGACATGGGTGGCATTTTTAAAAGTGGCTACCCCCGTAAAAGAGATGATACCTCCTAGCTTAAAAATAGGAGCTGCTGCATCTAAGTTATATGGCCAGCAGTGAAAGACGGCTTGCACCTTGTTTGCATAATCACGGTAAATGTGGATGGCGTCTTCTAGTGAGGCTGTGCCGGTGCGGTCGCGGGTGTGGATAACGATGTTTTTTTCTGTCTGAGTGGCGAGCTCAAAGTGTTCTCTGAGGAACTGGCGTTGTCTTTTGTGGTAATCGTTCTCCGACCAACCTTCTGGCGCGGGGTGAAAGTAATCCAGGCCAGTTTCTCCAATAGCAGCACAGCGTGGATGCTGGGCATACTCTTTGAGTTCCGTCATGTAGTCATCAACAGTCTCATGGACATCACAGGGATGGATACCAATGCAGGCAAAGACTTCAGGGAACGTGGAGGCTATTTCTAGATTGGTGGCGCAGTCTTTGAGGCTGGTTGCTAGTGTCACCATCCGAGTGATGCCGCTGCTGCGTGCGCGGGTGATGATTTTCTGTAGTTCTTGTTGGGGAAACTGATGGGAAGCGAGGTGGCAGTGTGAATCTGTTAGCATGAGTGGTTACTCTTGGAGGTAGCTTTTGGGTTTGTAGAAGAGAGAAAAAGGGATGAAGACTACCGCGGTTACTAACATGAGTTTGGTGAAAAACCAAAAGTAGGCGGCACCTTCTAGACTGGTCTGGCCTCCGGCGTAGTAGGTGATTTCAAAGGGATCATGAGATTTTTTTACTGAGCTGGTATTGGCGATTAGATTTTGTTTTCTTTTTTCTTTTTCAAGCCATGTGCCGCGTTCGTCTTTTTCGTCTTTTTTGACTTCAATGATTATGCCGAGATCCCACTGGGTTTTTGATTGTTGATCGGGTCCATCTGAAGAAAGTCGGGCCTTGGTAGAGCTAATCTGTGTGTATCTTAGTGGATTGCCCCAGGAGTCAAGGATACTGCTGAATGCTTTATTACCAGAAATGGTAGTGGGTAGTGATTTGCTGGTGGTGTGGATATGTTGGATGGTGGCGTAGCTTTCCTCAAGGATTGCTGTGACAGGGGATTGGATTTTCTTATCCACCTTGATAAGATCGTCGCTGGTGCCTTTTTTCCCATCAAAGCCAGAGTGAGGTTGGTTTTCTTTGAGGGTGATTTCAGGGATTTGAATGTAGATGTTGATCACTCCTGTAATCAAATTTCCCACAGTCACGGATACTAAGAAGATAGCCATGACAAAAGATTTCATTTTTCGTGGAGCCTGAGTGTAAGCAAATTCAAGACAGACAATGGAGATTAAGATTTCTGCTGATGTAAAAATCACATAGGCGAGTAGTTGCCACCAAACAGAAGGAGTTTCTCCCCTATCGATGGCTTCTTGTGCTAACGAAATAATAGCAAAAGAAATAGCCATGATGAAAAGTCCTGCGCCCACTTTTCTCAGAGGCGTGAGCGGGATGAATCTATTCACTGCTGGGTAAATAACCCAAGTGAACAGGGGGATAAGCACAAGGATGAGAAAAGGATTAGCCGCCTGTATTTGAGATGGTAGCACTTCAATGCCAAAAATATGAAGGTCCATTTTTTCCGCCTGGAAAACCAAGGAGGAAGCAGTTTGATCAAACAGGCACCAGAATACTGCAACAAATAGAAATAGGGGGATGAGCTTACCAATGGCTGTAAGGCCTTCGCGACTGGATAGTTCTTTTAGGAAAGAAGAACCGTGTGCAGGAATGTGGATGAAGTTATTACGTCCCATCCAGAAGGTAATGGTGGCGATGACCATTAACACTCCTGGGAGGCCAAAGGCGATGTGTGGGCCATACCACTTTAAGATAAAGGGAATGGCTAAGTTAGAAATAACGGCTCCGAAATTAATTGAGAGGTAGAAAATATTAAATATTTTTGTTAGTAGGTGTTGATTTTTGATCCCGAATTGATCTCCGACATGCGATGATACACAGGGTTTAATGCCTCCTGCGCCCAGTGCGATGAGCCCTAAGCCCGAAAGAAGCCAGACCTGGACAGAGCCTCCTACTCCCATGAAAGCTAAGCATAAGTGTCCCAAGCAGTAGACTACGGAGAGGGTGATAATCGTTCGGTATTTCCCTAGAAAAATATCCGCAATAAGGGCACCAAGCAGTGGTGTAAGGTAGACGGCTGAGTTGAAAAATGAAACGTATGCGGTGGCATCTGCTTCATTCATTGATTTACCTCCCAAAACTCCTAAGTAGTTTGCTAGGAAGATGGCAAGTGCTGCTTTCATCCCATAAAACGAAAACCTTTCAGCAGCTTCATTAGAAATGATATAGGGAATACCCTTTGGCATCCGTTCTGATTCTTCAGGTTGAGACCGATAGGACATAAGAGAAGGGTGCTAGACTGTGGGTGTGATCGTGGTGAGTAGATCTGAAATGTGATCGATGCTGTAGTCGGGATTCTCTGCGGCGAGAGCAGGTGGGTCATGGTAGCCCCAGGTGGCTGCTATGGAGACCATACCTGCATTTTTTGCCGTGATGAGATCGATGGTGGAATCGCCGAGAAAGGCGGTTTCTGAAACCGGGGTGTTAAGCTGCGCGGCTATCTTGATAGCTCCCACTGGGTCTGGCTTGGATGGGATGCCATCGCGTTGGCCGATGATTTTGGAAAAAGTAATATGGGGGAAAAGTGCATCCGTGATCTTTTGGCAAAAAACATGAGGTTTATTGGAGCAGATGGCGATGGCGGTGCCTTTTTTACTGAGTGATGTTAGTGTCTCTATAACGCCTGGGTAGGGAGTCGTTCCTTCTTTCCAAGTTAGGGTATAATCGTCTTTCATGGCTATCACCATGGTGTCTAGAGTATTGCTGGAGATGGGGTGAGGTAGAGCACGCTCGATGAGCATGCGCATCCCATCACCGATAAATCCGCGCACGGCACTCTCTGGGTGTGTAGGGAATGCATTTTGCTCAAGCACTCGGTTCAGCGAAGCGGCAATGCCAGGTAGCGAGTGAACCAAGGTTCCATCTAGATCAAAAATAACGGTGCGTATCACAGGGAGGAGCATCAGCGGAATCCCTAGAGAGATCAAGACTTACCCCATGGAAAATATGGTGATAGGAGTTTATGATTCTACTTGATGGAAATACACATCGCTTTGAGGAAATGGGAAGGTGATACCAGCTTCGTCAAAAGCCTTTTTCACCGCTTCATTAAGATCAAAGGTAATGGGCCAAAAGTCTCTGGAGCTTGCCCAGACACGGACCACTAAATCCACTGAACTGGCACCCAGTGTTTTGACTGCAATAAATGGCTCGGGAGTTTTATGAATACGATCATCGGTCTGGATGATTTTCATGATGACTTCTTTTGCTTCATCAATGCTGTCATCATAGGCGATGCCAAAGGTGATTTCTACCCTGCGTGTGCTCTCTGCGGAGTAATTGACTAGGGTGCTGTTAGCCACTGGGCCATTGGGTAAGATGACGCGTTTATTATCGGCTGTATTGACGATGGTGTTGAAAATCTGAATATTTTGCACTTTTCCAATCTGTCCTTGAGTTTCGATAACATCACCTATTTTAAATGGCTTAAGAAATAGGATCAGTACGCCACCTGCGAAGTTTTGTAGAGTGCCAGAAAGTGCCATTCCTATAGCGAGGCCGGCGGCACCGATTAACGCCACGAATGAAGTGGTGGGAAAGCCCGCGATACCGATACAAGTGATGATGAGAAGAATCTTCAGAGCAGATGAGACCAGGCTAAGTAGGAATGTTTCCAAGGCTTCATCAAAATTGGTTTTTTGAAACCAGCGGTCTAGTCCTCTAGAGAGAAGGTTACATGCCTTCCAGCCTATCCATAGCGTGATGAGCGCGAGGATAAGCTTGAGCCCGTGTGTCATAGCGAGCTCTGTGGTCTGCTGGAGAATTTCTTCAAAATTAATATTCATGCCTAATGCTAATTAGTTACTGGTGCAAGATCGCGCAATTGAAAACTTACCATCAAGGCGTAGCGAATACCTGTTCTGGACAGTAATCTGTCAGCAATTAGAATACCCTCATGCTACCGAAGCTAAGTACTCATATCCCTGGCCCTCGATCTCTGGAGTTGAGCGAGAAACTGAAGCAATATGAGTGCCATAATGTCACCTACACAGCGGATGATTGGCCTGTGTTCTGGCAGCGTGCCGAGGGGATTAATGTCTGGGATGCGGATGGAAACCGGTTTCTTGATCTTACCTCGGCCTTTGGTGTGGCGGGCCTTGGTCATGGCTGGTCTGCGGCGGCGATGCGCGAGCAGTCTCAGGAGCTTCTTCATGGTATGGGGGATGTGCACCCCACGGCCTTGAAAGTGGATGTGTGTCAGAGACTTTCTGCAATGACCTTTGAACGATGGGGAGCTGGAATTGGAAAAACTATTCTGAGTAGCTCGGGTTCAGAGGCGGTAGAATCGGCACTGAAGACAGCGCTGATATCAACAGGGAAAGAGGGGATTATTAGTTTTGAAAATAGCTACCATGGTCTTGGTTATGGCGCTTTGTTAGGAAGTGGCATGGATAAATTTCGCCAGCCATTTGAGCATCAGCTCGCGCCGTTACGGCATGTGTTATCTTTCCCTACCGCTGGCGTAGCTGATCTGGGTGCGCTGGTTTTACAGCTTAATAAACTAGATGTTTCCAAGATAGGAGCATTGATTGTAGAGCCTATCCAAGGGCGTGCTGGAAAGCTGGTGCCTCCTGATGGATTTTTAGGGATACTTCGATCATGGTGTGACGTCTCTGGTGTTATCCTTATTTTTGATGAGATCTACACAGGATTTAACCGTACGGGGAAACTTTTTGCCTGTGATTGGGAAGAGGTAGTTCCTGATATCATCTGTGTGGGGAAAGCCATGAGCGGTGGTTATCCCATCTCTGCCTGTGTGGGAAAGGCTGCTGTTATGGACGCCTGGCCAGAGTCCACTGGGGAGGCATTGCATACCAGTACCTTTTTAGGAAATCCAGTAGGCTGTGCGATGGCATTAGCGGCATTGAAAGTACATAAAAACGAAGAGCTCTCAGCGCGTGTGATGGCCACTGGTGCGAAATTAAGACGTGAATTAGAACAATTAGATCACCCTATGATTTACGAGGTGAGAGGGCGTGGGTTAATGATTGGTGTGGAGTTACGTCACTCAGATGGATCGCCAGCAGGGGACTTAGCCGGTGTTGTACTAGCAGATATGTTACGCCGAGGTATTCTTATGTTAGCGGATGGAGTGGCGGGAAATGTGCTCGCATTCACGCCGCCATTTAGTCTTAGTGACGAGGAGATTGAATTTATTGTACACCAAGTGCGGAATGCGATTAGTTCTTCCGTTTATCAGTTAGCAGAAAAATAAAATCATGAATTATAATAACATGGTATGGATTGATGGGGCTTTGGTGGCGCATGATGAAGTGCGTTTGTCTCCATTTAACTTAGGGGTATCGGTAGGGTTAGGAGTGTTTGAAACATTGATCGCTTACCGTGGAGTCTGCCCTACATTTGAGAATCATTATGTGAGGCTCCGCTCTGCTGCTGGTCTGATGCAGATGGAAGTTCCAGAGCAAAAGGCTATGGCTGATGCGGTGCAGCAGGTGATTAAGGTCAACCGCCTATGCGATGATGAACGAGTGAGAGTGCGTATTTCACTAGGTGCTGGTGAGCATGCTCTCACCGCTAGAGAAGTCTCACCACAGGTGAGTAACACCCTGATGATATCCGCTGTTTCTCAGCCGTCTGCGGCAGCTTTTGCTTTGCTGGTAAAAGTGCCTATGCGGTGTAATGAGCATGGGGCTCTAGCAGGGGTGAAGGCCGCTTCTTATGCGGAGAATGTTATGGCGTATCGCTACGCGGTTAAAGCCGGTGGAGATGAGGCGCTGATGTTAAATACGAGCGGTAATCTCTGTGAATGCTCGATGTCTAATCTGTTTCTGGTCAAGGGAGGTGGAGTGTTTACTCCTTCACTAAGTAGTGGTTGTCTACCAGGTGTGACACGTGCAGTGGTTCTTAAGCTATGTGCTGAAAATGGTATCCCTGCTGAGGAATGTGATCTCAGTGAAGGAGATCTCTTGTTAGCTGATGAAATGTTTATTACAAGTAGTGCGAGAGAGGTGCAGGCTGCTAACTTGTTAGGTTCGGCTATTGTTTGTCCAGGTAGTGTTACAACGCGTATTGCTACACTGTATGAGCAGTGGATTAGGTCTTGAATATGCCTTTAAATTTGGAGGGGTTCCGCTGGTTCTTCAAATTGAAATTCAATGCCTCATCGGAGTTGGAAAAGAGAGTGGCGCGTGAGCCTTAGTTGACTATGGGGGTGGATGCGTGCGAGGATTCTAACCAGTTTATGCATTCCTCTAGCAGGTTTGTGTCCATCGTATGCACATCCTCACCCTTGCCGATTTCTTTGAGCAGAAGCACTGTGAGTTCGCCGCCGAGATGCTCGCGGAATTCTTCGAGGCCAAGGAATACAGCGCGTTTTCCATGGGCTGTTTTGTGCTCTAGAGCTGGGTGCCAAATCTCGAGTTTTAATATTTTTAATACCTTAAGAATCCGCATTGCGGAGGCTTCATCTAATCGGCCCGTTTTCCATGAGTAAACAGTATCTAACGCAACTCCCACGCCTACAGCATCAGCATGGCTGAGGGCGAAGTCTGTGAGTTGTTCCATTTTATGCGCGGCCCAGTGACCGAAGTCTAATGGACGAGAGTTTCCAGTTTCAAAAGCATCACCTCCGTAGGCGATGTGTGAGGCGTGGAGGAGGGCGGAGCGTTCTACGGCTTCTTCTAAAGTATGTGTTCTGAGTTTAGAGAGTCCCTCAGCATTGTCTTCGATCCAGTGGAAAAATGCAGCGTCTTTGACTAGCGCTACCTTAACGGCCTCTACTAATCCTGCGCGCCGCTCTGTTTCTGGCTGACCGTGTAGGAAGGTGAAGTCATTTACCACGGCGTAGGGTACGGCGAATGTGCCGAGGAAGTTTTTTTTCCCATACGCATTAATGCCATTTTTGACACCTACGCCACTATCGTCTTGAGAAAGGCAGGTAGTGGGGAATCTAACGAATCTGATGCCTCGGTGTGCGGTGGCTGCGGCAAAGCCGATGGCATCCAGGTAGGCGCCACCACCGATACATAGAATGTATGAGTGCCGATCAATCCCTGCTTCTTCGATGGCATCCCATGCGGCTTGCAGTGTATTGGCATTACGTTTGCAGCTTTCTCCGCCAGTCTGGATGATTACCCCCTTGGAGTGAAAGCCGGGCATACGATCAAGATATGCACCAATACGTGTCTTAAGATCAGGGAATTCATCCGCCACACCGCTATCGATAAACACTAGTAACTTGGCATGGCCGTTGGTTTCTAGGAGATCAATGAGCAAGCGGCTATCGATCGCAAAGGTATCACGTGTAAAGCGGATACGGTGGGTGTGACTAATTCTGATATCGAAGTCCTTGCCTTGCATGATGGTGATACGTTGACGTAATGAAGAGTCTTAGCGAAAAATTGCCCCAGCTGACGTTATTCGTCAACAAGCTTCAGTGAGCGCGTTGTGAAGGTATTTGCCATATCCGATAAAAAAATCCGTGCAATCCTTCTGATCCATGTTTTTCTACCCACGAAATGAGCGATATTACAGACATTAACATTACTATGAAAACCAGCAAGGGAGCCATCAACATCCGCATGTTTGCGGCTGATGCTCAGGTGACTTGCGCGAGTTTCCTCAGCCTTGCTAGTCGTGGATTTTATGACGGCCTTGTATTCCACCGTGTGATTGCCAACTTTATGATTCAGGGTGGTGACCCTACTGGAACAGGTATGGGTGGCCCTGGTTACAAGTTTGAGTGTGAGTGTAAACCACACCTTAAACACGACAAAGCTGGTATCCTATCCATGGCAAATGCTGGGCCAAACACCAATGGCTCTCAGTTCTTTATCACTCACGGCCCCACTCCTCACCTCGATGGTAAGCATACCGTCTTTGGTGAAGTGACTGATGGGCAAGATGTGGTCGATGCTATTGCGCAGGGTGATACCATTGAGAGCATTGAAATCAAAGACAGCACGGATGCTCTTTTTGCGGCTCATGCAGACCGTATCACGGATTGGAAGAACGCTTCCTAACTCACTTCCAGACAACTGAACATGATCTACCTGCTCTCTCCTGCGAAAACTCTCGATTACGATTCTGAGATCCCATCTGTCCGCGCGACGATGCCTCGTTTTCTAGAGCACTCCGCGGAGCTTGCTGCGATCATGAAAAAAATGACGCCAGCTGATCTGGAGAAGCTCATGGGCATCTCCAGTAAGCTGGCGGAACTGAATGCTGAGCGCTTTGACCAATGGCGCACAGATTATAGCAAGCCAGAAGGACGCCCCTCCATTTTTGCCTTTAAGGGTGACGTCTATCAGGGGTTAGCTGTAGAAGAGTGGAAAAAGGAAGATTTCACCGTGGCGCAGAAGTCGCTCCGTATCCTCTCTGGTCTTTACGGTGTCCTGCGACCTCTTGATCTGATGTTACCTTATCGCCTTGAGATGGGGAAAAAAATCCCCACCGAGCGTGGTAGTAACCTCTATCATTTCTGGGGTAGCTTGCTAACAGAAAGTCTTAATCAAGATCTCCAAGGAGAAAAAGATGCCGTGATCAATCTAGCATCCAATGAATACTTCTCCGCTGTCAAAACCAAGGAGCTAAAATCTCCGGTGATTACTCCCGTTTTCAAAAATTGGAAAAATGGGAAATACAAGGTGATCTCTTTCTACGCTAAAAAAGCACGCGGCCAAATGGCAGCCTGGGCTATCCAGAAAGACATATCCACTCCTGCAGGGCTTAAGAAGTTCAATGGTGGTGGCTACGCCTATGATAAAAATCTCAGTGATGACGTCAGCTGGGTCTTTACTAGAAAAGAGGTCTAGTTATTGGTTTCTTCACTCGATTATACACTACGGCAATAAAAATTAGCCTAGGCTAATTATCGGGTTGACATTAGCTGTGCGTAAGTCTAGTAAGCGGACATGATCAAAAAAGTCATCGGAATAGTTATTGTTCTCGGAGCCTTTGCTGGAGGTCTGGTCTGGTTATTAAACAATGAGCCAGCTGGGGGGAGTGAGGGTTTTTCAGAAGGTGCTGAGGTGCGAGCAGTAACGACCTCGACGATGGTTACAGACATGGTCAAGGCTGTAGGAGGGGAGCGAGTATCTGTTATTGGGCTGATGGGGCCGAATGTTGATCCACATAGTTTTCAAGTGACATCCGCAGCATCAGCGGCGTTAAAAAAAGCAGATATGGTCTTCTACAGCGGTCTTCATCTGGAGGGGAAGATGCAGGAAATTTTAGAAAAACGAGCAGCTGATAAAAAGGATACCTTTGCGGTGACGGATGGTATCCCTAAGGAGATGCTGCTGAAGCCAGCAGAGGAGTTTGTAGGCTATTATGATCCGCACGTCTGGGGGAATCCAGAGCTATGGGCATATTGTTTGAATGTGGTGGTAGCGACACTTTCTGAACAAGATCCTGACGGTGCAGAGGGTTATAAAAAACGAGCAGAGATATATCGGCAAGAGCTTCTAGAATTACATGCATGGACAAAGAAGCGTATGACAGAAGTGCCACAGGGGCAGAGGGTGTTAGTTACAAGTCACGATGCCTTTTTCTACCTTGGTAATGCTTATGGATTTGAAGTGCGAGGTTTACAGGGAGTATCAACGAACTCTGAAGCTGGCCTGAAGGACCGGGCAGACCTTGTGCGTTTTATTCAACAACGGCAGCTTAAGATGATCTTTCCAGAATCGAGCGTCAATGCCAAGGGGATCCAAGCCGTAGCCGATGAAGCTAAGGTGGAGGTGAGTGAGGATAAGCTATTTTCAGATGCTATGGGTAAGCCAGGTGACGTGGTTGAACGCAATGGCGAGAGCTATGATAGAGGGACGTATATCGGAATGATGAAGCATAACGTGAATGCCATTGTTGAGGGGCTGAAGTAATTGAGTGAGAAAGAGAAAAGACTATGGCAATCGCTCTAGAAACACATGACCTCACCGTAACCTATCACAAGCGCCCGGTGCTCTACGGTATTGATGTCACGGTGCCGGAGGGTAGTCTGGTTGGCATCGTCGGACCGAATGGAGCGGGGAAATCCACGTTAATCAAGTCCATCATGGGAGTGGTTCCCTCGTCAGGTGGCTGGGTAAAGGTCTTTGGTACGCCGCTGAAAGAGAATCTGCACCGCGTAGGCTATGTGCCGCAGCGTGAGAGTGTGGACTGGGATTTTCCAGTGACGGTAATGGATGTAGCCTTGATGGGGACTTATGGCCGATTAGGTCTTTTCCGTAGACCGGGGAAAAAGGAGAAGCTGCAGGCTCAGGAGGCTCTGGAAAAAGTAGGGATGCTGCCGTATGCAAATCGTCAGATAGGGAACCTAAGTGGAGGTCAGCAGCAGCGTGTGTTTCTTGCCCGAGCACTTGCTCAAGATAGTGATCTTTATCTTATGGATGAACCTTTTGCTGGAGTGGATGCCGCTACGGAAGCTGCTATTATTGAACTGCTTAAAGAGATGCGTGAACGTGGTAAAACTGTGCTTGTAGTGCATCATGACTTACAGTCTGCTAGTGAGTACTTTGATAAACTGCTCCTGTTGAATATGCGTCTGGTTGCCTTTGGTGATGTGAAGGAGGTGTTTACTCCAGAGCTACTCCAGAAAACATACGGCGGTCGATTGACGATTCTCAGTGAAGTGGCGGATCATGCTGCAAAATTTTAGACTCCTTAGATTGTGGATTTCTTGATATTGTTAGATTTTCTAATTCCTGCCACTGGTGCAGGGAAGGCGATTCTGGCTGCTGTTTTATTAGGTGCTGGCTCTGGATTGTTAGGTAGCTTTGTGGTGTTGAGGCGTATGGCGCTCATGGGGGATGCTATTTCTCATGCTGTGCTCCCTGGTGTGGTGGCTGGGCTGATCTATAGTCCTGAGAGATCGCCAGTTTTTATTTTTCTATGTGCTGCCACTGCGGGGGTTCTGGGTGCGGGGCTAGTGCGCGCGATGATGGCAACGACACGGCTGAAGTCAGATACTGCATTAGGTATCGTGCTGGCATTCTTTTTTGCCTTTGGGATCATGTGGCAATCACGTAATCAGGAAAGCACTGCGGGTGTGATGAACTTTCTGTTTGGGAACATTGGTGCGATCAATGCAGATGATTTGCGCATGATGATCATTGCCACAGTATGCCTCTGCACGGTGGTATTTATTCTCAAGCGTCCTCTCTTGGTTGTAAGTTTTGATGAGGGTTTTTCTCGTGGTTTAGGGTATCCGGTGCGGATTCTAAATGCGGTGTTCTATTTTCTACTGACTTTTTCTGTTGTCGTGGCACTCCAGGCGGTAGGGGTGGTGTTAGTTTCTGCGATGTTGGTTACTCCAGCAGCGGCAGCTTATTTGCTAACAGATAGATTTGGTAAAATGCTGCTGCTCTCCATGGCCTTTGGAGTGTTCTCAGGTGTGGTGGGAGGTGTGGTCTCTGCGAATATCAATGGTATGCCTACAGGGCCAGTGATTACTTTGGCTGCTACAGCGGTCTTTGCGGCTACTTATTTTTTAGCACCTCAGCATGGTGTGTTGGCTAAGCTTTTCCGTAAAGTGAGGCGTCGGCGTCGTGTGCACCGTGAGAATACGCTTAAGGCTATCTATCAGATTCAAGAGGCTGGTGGTTTTTCTTATGATCATGTGAGCCTCATCGAGCTAGCGCGTAAGAGGCGGCATACTGAAGATCACGCGCGGAAGGAGTGTGCAGAACTTTTACGTCACGGATTTGTGGAGTTATCAAGTGATGGTCATGCTGTGAGTCTCACCACGCCTGGCTGGAAACGAGCCATGGAGATGGTCCGTAACCATCGTCTTTGGGAGCTTTATCTAACTAATGAAGCGAACTATGCAGACGATCATGTGCATGAGGATGCTGAGAAAATTGAACATATTCTTGGTGTAAATACCGTTAGGCAGCTTGAGCAGGATCTGGATTTCCCAGAGCTAGATCCTCATGGAAAGCCTATCCCTCAACCTCAGCTTATCGTGCCACCTATTGCGTAATATGAATTATTTTACCATTCCATGGGATAATCTAGGTATCGGTGCTTTCTGGCTGATGCTGATGGCGTTTCTTGTGGCATTGCCGTGCTCACAGATGGGCTCATTTTTGATTCTTCGTCGCATGGCGCTGACGGGTGATGCGATCAGCCACAGTGTGTTTCCTGGAGTGGTGATTGCCTTTGTTCTCATCGGTGATCTTGCCTCACCTTGGTTGATTGTAGGTGCAGGCTTGGCGGGGCTAGCTTCTACGGTGTTTATTGAGCTGATTCACCGTAAGACGCGGGTGAAACAAGATGCCGCTACGGGGATTTCTTTTACTGCATTATTTGCCCTCGGCGTGGTGTTGATGGAATCGATGCTGGGTAAAAATGTCGATCTTGACCTCGACTGTGTGCTGCATGGGCGGCTTGGGCTTTTACTGGAAGAACACCATGTGGAAATGTTTGGTACTATGGTGCCTCAGCCTATTCTGGTGATGGCTGGAGTTGCATTACTTACTCTGGTGATGATGGTGATCTTTTATCGCGTGTTACTCCTGAGTTCGTTTGATTCCGGTCTTGCTGCCTCTTATGGTTACAAGCCATTGGTGATTCATTATTGTCTGATGTTTGTGGTGTCCTTTATTGTGGTGGCGGCATTTCAGGCGGTGGGAGCGATCCTTGTTATCGCACTGTTGATCCTTCCAGGCGCTGCTGCTTATCTGTGTTCTTGCCGATTGAAGGCTATGTTGTTTTTGGCAGGTCTGCATGCCTTACTCTCGGCAGTTGGTGGGCTTTATTTGCATGTTTGGTTTAATACAGACATGGCTGCGGCAGTAGTTGTCTGCGGTGGAGTGCTTCTTTTACTTGCTTGGTTGCTGGGGCCTGTCGATGGCCTGATGTGGAAGTGGCTCAGGTAAGAACGGGTAAAAGTGCGAGATTGATGAGATTTATTGCAACCTGTGGCTTTTACATAGGTTAGATGCTCTATGTTGAAGAACTTGAAGTTTGTCTCTGTCTGTATGGCACTTTTTTTTGCTGCTCAGCCTAGTCTGAGCTTTGGGCAGGTGAGTCCTAGTATTAGCTATGTGAGTGTGATTGATGGGGGTGATCCTTTGTTTGTAGATGTTCTTGATAGTGGAGATCGGTTTGGTCGGGACTTTAATCCTCTCGGTGATCTGGATCTCGATGGCGTGCCTGATTTTCTCGTCGGAGCACGCTCTGATGATGACGGCGCGGAGGATGCGGGTGCTGTGTATATCCTGTTTATGAATGCTGATGGCTCGGTGAAAGGGAGGACGAAGATTTCTGCCACATCAGGGGGGCTTAGTGAAGCGGGGGTGACGCTCTATGCTGGTCAGTTTTTTGGGTATGCGGTGACGATGATCGGTGATCTGGACGGTGATAGTGTGCAGGATATTGCCATCGGGGCTAAGAGGGGAGGGGCTACTGACGATGGTGGTGCGGTCTTTGTTACCTTTCTTAATCGCAATGGGACAGTGAAGGCTGTGCAGCCGATAACAAACGCAACTGGAAATCTTGGGCATAGCTTGGTGAGTGATGATTTCTTCGGTGAATCGGCAACCTTTCTGGGTGTGATTAATGGTGCCCCGACGCTAGCGGTATCCAATGCCATGGCCGATGATGGGGGGCGCAATCGTGGGAGTATTTTTATTCTACAGCTTAATTCTGATGGTAGCGCTGTTACGGATAAGACTGTTAAAATTAGTGCTGAAGCAGGAGGTTTCGGAACTGGACTGGTGAATGGTGATCAGTTCGGGGGACGTGATATCACACCCCTTGGTGATATTGATGGTGATGGTAATCTAGATCTGGCGGTGGCGGCATTTTCGTCTGATGATGGTAGGGGGGCGGTTTGGATTTTGATGTTAAACGCTGACTTTACCGTCAAGGCTAAGCAGAAAATTGGGCAAGGAGCTGGAGGATTACAGGCGACACTCGAAGTGGATGATAACTTTGGTCATACGGTCACCTCACCAGGTGATATTGACGGTGACGGTGTGCCGGATCTTATTACATCGGCAAACAAAAGTGATGTTGGAGGAACGGATTTTGGTGAGCTTTACGTCATTTACCTCAATAGCGATGGAACGGTGAAACAGGAAATTCGCTGGAGTGAAACATCGGGAGATATTCCTTTTTCTTTACCCGCAGCTGGTCGATTTGGACGAGCACTGGCAGTGCTAGGAGATCTGGCCAATGATGGCACCCTCTGTCTAGCTGTTGGCGGCGGTGCTGGTGGCACTGGCACGATCTATCTCCTTTTTCTCGATCCTGAAGTTACGCCACTTTTAAGTGATCCTCGCTCTATTGCAGGAAATGTATTGTGGCTAGATGGGAATGATCCGGACGGTGACTTCATCAGTGGGGGTGATTTTTTAGATGATACCACGTGGGTGGATAAATCCAGTGCCCATAATGCTAGTGCTATCCAGTTGAGCGGGGTGACGAGACCTGCTGTAGTCACTGATGCATATAATGGGCTCTCAGTTGTGCATTTTGATGGGGGAGATTTTATGGATATTAATTCTGCGGCATTGGGTATGCTTAGAAATAAAACTGGCACTACGGTCTTTGCCGTGGCTCGTCCCACAGATACAACAAGCTCAAGAGCGCATCGGGTTTTTATGGTATCCACAGGGACGGGTAGCGAATCCACGCGCGTAGGTTTTAGCTTTTACGATACTTTTGGCACTGGTTTGGCAGGCTCTGGAGATGCGGCTCTAAATGGTCGCCGTCTAGATGGAGATAGCTATCAACGGATCAATGGTGGCAAAGTGTCCCCGGAGAAGATAACGCAGTGGACTGGAGCATTCGATTTCGCAAATGCGAGTCTTCAGCTCTATGGTGATGGTGAGCTGCTGACCACCGCTGAGGGCTTTCAGACGGAAGGAAATACAAGTGATTCTAATAGCTTAAACATCCGCCTTGGTGCTGATGCCGCCTTGCTGAATCCGCGTGGATTTTTTACTGGAGATTTAGCGGAGCTGATTGTGTATGATCGCCTTTTAACCGTTCCTGAGCGTCAGAAAATAGAGCGTTGGCTTGCAGCTAAGTGGTCGGTGCCTGTGGTTGACTTCACCCTGGCAGGATCTGAAATACAATTTTCATGGCCTGTTTCCCCTGTAGGCTGGTCGGTAGAGGTTTCAGGGAATCTTGAGGATTTTGATCCAGTCAATATCACTGCAGTGAGAAGTGCAAATCGTATGATATTGAGTGATCGCAAAGTAGAATTAAAGAAGTTTTATCGCATCGCTAGATAGATGGATTAGTTGAGAAATCAAGCGAGAGGGAGGGTTGCTGAGAGATGTTTACAAACACGATTAATAATTCGGCTTGTCCCTCGTGAGAGCAGAGGCTAGATCATAAATCCCGTTCACGGTATCGGACGGTTTATTTATTATGGCTATCCAACGCGCTCTTCTTTCCGTTTCAGATAAATCTGGTCTCGTTGATTTTGCTCAAGGTCTACATGACCATGGCGTAGAACTACTCTCCACGGGCGGCACCTCCAAAGCTCTCCGTGAGGCGGGGCTTCCAGTGATTGATGTATCCGAGTTTACAGATGCCCCAGAGCTCTTTGAGGGCCGAGTAAAAACATTGCATCCCAAGGTGCACGGAGGCCTTCTTCACAAACGTGATGATGAGGAACATCTGAAGCAAGCCAAGGAGCACAATATCCCACCTATTGATCTTGTTGTTGTTAATCTCTACCCTTTCGAGGAAACTGTTGCCAAAGAAGGAGTTACCCTTGAGGAGGCGATCGAAAATATCGATATTGGCGGCCCTTCCATGTTGAGAAGCGCGGCCAAAAACTACCAAAGTGTGACCGTGGTCACTGAGCCAGCTGACTATGATCGCGTGCTTGCTGAGATGAAAGAACACGATGGTGATACCTCCTTTAAACTCCGCGAGGAACTAGCGGTGAAAGTTTTCCTCCGCACCTCTACCTACGATACCGCTATCACCAACTACCTTTCCCAAGCAGGCGAAGGCACACGCTCTCATCTCACTATCTCCCTACCACTAAACCGTGAGCTGCGCTACGGGGATAATCCTCATCAGCCCACCACACTTTATGGTAACTTCAGTGAGGTATTCTCTCAGCTGCAGGGCAAGGAACTGAGCTACACCAATATTCTCGATATTGAGGCGGCAGCAGATCTTATTACCGACTTTGTCCGCCCCACGGTAGGGATTCTTAAACACACCAACCCCTGTGGCATGGGGCAGGATGAAGATGACCTCCGCAAGGCATGGCAGCTAGCCTACGAAACAGATACTCAGGCACCATTTGGTGGTGTGATTGTAGTGAACCGCTCCCTGACAGAAGGTCTGGCGCGTATTATTTCCTCTATTTTTACCGATGTCATCATCGCGCCTGACTTTGATCCCGAGGCAAGGGCTATTTTACAGAAAAAGAAAAACCTCCGTCTCATTAAGCTTAATACCGAGGCTTGGGAAGGTGTGAGAAAAGATCCTGTGATTCGTTCAGCACCCGGTGGCTTGATGGTTATGGGACGTGATCACACCACATTGGGTCTTGATAATATCGAGGAAAAAGTCGTCACCAAACGTCCACCGACCGAGGAGGAAATCCGCGCCATGCGCTTTGGCTGGAGAGTGGTCAAGCACGTGAAGTCCAATGCCATCGTCTACTCCGGTGCGGACCGCACACTCGGAATCGGTGCAGGCCAGATGAGCCGTGTGGACTCTTCACGCATCGCAGTATGGAAGGCTAACGAAGCAGGTCTTTCACTGAAGGGAAGTGTCATGGCATCTGATGCCATGTTACCCTTTGCAGATGGTTTGAATGCAGCCATCGAAGCAGGAGCTACCGCCTGTATTCAGCCCGGCGGCTCTATCCGTGATCAAGAAGTCATCGATGCCGCTGATGCAGCAGGCATCGCCATGGTCTTTACCGGCCATCGGCATTTTAGGCATTAAGCTGATGTTTTACTCCCCAGTTACCATAAGTAGCTGGGGATAGGCAATTAGAAGGATAAGACAAAGCTGCCGCCGTAGGAGACTGCGGAGGCTATGTCTATGTGAACCCAGCGTAGTGCGTATTTAACGCCCCAAGAGTCACTGACGGCTAGTTCATTGGTTGCTTCATTGTAGCCAATGATCATGCAAATATGGTGGTTTTTATCGATTTTCTCGAGGCCTGGTGCGAGCTCATCAGCATTTTCTTGGAGCTTGATAGCCCATTCTTGCCAGTTATTTACCTTGGTTCTTTTCTTGGTAGTGAGGTTAGTGATTTTATTATAATCTGTTAGGCTACGCATACACCAGAGGATGGGGACACCTTTGTTAATATGCTTTTTGACCTCCTTCATTTTGATCTCGCGATCAAATTTGACGGGTTTGAATCTACGCGCTTTACTGCGAACGATGCGTTCACAGTTTGCTTTGAGTAAGGACATGTTCGTTCCCTCTTCTGGTTTTGTTGCGCTGACGGCGAGTAGATACATATCAGCAGGTACGCCCATGTAGCGCATGGCTCTCTCCATGGTGGCGGGCGCACAATATCCCTTAGGGCCTTGATCTACCATGGGGATATTTTGAATCCAGACATCACCATTAGTTTTTTTGAGAACGTTCTTGGTCTTAATTTTCTTCATCTCACTATCACGGATACGTGCAACTTTACCTTCAGCATCAGCAGTTGTAGTAGGGATGATAGATAGACTAACGTATTCACCATCAAGCTCTGAGAGGATAAAGGAATGATTATTCCAGTCCCAGCGCTTGACCTTGCGCCGGTCTGTTTTTTCTCCAAAATACTGCGTTTCAGGCTCGCCGAATTCTTGATTCAGTGAATGGGTGATTGTCTCAGAATCGAGTTCGATCGCTTTCTCCAAAGACTGTGGTGGCTCCTTGCCATCGTAGACTTTTTTAAAGTGATCCGGCCCAAGGCCAAACTTGCTGCCATAGTCACCTTTGTTTGCAAAGACGAGGGAGATCTGCGCAGCGTTTTCTTCAGGGTCACCGTAAAGAGTGAGGCAGTATGGGTGAGCCCCTAGAAAGCTGCCTGCACCACGGGTATAGAGGCGGTAGCTGCGCATGGTTTTGACGGTGGACTCAGGTTTGATACTTAGACGCTGAGCGACTGTTTGCACAGGCTCATCCCATAAAGGGACGGCTCCGCCAAAGATGGTGATACCTATGGCTTTATTGACTGAGCGTGCGGCCTCTGCCACAGACTTTCGTTGCTTAATCAGCTGGGTATGGATTTTTTTTACTGAGTCCTCTGTAAGGCTTGCGAGTGGTAGATCGTGGGTGCGCCCTGATTCTAGGCGTACGGTGACGTTCTTCTTATTTGAGTTAATAATGACTGCTGTGATACTGCGGCCACTGGATTTGTCAGTGAGGAGGATGCTTTCTGCTTCTGCAATGGGAGATAGAGCCAAGCTAGAGCTGAGGGCTAGGAAGCAAAATAATTTCTGATACAGCTGAGACATATGAAGATAGCGTTTAGATTCATTTGTTTTGTCTTAGATAAAAGACGCTAGGTTTTCAAGGTTATGAATAATCGGCAAACTTGAAGTCGACTCGTTGTTGTTCCATATCTACGTGGGCTACGTGACATTGGTGCTGCTGGCCTACGGTGAACATTTGCTCGTAAGGGCCTGTGTAGCGCATGAGGGTTTCTTCGAAACGCCATTCTTGTCCATCTTTGAGTGGAGGGAGGTCTTCTGTTTTAATTAAACCCTTGGTCTGGATATCGACGGCTTCGACGAAGAGTCCAAAGTGACGGACTTCGGTGACGACTACGTTAAAGGTAGGTGAGTTTTCATCCTGGCTACACATGTGGAGATACTGCAGCATCTTCAGGCGGCGCGATTCATTTTCTGCCTCTGCGGAAGTGCGCTCGGTATCTGAGATGTGTTGGGCGATTTGTGCAATTGCTCCCGGGCCGGGGGTTTTATCAATTTTCTTTGGAGGGTTTCCAAGGTGCCGTTGGAGTGCGCGGTGGACGATGAGGTCTGCGTAGCGGCGGATGGGTGAGGTGAAGTGGCAGTAGTCTGCCTTTGAGAGTCCGTAATGGCCGAGTGGATCTTGAAAATAGGCGGCACGTTTGAGTGATTTGAGTAGTCCTATTTTGATGGCGGGCTCCTCGATGGTGCCTTTGGCTTGATCTAGTAGGGCTTGAATGTGTTTTTTATTGGTGAGGTCACCGGGCTTATAGCCGTGGAGTTTGGCTAGCTCTGCGTATTCATTGAGCCGATCCGGATCTGGATCTTCATGAATACGGTAGACTGTACTTTGAGATTTATTTTTGAGAAGTCTGGCGGCGGCTTCATTGGCAACGAGCATGAACTCTTCAATAAGCTGGTGGCTCTCGTTGTAATCGCTTTTTTCAATGCCGGTGGGTATGCCTTTGTCATCGAGTGTTACCTTGACCTCGGGCATGTCGAGATCCAGTGCGCCATTTTCAAAACGGCATTTCCTGAGTAGGGAAGCGAGTTTCCAGGCCTCGTGAAGCATCGCGGTGATGTCTGGTTTTTCATCAGGGAAACGGTTACTGAGCTCGTCCTCTGGTGCCATCAGAATCTCTTGTGCTTCCTCATAGGTGTAGCGGCGAGCTGAGTGGATAACGGCGCGTGTGAATTTGGAGGATTTAATTTTTCCATCAGAGCAAACACGGATGAGACAGCACTGTGTGAGGCGGTCTACCGCTGGCATGAGTGAGCAGAGGTGGTTAGAGAGTTCGCGTGGAATCATGGGGAGGACGCGGTCTGCCATGTAGGTGGAGTTCCCGCGTGCTACGGCTTCTTTGTCGAGGGCGGTGCCAGGTTTCACGTAATGAGAAACGTCTGCTATGTGAACTCCTAACTGCCAGTCTCCATTGTTCATCTTCTGCACGCTGATAGCATCATCGAAGTCCTTGGCATCGTGAGGGTCAATGGTGATGACGATGTTCTCTCGCCAATCGTCACGGCCTTGGAGGTCTTGTTCGGTGACGTGGTCTCCGAAGGCTTTGGCGTCCTTAAGCACGGCAGGAGAAAATTCAGTGCGTAGACCGTGTTTGTGAACAATGGATAGCATGTCCACACCGGGAGTGTCTGGCCAGCCGAGCACTTCGGTGATGAGGCCGCGTGGTGTGCTGTTAGCATTGTCCCAGATGGTGAGTTCTACGGCGACTTTTTGGCCGGGCTTGGGTGTGTTTTTGTTATCTTGCTGGTTAGGCTCGATATTGATATCAGGGATCTGCGTGTCATCGGGCTGTACGTGGGTGAATTTACCATGTTTGAAATAAGTGCCAATGATGCGGGCCATACCGCGTTCTACGATCTTTTCCACGTATCCTGCGGCTTCGTCATCGGGTGCTTTCATGCCTGCGGCTTTCTGAGCACGGCCACGGCGGCGGTTGGCCCATTCTGGCGGACCTATGCGATCGATCCGCACCATGACCTTGTCGCCATTCATCGCTGTGGAAGTTTTGTTGGACGATACAAAGACACGGCTGAATTTTTGTAAATCCATCCCCGCAGCTTCATTGGTAGCGTCATTAGCATCTGGGTAGAACCATGCATTGCCTGAGCTTTGGTAGCGCAGGGTGCCTATGAGGAGGGCTCCGTTCCCTGGCTTTTTGCGTTTACCTCTGGGATTGTTTTTTCGGCTGTCGCCCTTCTGAGTGGGGTGCTGTGCTGGGTCGCTCTGGTCTCCAGATCTTGAACGCAGCTCGAAGCGGCCTTTTTTCCCCCTTACGATCAAGCCTTTGTTTTCTAGCTTAATAAGTTCTGCGCGGAGCTCGGAGCGCTCATTAGGCTTTAGTCTCAGCGTGCGTGCGAACTCAGACTTATTAAGCGGACGGTAGTCGGGTGATTTCATGAGCACTCTGATGCGCTCCCGAAGGTTATTCATGGCCTAATACTGAGGAGAAATACTTGAATGAACATGATAATCTGAGGCTTTTTGATAGGGGTGTGTATTTGGCGCCGGTGGATGGTATCGTATTTTTTCGTTGCTGAAGTAATGTCTTGGGGTTACCATTGTATGGTCAATGTAAATATAAAGCTTCCATTCTGAGCCGATTTAAATGATCATCACGGTGGTTGTGGAAACTGGGTAATATATCAGATTGCCATTCATAAAATTTACCATCACACTCATAATTATAACCCAACATACCTGATGAAAATAACATACAAAAAATCGAAAGGCTTTACCCTTGTGGAATTACTTGTGGTGATTGCTATTATTGCTGTTTTGGCGAGCATGGCCACGCCAGCCCTTCTCAGAGCATTACAAAAGACAAAAATCACCAAGGCAGCCAGCATCTGCACGGCATTTGAATCTGCGGTGAATAACTTTGAGGCTGAGTATAACTACTTACCTTATGGCGGTGGCGGAAATTCTCCCACCGAAGATGAAGCCGTGCGGAGTGATGACGATGTGGTAGCGGTGCTTGCTGGTGCTGAGGACGTTTTAAACTTTAAGCAAATTCGTTTCTTTGAGGTGGGAGAGCCAAAGGGTAATAAAGACGGCATGACTGTTGATTTTAATGGTGGCACAGCTACGCTTTATGATCCATGGGGTGAGACGTATTATATCGTTATGGATTACGATCTGGACGGTGAAATTGAGAACCCTATCGACACAGGTAATGTGATTACTAAAAAAGTAGCTATTTACAGTCTAGGGCCTGATGGGGAAGGTGGCAGCTCCTCCCAGAATAGAGACAACGCATCAAACTTCTAATCGCTAGACGATTGAACTCATTCTCAAAGCGGCACAGAGTCATCTGTGCCGCTTTTTTATCCAGCTACTTACCGAAGCGTAGCTGGTGAATTGTTTTCCCCTGACTTTCCCAGAGTTGTTGGAAGTCCGTTTTTGGGTAGAAAAAGCTATCCTCGCCCTTGTCTTCCCAGGGTAAGGTCTGGAACTTTTTAAAGGTTTCCATTTCCTCGCAGACCCACTCGTAGTAGCCGGGGTGATCGGTTTTAAAGAGAAACTCACCATTGTTTGTTAGGGCTTCGTGGAGGCATTGTAAAAAATGCTGCTGAACGAGCCGGCGTCTGTGGTGACGTGCCTTGGGCCATGGATCTGGGCAGAGGAGATGGAGGCGGCTTATTGAGGCTTTTTCCACTAGCCATTCGAGGGTGTAAGCGCTCTCCAGCCGGAGGACCTTGGCATTAGTGAGTCCTAGATGATGGATGTGCTTACACACGCCGCGCACTCTGCCTAGCAGACGCTCCACACCGAGAAAGTTTCTCTCCGGATAGTGCTTGGCCATTTCAATGAGGAAGGTGCCATCGCCACAGCCGAGGTCAATTTCCAGAGGTAAGTCTGGATTTCCATCGGCAAAAATATCAGCAGCTGAGTGTCTGCGGAAAAAGTCATCCGGCATGTATTCGCAGGGTTCAGGAGTGCGTGAGCAGGATGATGATGTGGTGGACATGGCAGAAGTTTGAAGTTTGGCGTGTGAACTTTGAAGCATTAAGTTATGAAACCGCCGTGAATATAACTGAGCTGGAAAAGGCGTTTCAAAAAAACTTTACCGAGCGTAATGAGCTGGGAGCCTCGGTATCCATCTGGAATAAGGGGGAGGAAGTCGTGTCACTGCACCAAGGCTGGTGTGAGCGTGATGAAAAGCGGCCGTGGACTGCGGATACGCTGGTGCCATTTTACTCTACCACTAAAGGGCTAGCAGTGGGTCTGCTCTTACTGGTAATGCATGAGAAGGGGGTTACTCCCGATCACCCAGTGGCTGAAATATGGCCTGAGCTCTCAGTAGGAAAGGGGAGTATTGCGCAGTTACTCTCTCATCAGCTTGGTCTTGCTGCACTGGATGAGCGTGTGGATACCATGGACTATAGTTCAGTGATTGCGGCCATCGAGAGGCAGAAGCCGTTATGGGAGCCAGGGCAAGCACATGCTTATCACCCCCGCACCTATGGATTTATCCTTGATGAAATGGTGCGTCGGCTAACAGGTAGACCCCTTGGTGTGGTGTGGCGGGAAAAAATTGCGTTGCCACTCTCTCTTGATGCTTGGATCGGGCTACCTGACAATGAATTTAGCAGAGTGGCTACGCTCTATCCAGGGAAGCAGAACAAAGCAGATCTTGAGAGCGGATTCTACCGCGAGCTTAATCAAGAAAATTCGCTCGTGCGGCGCGCCTTTGCATCGCCGCGCGGACTACACTCCGTGCGTGAGATGAATGAGCCGCGTGCATGGCAGGCTGCATTACCCGCCATGGGGGGAGTTGGTTCTGCCCGTGCGGTGGCAAAGTTTTACCAGGCAGCCTGCGGTGCGATTCCCTTTTTCCCCATAGAGGTGCAGGAGTGGATGCAGCAGGTGCAGAGCTCTGGAGATGATTTGGTTTTGAAAACACGGACAGCATTCTCCTGTGGATTCCAGTTAGATCCCTTGGATAAAGTGGGGCGTAAAGAGCGGCATCACTACGGCATTTCCAAACGTGGCTTTGGGCACCCTGGGGCAGGAGGGAGTCATTCTTTTGCTGATCCAGACGCGGGGATTTCTTTTTGTTACCTGATGAATCAAATGGAGCTTAGCCCCATGCCGGGGGTGAAAAGTTTGGATATGGTGCGCGCGATTTACCTCTAGGGCTTGCAAATCTTGCGCTTATGGTGCAAGGCACGCCCATGCATTCCTTCCATTATAAGAACGCCTCGCTGCACTGTGAGGATGTCGATCTCGCCGCATTGGCTGATGAGCACGGAACTCCAGCGTATGTCTACAGCGCTAATACTATCCGCGATCATTATCGCCGTCTTGATCAAGCTCTTGAGGGCCTGGATCACGGTATCGAGTACGCGGTGAAGGCGAACTCAAATTTATCCGTATTGAAGTTACTCGTCGATGAAGGTAGCGGCTTTGACATCGTATCCGGCGGTGAGCTGCGCCGTGTCATTGAGGCTGGCGGAGATCCAGCTAAGTGCACCTTTGCTGGGGTTGGTAAGACACGGGAGGAAATCCAATACGCGCTTAAGGAGGAGATTTATTGTTTTAATGCCGAAAGTGAAGAGGAAGTAGCCTTTATTAGTCAGGTAGCTTCTGAGATGGGAGTCAATGCTCCTGTGGCCTTCCGGGTAAATCCTAATGTGGATGCGAAAACGCACAAATACATCTCCACTGGAAAATCGGAAAATAAATTCGGTGTTGATTTTGAAGTAATCGAGGAAGCCTATGCGCGCGCTGCAGCACTTCCTAATATCACCCTCCGTGGACTTCAGATGCACATTGGCTCACAGCTGACGTCTCTACAGCCTTTCATGGAGGCTGTGGAGAAAGTGTCACCTCTTGCTACGAAACTGAAGGAGACCTATGGGATCGAGTTCTTCTCCATCGGCGGTGGGGTAGGGATTGTCTATGATCCAGCACTTGCATCTGGGAAACCAGAGTGGTGGGCGGATCAAGATGAGGAGCAGAAACCGCTCACCATCGAGCAATATGCCGCCGGTGTCATGCCTGTTTTAAAACAAACCGGTTTAAAAATCCTCCTCGAACCTGGCCGTTACATCGTAGGGAATGCAGGTGTGATGCTCACGCGCTGTCTCTATGAGAAAAAGGGCACGGCAAAGACTTTTCGGATTGTAGACGCAGGAATGAATGACCTCATTCGCCCCGCTCTTTACGAAGGTCATCATGATATAGCGCCTCTTAAGGAACCAGGTGACACTGCGGTGACTGCTGTGGATGTAGTGGGTCCTGTCTGTGAAACAGGTGATTTTTTCTGTCAGAATCGCGAGCTTCCTGATTTTGCTCCTGGAGAAGCTATCGCGCTACTTAGTGCAGGTGCTTATGGTTTTGTGATGGCTTCAAATTACAATTCACGTGGACTCCCGGTTGAGATCCTCGTGGATGGCTCAGTAGCTAAAGTAGTGCGCCCGCGTCAGACGATGGATGATATTCTCGCTAGTGAGATAGCTGCGCTCTAGATAAAGCAAGATCGGTAAAGCCTCTGAAAATAAAGGGAAAAAGATCAATTCTCGCTTGCTACTGGGAAGATCTCTGCTAAATACGCCCTCCCGCGCGGCGTGCAGGAACATCTATTTGATTATCATACCATGGGAAATTCCAGGGGATGAGCACGTCACACTAATATAAATAACCATCCAGAAAAAACAGGATTATGGCACGTATCTTCGGTATTGAAATCCCGAATGAGAAGCGCATCGAAGCTTCTCTTCCCTACATCTATGGCGTTGGTCGTCAGACCGCCACACGCATTCTCGAGCAAGCAGGAGTGGATCCAGATATCCGCACCGGTAAGCTTACCGAGGAACAGCTTGTGAAAATCGCTCAAGTCATCACCTCAGAGGGTATCCTCATTGAAGGTGATCTTCGTCGTGAGAAACAGGCCGCTATGAAGCGCCTCACCTCTATTAACTGCTACCGTGGTATCCGCCACCGTGTCGGTCTCCCCGTCCGTGGTCAGCGCACCAGCACGAATGCTCGCACCCGTAAAGGGAAGAAGCGCACAGTTGGTGTAGTGAAGTAATTATCCATTTTAACTAATCTAACATTATGTCTGAAGAAGAAATCAAAGACGATGCAGTAGAAACACCTGCTGCCGAGGCTCCTGAAGCTTCCGCTCCTGTCACTGAAGAGCCTGCTGATGCTACTACCGACGCTCCTGCTGCCGCTGAGGATGCTCCTAAAGCACCTGAGAAAAAGCGCGACATCTTTGCCGAGCTTATCGGCGAAGAGGAAGAGCAAGTACGCATTCACAAGGCCAAGAAAAGCAAAAACGTTATCTCCGGTATCGTTCACATCACCGCTACTTTCAACAACACTCTCGTTAGTGTAACCGATTATTCTGGTAACTCCATTGGATGGTCTAGCGCTGGTAAGATGGGCTTTAAGGGATCACGTAAGAGCACCGCATATGCAGCTCAAGTGGTTTCTCAAGATGCCTGCCGTCAGGCGATGAGTCATGGCTTCAAGGAAGCAGAAGTTCGCGTGAAAGGCCCAGGGTCCGGACGTGAATCTGCCGTTCGTGCCGTGCAAGGTCTTGGAATCAATATCACGGCTATCAAGGACGTGACCCCGATCCCTCATAACGGCTGCCGCCCTAAGAAAGCGCGCCGCGTGTAATTAGCACATTTTACTAACTCTCTAACTATTTTATTATCATGGCTCGTTATACTGGCCCAAAAGACAAAATCAGCCGCCGTTTTGGCGTCGCCCTCTTCGGACCTTCCAAGGCGCTTGAGCGTCGTAACTTCCCTCCCGGCCAACACGGTGTTCGCGCTGGCCGCCGGAAGAAGTCCGACTACGCAGTAGCTCTTGGTGAGAAGCAAAAGCTCCGTTTTCAATATGGTGTTCTTGAGAAGCAGTTCCGCCTATACTACGCGGAAGCAAGTCGTCGCCGCGGAATTACCGGTGACCTCCTCCTTCAGATTCTTGAGCTTCGTCTCGATAACGTGTGCTACCGTCTCGGCCTTGGCAACACCCGTTCTGCATCACGTCAGCTGGTGAATCACGGTCACATCGAGGTGAATGGCAAGCGCGTAGACATCCCTAGTTACCAGTGTAAGCCTGGTGATGTTATCTCCGTGCAGGCAAAGCCTAGCTCACAGCAGCTTGGACTCCGTTACATGGATCTTACTCAGGCAGTTCCACTTAAGGATTGGCTTGAGCTTGACCGCACCGCGATGAAAGGCTCTATCACACGCGTTCCTGAGAACGATGACATGGACGCTCAGGTGAATGTCCAGCTCGTGGTCGAACTTTACTCACGTTAATCCACAGAGTAAGTAAACATTTCAAAACGGCGGCTCACTTCGGTGACCGCCGTTTTTTATGGGTGGGGATTTTGAAAACGTAGGAATTTGAGACAGCTATAATTTATTTATGAAAGGCTCTCAATAGTTCGAGTGAAGAAGTGGGTTTGTGCCTCTTCCTTGATCTTGTAGAAGGCGGCTGGTCTTTTACCTGTAGCTTTCATCTCACCTGTTTCCATGAGGATGTCGCTATTTTTTATTCTTCTGCGGAATGATTTTTGTTGAATCGTTTTACCAAGAATTATTTCATAAATACGCTGAAGTTCAGACATGGTAAAGGATTCTGGCATGAGATTAATAGGGAGTGTGGTGTAGAGTGATTTAGCTTTGAGGCGTTCGAGGCACTTTGTTAATATGTATTGATGATCAAAAGCCAGATCTATTGACTGGTAACTTGAGATTTTTATCCACTCGATATTTGACGCTCCTTTACCTGATTTTAAACGGATATTTTCTGATGGTAAAAGAGCGAAGTAGGATGTGGATACGGTCCATTCTCTAGGATCACGTGTATTATTTCCAACTGTTTCAACTTGTTCTAAATAAGGAGTATCAACACCTGTTTTTTCTTTAAGTTTACGTTTGGCGGTGTCTTCTAGTGAGTGATCTTTTTCTATATCAATATATCCACCGACGAGTGACCATTGATCTTTAAAAGGGTGTTCATCTCTTTGAATCATCAGAACGTGTAGCTCAGAGTCGAGAATGGTAAATATAGCAGTATCGACTGCCATGCTCGGCTTTTTAAACTGCGAAGGATCATAATCTTTCCAGAATTGCTTTTCTTCTTTGTTATTAGTTTCGCGCATGTGATGTGTTTGCTGAAAATTTAACGACGATACATTCGCCAGTAAAATCAGCCTCGTTTATTTCTTCGGTGATAAAGCTTTCTACAGCTTGGGGCGATATTCCACCTGTGCCTGCGCCGATTAGAGGGAAAGCTATGGAATTAAATGAATACTCTTTCGCTTTTTTAATAGCCGAACGTACCGATAGCCTGATTGATTTCTCAGATGAAACCCAAAAATGATTGATGCCTGCTACATGAATGATGCCTTTAAATGGTAGCTTACCTGCGTTTGTTACAGCTGCAGACCCCAGTGGAAGTATTCCAATTTTTCGTAATTCTTTAAATGGATCCGATCCAGCTTGTTTTTTTATGGCGCCAGATACACCTTGAGGAAGAAGCAACCACCATGGAACCAGATTGCGATTCCATGGATTCACAATCGCATCAACTTTTTGATCGAGTAGATTACCCGTTATTAGTTTAGCTTTCATGATTGGTTATAACTCTTTAGCAAGATTCTCACGAATTGTCTTTAAGTTGAACTCTTTGATGAGTCGGCCATCTTTATAAACGGTTTCAAGAGAGCCTTGTGCTTCTTGTTCTTCAGTTTGTTGATCGTGCAAGACATAGGTTCCTTGCTCATTTTCGACTCGTAAGAGCCCTTTAGCAGATTTCTTCGTGCCGTTATCGGTTTTTGGATCTTTGAAAATATCTCGTCTCTCACCGTTGACCACCCCACTGGTTGCTTTCATGGCAAACCCAAAGGTGTCTCTGGTGACGTATTGATAAGTAAAAGATCCTACTCCGAAGACTACATTTCCAGAAGCAAAGCCTTTGGTTTCAAGCTGCTGTAGTATTTGCTCAGCTCTTTCTAATGTAATAGAATCACCGTAGATAAGCCCGATGTGTGGATCGAGGAGCTTGTGCCCAGTCGCTGTGCGAGTTCCTCCAAATACTTCCCAGAGGCATTCGATAGCTCCTTTGTATTCAGGGGTTCCCTCAGCCGCATCTGGATCACCGGCGACGATCTTTACAGGATCACCACTATCTGGGCGGATCACGACCTTGCCATCTCTAGCGAGGATTTGGGCCTTCAGTATCACAGTATATTCCGTGATCACTTTCCAGAAATCCCAAGTATCAGATACGATAGATACTATGCCATGTGGGTAGACTTCATTGATGAGTCGCTGGAAGGTTCCTAGTTCGCCATCTTGCATACCCATACACATTACAGAGTGCTCAGTAGCTGGCACAGAGCCTCCTATCATTTCTTGATCAGCATTAGCTCCGTAATAGTGCTCGGTAAAGTCGATCGCTGCTACAGTATCTGTTCCCCAGAAAGAGGTAAGGTGACCAGCTCCACTCAGAGCGGCATCTTCCAGTCCACTCATGCCTCTGAAAGAGAAGTCGTGTGCTTGAAACTGGATAAACCCTTTATCAGTTCCTGTTTTCGCTGCATATTGTTTGAGTAACTTTTTATATTCAAAGGCGGTTGTAGCAGATGTAATCGGCTTCCATAGGTAAGCAGAAATGACACTTTCCAGATAGTTCGTCAGCCAGAAAAAATCTGGTAGAGTATTTACGATCGTGATGCATGGCACTCCGATAGGACAGCGCTTACCCTCTGGTAGTGCTTTGATTTTAATCGGTAAATAGCCAAGGTCATGTAGTTTTTCGATGTGTGTTACATCAATGGCATTTGGGCCTAGGGCTGTATCTATTCTTCTTTGGTAAGCCTTGATGACTTTTTCTTTTGGTTGTTCAAAGAATTCCTTCACCCAAGTTTCTTGGAGGAAGTCTTTAATGAAATACTGAAGCCCAAAAACGACGATTTTATTATCGAAGTGTTCATCGATCACTCGCGCAAGATGGCTCGCTCTTGGGGTGAAGTTTGCATAAACCTCAGTAGTTCCTTCCGGATATTGACGCCGGTGATCGGCTTTATAAAAGTCGATGGCAGTAAGTGGATTATTTTTCATATCAGTTGGTTTTTAAAATTGTTAGTTGTTGAGCATCTACTTCTTCTGTTTTTAGAAAACTGTAGTAGCAAAATATGTGATTAAAGTAAGGGGTGAGTGCTTCGATTCCTTTGGAGAAGATGCCGTGCGTGACATAAAGGTAGATGTCTTCTGCTCCTTCTTCTTTTAGTGTTTTGGCGAGCTCGATAAAGGTTCGTCCTCCATCACAGATGTCATCGATGATGATGACGTTACGTCCTTTTACATTGCCGTATAAGTTGGTCTCTGTGATATTCCCTGTTTGAGTATCACGTTTTTTGCTCGCTGTGATAACATCAACAGGAATTTTTGTCTTATGAAGTTTTTTAGCGAGGCGGTAGGTTTTTTTCTCTGCACCCGCATCTGGAGAAATAAGCACGAGATTTTCTTCATAAATAAAGTTTTTTAGCCGTATCGCGATGTCTTCCTGAGGAGTGACGATTACATTATCAATCAGTGCCTCAGCTACCTCAGAGTGTGGATCAAATAGATAAACCTGATTTGCTTTGAGTGTATTGATGAGATCTGCCATTACTTTAATGGATAAAGCCTCGCCATAATTACATACTCTATCTTGTCTAGCGTAAGGAAGGTAAGGAAGTGTTAGGTTGATTTTGGTTTCACTATTAACTCTACGTAGTGCATCTACGGTAAGTAGTAGCTGCATGATTTCATTTGAGGTATAGAGAAATGCTTCGATCTCTGTGACATTGTGAATCTCTATGTCATCTAGGGCTACTTGGCACTCTCCACCAGGGAAGGTGAAATGTTTGATTTCGTGATTGTTGACTGTGATCATTTCTTAGGTATTTAATATTAGTGTCCGAGAGACATTTATTTATTAATTGTCTCTGTGTCAAATTTAATTTCAATTGGAGGGTTATTTACTAAAGTGCGCACCTTGAAGGTCTCTTACTCTTCCAAAAACGATTGCTTGGAAAGTTTGGTGTATTTGCCGCCGAGTGCTAGGAGTTCTTTGTGAGTGCCTGTTTCAATAATGCGACCTTTGTCTAATACGTGAATCACGTCGGCATTACGGATGGTTGATAGACGGTGGGCGATGACAAAGGCGGTGCGGCTTTCCATGAGCCGATCGAGGGCTTCTTGAATAAGCTGCTCTGTCTCACTGTCTACGGAGGCAGTGGCTTCGTCTAACAAAAGTATAGGAGGGTTCTTGAGTAACGCTCTAGCAATGGATAGCCGTTGTCTTTCTCCACCCGATAGCTTGACCCCGCGTTCCCCGACGATGGTGTCGAGTCCCTCTGGGAGAGCTTGCACAAATTGCTCAGCATTTGCCGCGCGAAGAGCGTTCCACATTGCCTCATCACTGGCATCACGCTGTGCTAAATGTAAATTCTCACGTACTGGCCCATTGAAAAGGAAGGCGTCTTGGGTGACGTAGCCAATGGCAGAACGCAGCGATTTTTTATTAGTTTTGTTGAGCTCTACGCCGTCGATTGTGATAGAGCCATTGTTATACTCATAGAAACGGCAGAGGAGATTTACAATGGTAGATTTCCCTGCACCTGTGGAGCCTACAAGTGCGATGGTTTGTCCTGGTTTTGCTTCCAGATTGATATTGCGAAGTGTAGGGCTGTCACCATAGGAGAAGTTTAAGTCCGTGAACTTAACATGTCCCTTTAGAGGAACGGGGAGGGGATTTCCATCTTTGGTATGGATTTCATTATCCTCATCAAGAATGGCAAAGACGCGCTCGGCAGCTGCACGTGAAGACTGCGTCATCTGATTGAGCTGGTGTAGACGTGTGATCGGTTCATACAAAGCCCAAATGATGGTGAAGAACTCTAGCAGCACGTCAGAACCCAGTCTACCGTTATGAATTTCCCAAGCACCCACGCCTAACACGAGGGTATAGCCAATGGAGTTAAAAAAGCTCATGCTCGGTGAATAAATCGCCCAAGCTTTCATGACCGCGAGATTGGCCTTTCGCACTGCACTTGATGTTTTATTAAAAGACTGATGCTCTTCGTCCTCTGCGGCGTATGATTTGATTTGCCGAATGCCTGCGATGTTATCGTGCAGCATGGAGTTCATTTCCCCGGTGGCTTTTCGGACCTGTCGGTATCGCTTGGCTGCATGGCGTGTGTAAAACCAAGCGCCTATAATAAGTAAAGGGATGGGTGCCAGTGCGGATAGCGCGAGGATGGGAGAGCGCGTCATCAAAAAAATGGTAACAATTAAAATTTGTAAAACAGCGATGAGCCCCTGCTCGATCCCATCGATCAATACTCGCTCCATTTGTGGAACATCTTCTGCCACACGAGTCATTACGTCTCCAGTGCGGCGGTCATCAAACCACTTTAGCCGAAGTCGCTGAAGTTTATCATAAAGTTCAGAACGTAAGTCGTAGATCGCTTTTTGCTCAAATGTATTATTGATTAAAATACGCAGGAAATTAAAAAAATCGCGCGCGAAAAAGGCGACGATAACGACAGCCATGAAAGGCAGTAGGGAGTCTATTGCGCCATTATCGATTACCTCTCGCTTAACTTTTCCTGTCATCATCGGGAATGCCAATAACATTAGAGTCATAAGAATCGCGCAGACAAGCTGAGCTGTGGCGAGTCTTGGATACTTACCTAAATAGGAAAAAATACGGAGAATGGTCTTCATGGTGGATTGCAGGGCAAAGTAAGGGATGGATTTACCTTACTTTCATTGCGCTAACGAGTCTGAAGAGGGAAAGAGTAACATGTGCAAGAGTAAAATTGCGTAAGTTTGGTATTGCCGACGCCCCCCTTTAGACAGTAGTTTCACTCATCACACAGAAATCATAAAGATTTCAACACACTAACCTACAATCATGTCTACAGTATTTGGAACCATCGCAGCTGTCCTCCTAGCTGCCGCAGCTTTTGTTGCATTTAAGAACAAAGGAGCCTATGAAGCAGAAATAGCTACTAACAAGAGTGCTTTACAGCTTAAAGTATCTACGGAAAAAGAACTTGCTAAAGAACAGGCTCGGCTTGTAGCTGCAGAAGCTGATAGAGATAAGAATCTTGCAGCGGCAAAAGATGTTCAGGCTGAGTTTGATGAAGTCACAGCTCTTTTTGAGTCTGCCAAGAAAGAAGTAGATACACTTTCGGCTGAGCACAAAGCTAATGAAGCTAAAATTGCAAATGCCGATGATACTCTTAAGGGGCTACCTGATCCAGACGAGTTGGTTCCTAAAGTAAAGCGTATGCAGAGTGATCTTAGTGCTGCTCAAAGCGAGATTGCTACTTATGAAACAAGTTTAGCAAACCTACTGCAGCGTAGTAAAAATGCAGAAGAAAGAGTGAGCGCTGTCCGTAAGCTTATTGATCTTCAAAGCTCCGGGAAATCTTTTCCTTCTCTTCGCACAAGTATCAGTTCCGTTTATCGTAACTGGGGGTTTGTCATTCTCTCGGCTGGTGACTCTCAAGGTGTAGTCACAGATTCTCGCCTTGACGTTCTACGCGGTGGTGAAGTTATTGGTAAGCTGCAAGTAACAGCTGTTGAGGCAGGCCGAGCTGCTGCTGATATCGTTCTGGATTCCGTAGCTGATGGCACCACACTACAAATCGGTGATACTGTCGTTGCAGAGAGTGAGGCCGCTAAGCCAGAAGCTACCGCAGCCGTTGCCCAATAAAGATCCTTTGATCATTTAATTTCCTAACGATTTACACATCACACCTACTTTACGTATTATGAAAGCTATTATTTACATCGTCGCCATCGTCGCCATCGCCGCAGGTGGTTGGTTCTCTTACAGTAGCATGGGCAAGTTTGAGAAAATGCAGGCTGCTCGTAAGCAGCTTGATACTGAAAACGAAGCTCGCAAAGCAACTACCAAAAAAACTGACGCTGAAGCGGATGCCATGGAGGGTGAACTTAACACTGCTAAAAAAATCCTCGCAGAGCTTGAAGCCAACCGTGACAACACCCAAAGTCAGCTTCAACTTGCTAAAAAATCAGCAGCTTCATGGGCTAATAAAATTGCTGGGCAAAAGGAAAAAATGGATAAGACTCAGGACTTGATCGTCCAAGTTAAACAGAGCCTTGCTGCTGAGCTTGGAGGGAATGTGGAGCTCGATCAAATTCCAGGATTAGTACAGAAGCTAGAAGACGATCTTAAACTGGCAAATAAGCAACTTGAAGAACTTGAAGTCAATGTGAAGGTAGCTGAAAAGCGCGCTGATGCTGGTGAAGAGCAGATTGAAGATATGCAACAACGCATCGCTAAACGTGCAAGCCGTCTCAAAGGGAATTCCGCCGAAGGGCGTATCACTGCAGTGAATCATGATTGGGGCTTTGTCACCATTAGTGTTCCAAGCAATATGCCTGTTAATAATGTTTCTAAGCTTATCGTTAAACGTGGTACTGGCTATATCGGTAATCTTAAGATCAATGCTATTGAAGGCAACCGTATCATTGCTGACATTGACTATAAAGCTATGACTCCAGGAATGGTTGTTCAGCCAGGTGACGCTGTTGTTTTGAGTAAGCCAGTGAGTAATTAATCAACTAGTTGATTAAGCTAGAATTTTTCCAAACGGAGTCCTTTATTGGGCTCTGTTTTTTTTGCCCAAATTTAGACATAGGATAGAACTATGATCTGCCTTATCGAATAAACCGTTGTTGAAGATTTTTAAGAATATCTTGTAGATCTTTGGCTTGGTTCATGAGGGCGATCATTTCTTCTGATCCTAGATCGGGGTCACGCAGACGCGCCCGAATGGAGGCTTCCTTATTTTGAAAGTGGGTGCTAACTAGCATCGCTGTGGTTTCCTCTGCTGCGCGGACTGGATTCACAGGTGGTTCTTGCGTTAAGCTAGAGCGTAGCGCTAGCTGGTCTTCTGAACTTAGAGAATCGATAAAAATTTGGATCGAGGCAGGTTTTGCAGGATCGGGGCAGCGGCTGAGGATATGGCGGAGTATCGAACCTCCTGAAAGTGAGTTCAGAGGGTCAATCAGTGATTCTAGCTGCTCTCCTAGCCAGTCTTGAGCCTCTTGCGAGGTGAGTGCAAGATGGCATAGATAGGAAACTGAGCCATTGACCTCGGTGGGAATGGTGCGTGGTGATGTTTCTTCTTGTTGTTTATCTCTGGCACTCTGTCGAGTATCGTAGAACTGCGTGCGTCTTTTCTGTTTTTCCGCTTTGACAACACCGCCTCGAAGTTCCTCAGTTCCGATCCCAAGCTGGGTAGCTATTTGGTTAATAAGTGCATCCTTGGTCATTTTATCACCTACGTGGGCAACGAGTGTTGCGAGGTCATTAGCTAGAGCGGCGCGCTCTCTGACCGAGGTGAGGTCACGAGTCTGCATTTCATGATTGAGTTTAACTTCAAAATAATCACGTGACTCATCAACAAGTTTACGAAAGCCTTCCGTACCTTCTTTTTTCATCAGTGAATCAGGGTCCTCACCTGGCGGCATGGCTACCATACGCAGATTCATACCTTCTCCTGACATGATGGCAAAGGCCTTGTCTGCTGCCTTGAAGCCCGCTCCATCTGCATCAAAGCAGAGTACCACATCACTGGTGTAGCGCTTAAGAAGGCGGGCATGCTCTGGGGTACATGCGGTGCCTAGTGTAGCAATGGCACTGGTAATACCTGCTTCATGACAGGCAATGACATCAATCTGACCCTCGCAGAGGAGGGCGAATTTGTCCTTCGTCATACTCCGTCGCGCTTTATCGAGAGCAAAGAAAACCTTGGATTTTTTAAATAGGGGGGTTTCAGGGGAGTTGATGTATTTCCCCGTGTTAGGATCGTCAACGAGCTGTCTACCGCTGAAGGCAATGATGTCGCCGTAATCGTTGTGGATGGGAAACATGAGCCGATTCCGGAAGCGCACATAGATACCTCCAGCGTCTTTGGGCAGGGCTATGCCACTGTCACAGAGCTCACGGCCACTAAATTTATGGGCTCTTGCCCAATCGAGAAACACATTTGGCCGATCAGGCATCCAGCCTACAAGCCATCGCTCAGCCATATTTTTACCATATCCACGTGATTTTAGATAATCACGGGCGTGTTGTGCCTCAGGTGCTTTCATGAGCTGCTCGTGCATGAAGCGGGCAGCTCCATTATGGAGTTCTAGCAGTCTAGATCTCTTTCGTCGGCGTTTATCTGCTTCTGGATCATAGACATCCTCTTGAATTAAAATCCCGGTTCGTGAGGCGAGTTTTTTGACGGCATCTGTAAAAGGAAGGTTTTCATAGGCCATGACAAAGCCGATAGCGCTGCCGCCCTCACCACAGCCAAAGCAATGGTAGCTCTGCCGTGAAGGGTTCACCACAAATGAAGGAGTTTTTTCATTATGAAATGGGCAATTAGCTTTGAAATTTGATCCCATCCGCTTCAGCGGCAAGTAGCTGCCCACCAAGTCCACGATATCCGTGGCGGCGAGGACCTGCTCAATGGTTTCTTCAGGAATGCGACCCATAACTTCCTTGTAAGTTCCAAATTGAAAATACCAAATACCAAAATACAAATTCTTCTCTATTCTTCAGTCTTGTGTGGTTGCTATTCCCTCTATTGACTGCTGGGGTGCAGGAAATGGAGATAGCTTTTTTGAAGTCTGGTCATGATCATTATACGGTTGGTCACGGGCCCTTTGAGGAGTCTTCCTCAGCTCCTGAGGATACCACGGCCTTTTACCGGAACGATTTTACCCTTTCTGATCCACGGCCGTGGAAAATCCCAACTAAAGTCGAAGAGGTAAGGTCGCTGGGTGAAGTGGGATTTGAGAACAAATCACCGAGTATTGAGTGGAGGGAGTTAGAGCCGGATGGTTTTGCGCAAGTATTCAGTGAGATTAATGAAATGATTACCCGTGGGGTAATGGAGAAGTCAGTTCCGGTAGCTACGGAAAAAGGACGTATTCTAGAGGGTGAGGGGGATCACCTTTTAGGTGGGCTTCCTGATCTCAGTGATCCTTTTTACTCCTATGGCTGGAGCGTAGGTGGAGTAGGCTTTTGTGGAGCTACTCCTGAGCTTTTGTTTAGTCTTAAGGGTAAAAGTCTCACGACGATGGCACTAGCTGGCACGGCGAAGGTGGATGAGCGTGATGTTTTTGCTGTAGATGGAAAGGAAATTCGCGAGCATGAGTTTGTGGCACAAACGCTCGTGGCAAAACTCTCTGATATTGGTCAAGTCGCACGTGCTCAACGTAGTATCATGGATCTTGGACAGCTAGTGCATTTCCACACACCCATTGAGGTGGAGCTGTTTGCTAACCGTCAAGTGGATGATTTGATTCGTAGACTTCACCCAACTCCCGCTCTGGGGCCACTTCCTAGAACACAGGAAACCTTGAGACTCTTGGTGGAGTGGCGTGAGCGTTTAGACTGCCCGCCATGTTTCGGCGCCCCATTTGGTTTGTTAAAAGGAGGAGAGTTTACTTCCGTAGTAACCATTCGTGGTATCCATTGGGACAAGAAGGATGTGTATATTCCATCAGGTTGCGGAGTGATTGAGGCCTCACGCTTAGTTAATGAGTGGCGTGAGCTACGGCTCAAGCGTGATGCTGTGAAGATTAGTTTTGGCTATTGAGATAGCCGATTTTAAATTCGCAAATACTATAATTTCTCTAGACGTACGGGTTTTTAGCCTTACTTTAATTTCGTTAGAAGTTATGAATGTTAAGTTAATGTTACCCTTGTTTCTTTGCCTTTTGGTGATGGTGCCTCTCGAGCTGATGGCTCGAGTTTTTACGGATATCGATGGTCGTAAGATTGACGCTACGATTACTCAAGTTGAGGGAGATACTGTTAGTCTGTCGTTAACATCAAATGGAAAGACGTATGATGTTCCTCTAGCGAGGTTAAAGCCAAAAGATCGCAAATACATTAAAGAATGGGTCAAGAAACAAAAAGCTGATGAGAAAAAAGCTCCGCGCAAAGATGGTAAACAAGAAGCTGCGTATAACTTTGATGATCCTTGGCCAGCTTTGGTTAGTATCGATCTAGATATTGAAATCATTATTGCTGAAGAAGATGAGGAAACAAAACGTTATGTCTATCAAAGCCCGAATTATGAATTCGTCTGTGATGTGAAGCTTTCCAAGAGTGTGGTGAAAAAATTCGCCACACTTTTTGAGGCTACTCGTGAATACTGTCGGCTATTACCCATTGCCACGATGAGGGCACATGTGCCAGGTGCCCAATTTCGCAATCGCATTTTATTATTCGAACATAAGTCAGACTACGTGAAAAACGGGGGCCCACCATCATCAGCAGGTGTCTTTATGCCTAGGGGTAAAAATGGTAAAGATGTCGTAATGGTGCCACTGAAAAGTCTAGGGGTAAAAAAAGTCGGTAGTGGCTACATGTATGATCATAAAGGATCAAACAAAGTTCTTCCTCACGAGTTAACGCATCAGCTGACAGACTATGAATACTATAGTGTGGGTGCTATGGGATGGTTCTCGGAAGGTTTAGCCGAGTATGTAGCCGTCACTCCCTATCGATCAGGTAAATTTATGGTGCGGTCTAACCTTTCAGCCATTAAAGCTTATGCTACTGAACATGGTAAAAAAGGCCGTGGTGGGCGGGCATTAGGTGATGAAATACAGGCACCAGACCTTAAAGCTTACATGATGCAGCCTTATAAAAAGTTTGTAGCAAAGGCCAATTTTAACTATGGCTTCGGTCTTTTGATCACGTATTACTATTTTCATATGGAAGATGATCGTTCTAACATACTTGCTTTTCTTAAGGCTTTGAAAAATGGCAAAAAAGGAGAAAAAGCTCTTGAAGTTCTTCTTAATGGACGTTCTTGGGATGAGATGGAAACTCAAATCACGAAAGCTTGGCGGTCTCGTGGAGTGAGAATTACTTTTAAGTAATGATTCGCTCAATAGTCCACCAGAGACCGATTGTTGCAATGATGATCGATGCGCCTATTCGGAAACGATTGTAGCTCTTAGAGTTCCACCACTTGATGGTGAGACACCATGCTACTGCTAGTAATGAAATCTGGGCAAGCTCTACACCTATGTTTGCGGCCGCTAGTGTGATGAGCCAGCTGCCATCTTTCTGTAGCAAAGCACCAAGGCTTCCAGCAAAGCCAAGTCCATGGATAAGGCCGAGTATAAAGACGACGATTAATCGGCGAGAACCTGCTTTCTGGTAGAAAATATTTTCCACCGCAATGACGGCAATACTGAATGCAATGAGTGGCTCAATGAGCCAAGCGCCAGGCCATTGCTGCACATGAAATACGCCAGATGCAGCAAGCCCTAGACTGATGCTATGTGCTAGAGTGAAGATGAGTGATTGGCTAACAAGGGGCTGCCATTTTCGGGCCATCAGAAATAACCCTAGAATAAAGAGGATATGGTCTAGCCCCTTGGGGATAACATGTCTGTAGCCTAACCAAAGCACTGCCATGATGCTAGGTGTGAGGTTTTTAACCTCTCCGGATGAAGTAATGTTATAGAGTGTGGCCGACTGCTCTGGCTCTACCACGAGGTAATTAGTTTGTTCATCCTCTTTGATGGCGATGATGAAATCTGGACGCTCTCCAGATCTGATGCTTATGGTTACTTCACCTAACTGAGCAGCAGGGAGCTCGCTGGTGATATAGGCTCTTAAATAAGCACCGCCATTGAGGAGTGTTGGGAAATCTGGGGGGCTATGCGCGTAATCGGGGAACGATACTTGGTAGGTGAGATTGTGTTCTCCGAGTTGAAGGCGAATAGACTCTCTCAGATAAGCTTCAGCCCCATTACGTATTTGCCGGTGTTCTTCTTCCGTGCACCCGAGCAGCCATTCTCGTGGTGGCTGAGGTGAGGTGGGGTCATTGCGGAGTTCTTCAAGTGAATAAGCGGCGTCAAAAGTAACCTCTAGCTCCAGATGACGGCCGGCCTTTTCCAAGCTAAGGAATAGCTGCTCGACGGTATGTCCGCTACTAACTCCCAAGCTAAGTAGGCTCAGGAGGAAAATTTTCAGCAAAGAACTCTGCATCGTTAGCCTTGTAGGGTTTCTGGGAATGCTGCTTTCCAGACAGTAAGAGCATCTTTGATTTGGTCAGTTTTACGGGTGGGGGATAGTTCCCATACAAAAGGTTTTTTGGGGTCAATGTGACGGAGGAGTTTTTTGAAATCTAGCTCACCTGTAAGAGGCACTCGGTGATCACGTTCAGGCCAATGCACATCGTGTACGTGACACCCTATCAGATAAGGAGCCATTTTTGCTAGCCATTGATCGTGATCTAATAATCCAAGATTGTGTTTGAGTTGGACATGGCCAAAGTCATGCCAATAGCCCACCCACGGGTTATCTTTGAAATGTTCTTGTAGGAGAATCATCTCACTTTCACTTGGCACATCCTCGAAGCGGCTACGGGACTCTACGGCTAAGGGGATTTGTAACTCAGCAGCTTTTTGGGCGAGCTGCTCAAGAGCTTCAATAGCACGTTGGAAATAGAGTGGAGCGATCTTTTCTCTTTTTCTAACAAATTTAAGCTTAGCTTGCGCATACTCAGGTGTAAGCTGTTGGCCTTGCTTAACCATTGCGGTAAGTCGTTTTGTCCATTTTTTAGAGGGCATGGGCACTGAGCCCATATGCATGACCACATAGTGCGCTTGGAATTCAGCCGCTAGCTCAAGAGTCTTTAGAGTCATCTCCATGGCCCGCTCTCGATCGTAGGAGCGGTGGGAGCTGAATTCGTAAGCATCTGGAGCATCGATCATTACCTCCACTGGGGAGGGGAAATAGTTATGCACTCCCGAGCAGCGAAATTTTCCAGCACGGTAGGCTTTTTGAATCCCCGGAAGTTTACTAATCGTCATACCATGGCTGAGCTCCATGGTATCAAAGCCTAACTCAAGAATTTCATCAATGATATCTTCTCCCTCAGGATGGCGGGCATTGTTCCAGCAGGTTGAGAATGAAAGCATAGCTATGATGAGATTCCTTAAGGTAGCCTCCAGGCACTGCGAAGTCTGCTATACTCGCTCTGGGGAAGAAGGATATAAACAGGGTTTTTGTTAGGATCAATGAGGGAAATCATCTCGCTTAATTTACCTTTCTCCATCGTGGTGCAGCCAGCGGTAGACTTGCTTCCGCCGCCACGCCAGATGTGAAAAAAGATTGCTGAGCCACGGCCAGGAATAGATTTGCCCCCCATGATTGCGTCATTGTGCGCGATGTAGAGTTTGAGAGCATGGGCGTAGTCGCCTTGACGCATCTGAGCTTTTTTCTCCCATGAGGTTCTGGGTGCGTAGGGTAAAACAAGATGTTGGTTGTAATGAGGGGATTTAACATCTTCTACCCAGAGATCGTTTGCGGTGATTTGATGGTACTTGAGCTGGGGTGTTTTTTTAATTTTGGCAGCATAGCCATAGGCACCACCAATTTTGAAAATGCCAGCGGGTGCGCGTTTGTCTCCTTCTCGTTTGATTGGGGCTGATGATTGAATGGGTGGGTGAATACCGGCTCCCCAGGCGAGACCATTTTTCCCCAGTCTTCCTTGCCAGTGGTTACTTATGGGTTTCCAGGTGTTGCCATGTTTCTGATAGATTTGGAGGGTTACATGGGAAGAGTTCCAGCCACTGGTAACGCCCACAATAGCTTGTGTGCAGTGGCGGGGTACTTGTGCAGAGAGACAAGTAAGCGTAAGGCAAAAAATGACGAGAGACTTCATGGTATGCAAAGATCTACGGTAGTTTAGCACAACTTAGGTGCTACTTAGGTTCAGCAAGCTGCTGGCATGCTTTAATATCTAGTTTACCGGAGGCGAGGATAGGTATTTCAGCCACAGGGATGAAAACCTTAGGGCACCAGAGGCTGGGGAGGCCTTCATCCATGAGTTTATAACGTAAGTCGATACATTCTTGCTCAAGTGTTTCTCCGCAAATGGTTGTTAGTAGGGCGATTGCTTCGCCTTTTTGCTCGTCAGGGATTCCGACAACGGCAATTTTCCTTTCGGTCTCTTGATCAAGTCCTAAGACCTTGGTGACGGAGGCTTCCACTGTTTCGTGAGGAACCATTTCGCCGGCAATTTTTGAGAAGCGTGAAAGGCGTCCCTCGATGTAGAGAAAGCCATCTTCATCTAGTCTGCCAATGTCCCCAGTATTAAACCAACCATCCTGAATCACTTCAGCGGTTTTTTTCGGATCGCCTAAATAACCTGGGAAAATATTGGCGCCACGGAGCCAGATGGTACCTTGCACATCCACTGGCGAGGGTTCTCCCGTGGCTGGATTGGTCATTTTTACGGCCATACCTGGGAGGAATTTCCCCACAGATCCAAAGCGATTACCGCCAATGATAGGGATATCTCCATCCGCTGGAGGGGTGGGGAGGTTGACGTTGGTAGCTGGTGATGTTTCTGTGAGTCCGTAGCCTTCCATGGGTAAAATACCGAATTTTTCTTGGAAAGAAGTTGCGAGAGATTGAGGAAGTTTCTCAGCTCCGGTGACAACGTAGTCGAGTGATTTTAGCTGCTCTGGTTTTACACGGCGCATGTAGCCCCGCAGGAAAGTTGGCGTAGAGAGGAGCATATTGACCTCGTGCATCTCGATCAGCTCTGCGAGGCGTTTGGTCTCTAGTGGGCTTGGGTAAGTGACTAGATTAACGCCTTCAATACAGGGATACCATAGTGTTACGGTGCTGCCGAAGGAGTGAAAGAGTGGTAGGCACCCTAGGATTTTTGTCTCATGGCCAAGGCTGATCCGGCTGCCAAACTGGCAGACGTTTGCTAGGACGTTACGGTGAGAGAGAGGTACGCCCTTGGGCTCGCCAGATGAGCCGGATGTAAAGAGGAGAACGGCTTCATCATCACCACAAGAATCTCCAAGGCCGAGTATTTTGGCAATGATGGAAACGGGTAATATCTTGGTAAGGATGACCCACTGGATGATTTTTTTCTTAAGCTTAGGAAGCTTACGCTCAATAAAAATAAGATCTCTGTTAGGTGGCCAGGGGAAGGATGAGACTTTGCGAACAAAAGGATCCGCGGTGATGAACTTATCGATGTCGGCCTGACGGATGGAGGACTTCACCGCAGCGTGACTGGCGGTAAAGTTAATGTTTACAGGGACCTTGCCAGCAAAGAGGACGGCGAGGTTTGCGATCATGCCACCTTTGCCTGGTGGGAGGATGATACCTACGCGTTTTTTGTCGGTGAGTTGCTTTAACTCTCCAGCAAATGCAATGGCAGCTGCGAGCACTTTGTCAAAGCCAAGCTGGGAGTCATCTGTGCCATCGTATAATTTGGTGGATGAACCATATTTCTTAAGTCCAGTTAGGATAGTGAGTGGTAGTGATCCTTTAAGGAAATCACGACTTGAGAAGGCGGTCTCTTCTGCGAGGAGGAGTGCTTGCCGCCAGGCTGCGGGAGATACATCACTGGCCGGGATAAGCGTGCCGATGGAGAAAATGGTATCGGGGAGTTTGGAGGTATTTTCTGCTGCCGACGCAATGTCTGATGGCTTGCTAACAGAAATAGGGAGGATGGGTAAGCCTAGGGAGCAGAGTTGTTTGATGTTAGGTGCTGAGATGTGACAGCAATCACCGCGATTTGCGCAGGCTTGACCGCAAATAAAAATTAATAATCCACCATGCTCAAGTTTTTCTTTGAGCTGTTCTCCAATGGTGGCTGGTGCGGTATCAGTAGCTGAGAAAGCGACGGCGGTAATGCCATCGCGCTCCAAGAAATGGCGCACAGTATCATCCAGTTTTACATTTTCTTCACACAGCCAAGTGATATTTCTGCCGCTGAATATTTTTTCCAGCTGTAGCATTTGTTGGAAATTCAGACGACCAGGAATGACTAAGGCTCCCTTAGTGGGAATGTTTTTTTTTCCTAAGATCTCTGTTTTTTTACTCATAACGGGCTTATTGGTTCGGAATAGATGAAATCATTTCATTTAACTACCTGCAAGCTTGATTCATGAGTGTCTATTTTTCAAGTGCATCGAGCACGCCATTAATGAAGCGAGAGGATTCTGTATCGCTGAATTTCTTGGCGATTTCAATGGCTTCGTTGATGCTCACCGCTATTGGTATATCTGGGCAGTAGAGTATCTCGTAGGTGCCAATGCGGAGAATGGCACGATCCACTGGAGCCACCCGTTCAGGGGCATAGTTTTCAACGATGCTTATGAGTTTGGCATCAATTGATGCTTTGTTGGATAGCACTCCCTTAATTAAGGTTTCCGTCTCGCGGCGGAATGAGGTGATTTCTTTTTGGCTAGTAGACAGGTGCTCTAGGCCAGGTAGTCCTTTGTCTGAGTGAATGGCATGAAGCCGCTCGGAGATACGGCTGAGATGGTTGATGTTGGCGGTTAGATCTTCCAGCTTATTTTTCCAAGCAGGGAAATCCTCCAGTGCATGCTGCCATTCCAAGCGTCCTGCGGTGATGCTGCGGTTCGCAGCGAAAACTTCCTCAAGCTGTATGTCTAATGCGTGATCATCAGATTGAGCTCGATTTGCCGTTTTTAGCAGGTTGAGTGCTGTGCTGAGATTAGTTTCCTGAATATTGATTTTTTTTAGGGCGGAGGAAAGTGTGGTGGTGCCATCCACTGCCTTGAGCTCGGCAAGTGCTAGCGGGGTGCGTTTGGCTAGTCTTGCGATACGGCTTTCTCGTCCCTGCGCAATGTGCAGTATGGCTTTGGCTCTCGCCTTGGTAAGTTTACGTAGACTACCTTCCTGGATGATTTGCCAGAATTCGTCTTGAACGTCAGATGCGTCAGGACCCTCTTCAAGATCCGCAAAGGAGAGGAACTGGACGGTTGCCTCGCGGATTTGTCGACGCTTATACATTTTTTGGTAAAAAGCGTGTGGTGTTCCGTTTGATTTGTTGAAACGTGTTCAAGATATCAGCAGCGGCGCGGGCGGCTTCACGGCCACGGTTGATTTTGCTGCCGATGCAGCGAGCGTAGGCCTGTTTTTCATCGTCTACTAATAAGACTTCATTGATCACTGGAAGGGCGTGGGCTACAGCTACAGTTTGTAGTGTCTTGGTAACACTTTCTGCGATCATGTCGCCATGTGCTGTCTGTCCACGGATGATCAGGCCGAGGCATATCACACATGCAGGCTGATGTTGGCGGATTAAAGCTTCTACGGTTGCTGGGATCTCAAAGGCTCCCGGAACATGGACGACTTGAATATTCCCATTGGGGATAAGTTCAGCCAGTTCTTCCTGAGTGTTTTCTACTAAGGCGTCTGTGAACTCGGAGTTGTAGCGTGAGGCCACCACCGTGATTTGAGTTTTCTGATTTAAGCTGCGAGGCTTGGGCGGTAAGACCTTAGACATGTCAGGTGGATATAAGAGGCGCCTTCTATTCTTGCAAGGGTGAAGTTTGATCATATTTAATGTTGCTGCATCATAACAACTAAATAACACAAAAATAAGTGAACAAATAGTTGCTATGATGGCGTTATGTATTATAGATAAACAACTCAACTTAATGAAATACGATGGGACTCGATAAACTTACGACCAAATTCCAAGAAGCCTTGCAGGCTGCTCAGCAGCTTGCCTCAAAGTCAGCCCATGCGGAGCTGAAGAGTATTCATGTGTTGCTGGCTCTTCTCCGGCAAGATGGAGGGATTATTGTGCCTATTCTGGAATTGGCTGCTGTCGATATCAGTAAACTTAAGGCTTCAGCGCTTACGGCTCTTGAGCGTGAGCCTCATATGCAGGGGGCGGCATCTCAGCCACAGATGAGTTACGGCTTACGTGCTAATTTAGATGCTGCGGATGAGATTCGCACTGAGTTAGGCGATGATTACTTGAGTGTAGAGCATTTTTTACTAGGTGCATTAAAGTCTGATTCGCCAGCGGGTAAACTGCTTAAAGATGTTGGTTTTGATCAAACGAAGGCCATGGCTGCACTGCAGCAAGTGAGAGGAAGTCAAAAAGTCACAGATGCTGATCCAGAGGGAAAATATCAGGCACTGGAGAAATATGGCACTGATCTCACTGCCAAGGCGCGTGAAGGGAAAATTGATCCTGTGATTGGCCGGGATGAAGAGATTCGCCGTATTATGCAAGTGCTCTCACGCCGAACTAAAAATAACCCCGTTCTCATCGGTGAGCCTGGCACAGGTAAGACCGCCATCGTGGAGGGGCTTGCGCGCCGTATTATTAGTGGTGATGTGCCAGACTCCATGAAGAATAAACGCCTTATTGCTATGGATCTTGGTGGTATGATTGCGGGAGCCAAGTATCGGGGAGAATTTGAAGATAGGCTGAAGGCCTTTCTTAAGGAAGTTACGGAATCCGAAGGGGAGATTATTCTGTTTATTGATGAGCTGCATACCATTGTGGGCGCGGGGGCTTCTGAGGGGGCTGTGGATGCATCTAATTTATTAAAACCTCAGCTCGCTCGTGGGGAACTGCATACCATTGGTGCGACCACCTTGGATGAGTATCGAAAATACATCGAAAAGGACGCTGCACTTGAACGCCGGTTTCAGCCCGTGCGCTGTGAGGAACCTAGTGTGGAAAGTGCCGTGGCTATTTTGCGTGGTTTAAAGGAACGGTATGAGATACACCATGGTGTGAGGATCATGGATAGTGCGCTTATTGCAGCTGCGAATCTATCAGATCGCTATATCACAGATCGATTTTTACCTGATAAGGCAGTGGACTTAATGGACGAGGCGGCATCACGGCTGAAGATCGAGCTCGACTCAATGCCTACTGAAATTGACCAGATTGAACGTCAGATTATGCAGTTGGAAATGGAGCGTCAGGCTCTGGAAAAAGAGACGGATGATGCTTCCGCTGTGCGTCTTGAGAAGGTGCGTGAGGAAATGGCTAACTTCAAAGAAGAGTCAGCCGTGATGCTGACACGCTGGCGTAATGAAAAGGATGTTATTGATGTAGTTAGAGAGGTGTCAGAGCAAATTGAAGAGCTTAAAACGGAGGCTGAGCAAGCTCAACGGATTGGTGATCTTCAGCGAGCTTCCGAGTTAACATATGGTGCTATTCCTAATGCTGAGAAAGAGCTGGAAGAGGCAAAGACGAAGCTAACCGCATTGCAGGGGAGTGATCGAATTCTAAAAGAAGAGGTGACGGAGGATGATATCGCCTCTGTGATTTCTACATGGACGGGGATACCGATCAGCCGTCTTCAAGAAGGTGAACGAGCGAAGCTGGTGCACATGGAGCAACGGATTGGCGATCGAGTTATAGGTCAAAAAGATGCTGTTGAGGCAGTGGCTAATGCCGTGCGTCGTGCCCGTGCAGGACTTCAGGATGAGAATCGGCCCATTGGCTCATTTCTTTTTCTTGGGCCTACAGGAGTAGGAAAGACGGAGCTTTCCAAGGCACTTGCTGAATTTCTTTTTGATACTGAAAACTCAGTAATCCGCATTGATATGTCTGAGTATATGGAGAAGCACAGCGTAGCGAGGCTCATTGGAGCGCCTCCTGGCTATGTGGGCTATGAGGAAGGTGGTCAACTTAGTGAGCATGTTAGAAGGCATCCTTATTCGGTGGTTCTCTTCGATGAGATTGAAAAGGCGCACCCAGATATTTTTAATGTTTTACTTCAAGTGTTAGATGATGGGCGGATTACAGATGGTCAGGGACGTACGGTGGACTTTACCAATACCGTAATGATCATGACTTCGAATATAGGCAGTCAATTTATCATGGATGAAGAGAATGCGGAGCAGCGTGAAGCGAAAGTTACCGAGGCACTACGTGGGCATTTCCGTCCTGAATTTTTAAATCGTATTGATGAGACCGTTATTTTTGATCGCCTTCAGCGTGCGGAGCTTTCCGAGATTGTCACCCTTCAGCTTGAGAGGGTGAGGAAACGTTTGGCGAAGCAGGGTATCGGCCTCACACTCAGTGAAGATGCGAAGGAGTACATTGCGAATCAAGGCTATGATCCTATTTATGGCGCGCGCCCTCTGAAGCGTGCGATTCAGAAACACTTGCTTGATCCGCTCAGTCTTGAAGTCCTAGAAGGAAAGTTCAAAGATGGTGATGTTATTAAGGCTGCGGTAGAGGATGGCAAAGTGGTATTTGCTATCCACGCAGCTGGATAAGTTACTTCGCTGGTTATGCTTGCTCAGCTACGTTTGCGATTTGTAGTAGCGTTTGTTCTCCCATGTGTGGGCCTAAGACTTGGAGGCCTACAGGTAGGCTGGTGCCTGTATCTGAGGTGATAGGCTGACAAGGGATACTAATCCCACAGATACCTGCTAGATTGGCGGAAATGGTATAAATATCGGCGAGATATTGCTGAAGGGGATTGTCTTTATCGGATCCTAACAGAGTTGCTGCGGTGGGGGTAACAGGGGAAAGGATGGCGTCTACTTGTTGGTAGGCATTGAGGAAATCCTGGCGGATCAGAGTGCGGACTTTTTGTGCACGGTTATAGTAAGCATCGTAGTAACCTGAAGAGAGTGCATAGGTTCCTAGGATGATGCGGCGTTTTACTTCTGGGCCAAATCCTGCGGCACGACTGCGGTGGTAAAGGTCCAATACATCTTCAGGTTGATCAACTCGATTGCCGTAACGGACACCATCAAAGCGCGATAAATTCGATGATGCTTCAGCAGGGGCGATGATGTAGTAGGTGGCTACTGCATACTCTGTGTGTGGCAGAGATATTTCCACTAGCTCCGCACCAGCAGCTTCTAGCTTTGCAATGGCGGCATCAATGGACTTGCGGACAGCGGGGTCAATCCCTTCTCCGAAGAATTCTGTGGGTAGTCCCAGTTTCATTCCGGAGACACCGCAGTCTAGACGTTCGGTGAAATCTGGAACGTCTTGTTGGAGTGAGGTGGCATCTGAGGGGTCATAGCCTGAGATGGCATTCAGCATGAGTGCTGCATCCTCTACGTTTTGAGTGAGTGGACCAATCTGATCCAACGAGGAGGCAAAGGCTACCAGGCCGTAGCGTGAGACTCTGCCGTAGGAAGGCTTAAGGCCTACCACACCGCAGTGGCTGGCTGGCTGACGGATAGAGCCCCCGGTGTCTGATCCAAGTGCGGCGATGGCACTACGCGCGGCGACTGCGGCGGCAGACCCTCCTGATGAGCCGCCAGGAGTGCGGGTGGTATCGTGTGGATTGGTTGTTTTTCCCAAGGCAGAGTTTTCTGTAGTCGAGCCCATGGCAAATTCATCCATGTTCGTGCGGCCAAAAGGAATAGCCCCCGCTGCTCGCAAACGAGTAATAACGGTGGCGTCATAAGGCGCAGTGTAGGCTCCATCGAGAAACTTAGAAGCGCAGGAGCAGGGCTGTCCTAGGACGTTGATATTATCTTTAATGGCGATGGGAATACCGCCTAGGGGTTTAGTGAGATCTGCGGAGTTAGCTTCTGATTTTGCAGTCTCAAGATCATGGGAGAGGTAGGCTCCGATGTCATTATTGTTAGAATCGATTGCTTTTGCTAGGGAGTCAAGGATATCACTAGGTGCAATGTCACCACTGATGAGCTGGCTGCGGAGCTGAGAAATACTTTGAGATGCGAGAGACATGGTTACTTTGAAAGTCGATTTTTTTTGTTAGTTTGTGGTCGTTATGATGCATCGACTACTTTGGGAACACGGATCTGTCCTTTAGCGCTGTCTGGTGCGTTCTGTAAGAGTTCAGCTTGTCCAAGCCCTGTGCGCGCAGCGTCTTCGCGGAGTCTGTCAAATACCACGGAAGGGTGGGTGATGGCCTCAATACCCTCCACATCGACGTCTTTGAGTTTTTCAATGTAGCCAATGATCGTCTCCAGCTGACCTTGGAATGTCTCGCACTCCTCGTCGCTGATATCCAATCTTGCCAGTGCCGCTACATAGCGGACATCAATATGCTCTTTGCTCATGCAGGGGAAGCTGAAGGTATCTGAGCTAAGATTCAAGTACTGATCGAGCTCTGCCTGTCAGCTTTTTCCGAGATTCAGAAAAGACTACTTGAGAGTCTGGTAAATCCACCAACCGATGGCAAGGGTGGCGAAGATGAGCAAAAACAGTAAGACACCACTTTGGGTCTGATTTCGCATTTCATTTTTTAATTCGCCCCGGCTTAGTTGGTCCATGAATTTTTTCTCCCGTAAACGGTCTTGAATCTCTGAGGGAGGGGGCAGTGTGCGCAGGCGTTCTTCCTCGGCCTGGCGTTCTCGTTCTGGGCCGTGTTCAACAAAGTCTTGCAAGTGCTCAATCTGCTTTCGCAGCTCACGCTCACGCTCGCCAAGCGATCCTATATCTGGATCTATTTCAGGGGTTTTCTGGTTAGACGGCATCGTTAATTGCAGACTGACGGTTGTTTATTTCAGCAAATAAATTAACAGGGCGACAGCTCCGAGCAGAACCACTGGCAGATTAAATGCAAGGCCATTGCGGAACATGGTTAAAAACTCACTGTCTACAGCGCTGGTGGCTGCTGCACGCTTAGGCTTAACGCTGGTGCCGCCGAAGATCGATGCACTACGTCCTCCTGCAAAGTGATCACAAGCTTGCTCGAACTCATCTTCAGCAAGATCCAGCACGGAAATGGCGCGAGTTAGATCCTGCTGGAGGCTTTCATTGTTCCAGCCATCAGGATTGAGTTGATTAATTTTTTCTAAATGATCAGCAAAACAAATACGCGCCTGCTCGAGCTCTTCGATCTCCTGGCGGGCGGAAAAGATTTCACGGTCCATGGCTGTCACGGCGGTAGTTAGCTTTTCGGAGAGCTCCACCTGACCGTGGATAAATTCTTCCTTGCTCTCGTTGAGCTCCTGGAGCTGTTGACGCTGGCGTTCTACCTCAGCTTGCTGCTGCTGGAGTTGTTCAAGTTGAGTTTGAGCCTCTTTGAGTTTCCCTGTGAAGTCTTCAGTCAGAGGGCTAGAGCCGACAGCTCCTTGCGCGTTCATTTCCATCTGAGTATCACGGACGTTTAAGTGCTGTTTACGGTCTGCTATAGTATTCATGCTTAGGCTGGTTAGAGGATTGCAGAGAGATTAGAATAAAAATGATAAGCTGGCCAGATAAATAGTTAATATTTCTTGACAATCTAGCTATCCTAGAAGTGAGAAGGCGAAATTACTGTTCAAACGATTTCCATGTGAATAACTTGTGAAATACCCTCCAGAGCAAAGCTGTTGGTCCATGAATGTGTATAAAACGTCACTTAAGTGACTCAGTTTCCAAGGTTTGTAGTGGATCTTTTTGTTAGTTGAATAATGCAAGTGTTTGATAGTTCATTGATCTGAAATGATTTATTGGCAATCTTCTCTACCCCATATGCTTACTGAGAGAAATAGATATAAATGAAAAGAGATACTCTCATGAATATAATCCATACAAGGAGGGTAAAAGTTTACTGAGAAGCAAGTAAACGTCCTTTTGCTTCCCATAAACAGAGCGATACAGCATCTTTGACACCAGTAATGTGAATAACTTGTGTGTATCTTAGGGATGTTGTTTAAAAACGCGTTTTCTTTAGGCGTGGTTGTCTATTCCTCGAAAGCTCAATATATCTTTAAGCTTTAAGAAACTACATGGACACCCTCTTGATTAATCTTGGAAACGTATACTTGATTTTCTAAATCGATTGCGCTGAATGTTTCTGAAATGGAGGAACCTACACGCTGGGCAATTTCGCTTCCTTCACAGAGAGCAAATACACTAGGGCCAGCGCCTGAAATGGAAAATCCAAGAGCCCCCTGAGACATGGCAGCTCTCTTGGCATTGTAAAACTCAGGAATGAGCTTCTGACGGCGTGGCTCTGCAATGACATCATGGATGGAGCGACCAATCATGGCGTAGTCTTCCTGAATAAGACCGCAGATAAGGCCGCCGAGATTACCAATTTGTTGGGTGGCATTGACCATGGGAATGTCTTTGGGGAGAATCTCGCGCGCCACCTTGGTGAGAATTTCCATCTCAGGATGCACAACGGCAGCCCAGAGGTTTTCAGGTACAGGAATCTTGGCGATATCCAGCTCCTGATTGGAGCGAATAAAGACAATACCTCCTAGTAAACTAGGTCCTACATTATCCGCGTGCCATGCCCCATCGGCACTGACTTCACCTTGCATGGCAAAGGGGAGTAGCTGTTGTTTGGCCAGTGGTTCGCCAATGAGCTTATTCACCGCATAGACACCGGCGACGGCGGATGCTGCGGAGGAGCCTAAGCCACTGCCAAAGGGCATTTTTTTATGAATTTCTAACTCAATTCCTCGATCACTCATTCCCAAGTGGCGGAGAAGATCTAAGGCGGCTACACCCGCGGTGTTCTGTTCTGGATTTTTGGGGAGTTTCCCATCATCACCAGTGATCTTGGTGATACGCAGTCCTGGTTTATCGGAGTGGCGTGCTACTACTTCATCACCTGGCGCTTCAATGGCAAAGCCTAGCACATCAAAGCCACAGGCGACGTTAGCGACGGTGGCGGGGGCAAAGACGCGAACTTCTTGAAGGGCATCAGTAGTCATGGTGGCTAGGGGTTAATCACTTAAAGGGCGCTTGGCGAGCCAAAGAATTGATATTGTTCAGAGGTAAAGCTCGTGATCCGCTTAATTTTTCAACCAGCTAGCTAGGCGCGCCATGTCGTCTTTATGATGGGTGGCGTTAATGGTGATCCGGAGGCGAGCGGTATTTCTGGGGACCGATGGGTAGCGAATGGCGGTGACGAGAAGTCCCTGTTCTCTGAGCCGTGCTGAGAGTGTTAGTGCCGCATCAGCCTCGCCTACTATCCATGGCACGATGGGAGACTGCGGAGCATCAGGTATGCCGCTAGCCTGTTGGAAAAAGTGAAGGTTCTCCCAGAGTTTTTTGCGTAGAGTAAGGCCTTCATCACTCCGGATGAGATCGATGGCAGCCTGTGCAGCAGCGGCCTGCGCGGGGGGAGGTGCCGTGGAGTAGATAAATGAACGCGCTTGATTCATAAGTAGGTCTATCCAGCTCTGTGACGCAGCCAGGTAGCCGCCGGCGACGCCTGCTGCTTTTCCCAAAGTGCCCATATGAAAATCAATCTGATCGGCGAGATTAAGCTCCTCAGTGAGGCCCATACCAGTCTGCCCTCTAACACCAAGTGCGTGAGCTTCATCCACCATCATGAGGCTGTTGTATTTTTTAGTTAGAGCGCAGATCTCACTAAGTTTTGCCACGTCGCCGTCCATGCTGAAAATCGATTCTGTAACGACTAGGATACGTGAATGAGCGGTAGCTTTGCGGGCCGCAGATTTTAATAGGGACTCGAGTTTCTCTAAATGGTTATGAGGGAAAACACGGATAGTGGCTTGGCTCATCCGCGCTCCATCGATGAGGCTCGCATGGCAGAGTTTATCAAGAATCACGGTATCTCCCTTACTTAGAAGAGCCGTGAGAACGCCAATGGATGTGCTGTAACCTGTGGCAAAGCAAAGTGCAGCTTCGGTACTTTTTGCTTCAGCGATGAGATTTTCCAATTCACGGTGTGGAGCCTTTGTGCCTGAGATGAGGCGTGATGCTGTGGAGCCGACACCGTATTTCTCTGCTGCTTTTTGGAATGCTGTGATGAGGCGTGGGTGAGAAGCGAGGCCGAGATAATCGTTCGAGGAGAAATCCACTAGCCCAGAGCTATCCTCTGGGAGTTTACGGCGTAAACACGCTTCCTCAAGCGCGGTGAGTTCGTCTTCAGGCTGGCGCATAATAGCGTGTGACCATTACTGAGATGCTGGACGTTCAAGTGCCCAGCGGAGGAGTTTTTCTGAATCATTCCAGATCGTGCTCGTTGTAGCACCAAGAACCACCACAATAGCAGTGCGGCCGTTGAGTTCACCGCTGGAAATGAGGCACCGGCCAGATGCGCGGGTGGTGCCTGTTTTCATGCCGTTACAGTAATTTAAGCGTGTGAGCACCTTGTTGGTATTGGTAAGGTGTTTAGTGCGGCCATTGGAGTATTTGAAGTTGTAGGCGCGGGTGTTCATGATTCTACGCAGCGTTGTATTGGCATAAGCTGCGCGTGCACAAATTGCCATGTCTCGAGCGGTGGAATATTGTCCTTTGGCAGTGAGTCCGTGAGGATTAAGGAAATTGGAGTTTTTCATTCCAAGTCTACGTGCCTTGGCATTCATGACGGTGGAGAACTTGGTTTCACTCCCTGCGTTGTCACGCGCCAGTGCGCGTGCGACATCGTTACCACTTCTCACGAGAAGTGCGCCTAGTAGAGCGCGTCTACTGTATACCTGACCGGGTAAAATACCCAGTTTGGTAGGCTCTACCCAGGTGTCACTTTTAGCAATGGTGAAGCGCTTCTGCACATTGCCTTTATCCCATACGCATAGTGCGGTCATGAGCTTTTGCGTGCTGGCCACTGCGCATTTAGCATCGGCATTTTTTTCATAGAGAACACGGCCAGAATGGTAATCCACTACAATGGCACGCGGAGCGGCAATGGCGGGAGCCGGTGCGCGTGGGATAGTGGCGACTTTGACTGGGGATAAGCCTGTAGGCGTAGTGACTCTTGGAGACTGAGCACATGCAAATAGAGGCAGGGAAATGAGGAAGAGGGGCAGTAAGGGGAGGCGCATAAAAATAGACAAGGTCGTTGCCTTTGACCGTCCACCACCACCATCTCAAGTCAAGGAGGAAGTCATCGCGTCACTTCTAATTTCTTCGAGTCTTAAGATGAAAAAAAGGAATGCAAGCTTTCTAGCGTCTGTAATAGGTGAGTTCTCTTGAATAGTCAATTTTGTCTGAGTTTCTGGCCATTTAGAGAGCATGACACCACTCCATGTAGTAGTGCATATTTATGCCATACAATATATCATGCTTCACCTAGCTTGATGGCCCTGAAGCAGCAGGTTGCACAAATAGCTTGACAAAATACTTGCTGTAATATCCAGATTAATTCAATTTTTATCTGTAGGATCAAGCGGGGCTTTCGCTTCGTAAGCATAGCCTTTACTGCTCCAGCAGAGAGCAGTCCCTAACTAGAACGCTGCCAAATAAAAATCACCTAGCAGAAAAACTTTCCACCAAACTAAATCATGCTGTCACGGCAACTATTGAACAGCTCCGCCGCATCAAGATTCATGATTTAATGAGAACCCACTTTCTCTCAGTCCTAATGGATTGAGGAGAACAACACATAATAAAATTAGATCATGAAAATGAAAAATAAAAAATTATTTGGAGCTCTCCTAGGGCTCGGTCTCACTACACTTTCTAGCCAAGGTGCGATCGTCGTCTATTTTGAACAAGTAGGCAATGATGTCGTTGCTAGTTGGGAGGGTCAGATATTTGCGGGTACGTGGAGCACTTGGAATAGTGCTTCTTCCTCTGGTGGCTCCTCGAATCAGCTTTATCACACTAGTAGTTCGTATGACATTTATATAGGTGGATCTGCCGCTACTACTTCGTTATCTGCGGGTCCCGATGCATCAACTTTTAACGGGGGTGTCAATGACAGTCAGTTTTGGATTAATGGTCCGACTACCGGAACGTTTGCTCCAAGTAGTGCGAGTTACACTTTTGATAAAGATGTTCATAAGATGACTTGGACGGATACGGACCTAGCGTCTATTGGTGCCGATTCATTTGATAACACATTGGCATGGACTTCCCTTTCGGGTGGTACCAATACGATTTCTTATACGACAGTTCCAGAACCAACCTCAACCGCTCTTCTCGGTCTCGGAGCAATGAGTCTGCTCATAAGACGCAAGCGCTAGAACGCTGTATTCCCGCATCCTTTCTCAGACGATCAACCTTCCTGTGTTGATCGTCTTTTTTTATAGAGATCAATTAGTTACAACGCTGGCAAATTAAAAGCACCAGAAAAGAGAGGTTATCTCGTGCAGGCTTCTTTGTGAGCTTCTACTGGAGTGCAGTCCAGAGTGTCTCGAACTCGCGCTGGAAAGCATTAATGAGTTTGCCATTGTTGCTCACGAGGATGTTTTCGTTGTTTTCTGTGCTGGCTGCGCGAGTCCAGTTGTAGCTTCCTGTTAGTAGAAGGCAGTTGTCAGCGATGGCGAACTTATGGTGCATGTGGGCGGAGGTTTTATCGTAGAGGCAATCAATGCCCATGTGCTCTAAACGTTCCATATCAGAGCCGAGGTCTTCTGATTTCATATCGTCTGAAATTACACGGATTTTAACTCCGCGTCTCATGGCTTCTTCGAGTTTTTGCACGATGCGGTTATCCGTGATGGTAAAGACGCAGATATCCAAGGTCCTTTGAGCTTCGCCAATGAGGCGACGGATACGGTGGAGGCAGTCCTCACCGGGGCTGAAGTAGGCACTCGCCTTCACCTTCATTTCATTGGAGTAGAGGAGTTTGATAATACCCTCTAACCAGTCCATGGCGGTGACTTCACCAATTTCTTCCATGGCCTTGGTAGCCATGCGGAATGCTAGCTGGCGGATTTTTGCCTGTTCAGTTTTATCTCCTTGAGCTGCAGCAAGGAGAGGCTTGAGCTCCTTTCTTTCTGAGCGAGAAATGGAAAAGTCTTCTAGGGATGTGGCGAGGGCTTGTTGGATATTTTGCATGTTAATCTTTATCTTCAGAAGAAGTAGGGTGAATGACGTTTTGGGCGTATTCTGTCCAACCCTTTTGAGGATGTTTGACTTCTATATGCAAGAGGATTTCTTGTTCTAAATTCGTTTTATCCTGGAGGTAAATCCAGATTTCAATGGTTGGGTTATGATTATCTCCGGTGGGAGTAATTGTAGGAAATAATGGGTTATCTGGATTGTTCTCAGGCTTTGCGAGGAAATCTCCAGCATCTATAAACAAACCATTGCCATTATTATCAACGGCTAAGAGTTCTCCTGTTTCAGGGTTACGGTATTCAATACGGAGAATGGTTTTGGAGTGAACTCTGAAGCCGTGTGGTTCGTCTGCATCATTGGGAAGTTTAACATTGTGTAATACTGGAACTCCAATGAAGGGGGAAGGGGAGCAGGCGGCGGCCTCCATGACGGCGTAATCTAACTTTGAGTTAGCAGGGTAAATGTTCCAAGTCGCTTGTTTGGCTTTTTTTGGGTTAGTTTCCCATGTGATTTGGTATGAAGTGTTTGCTAGTGTGTTTGGTAAGGCAGTGCTGAGAAAAGGGATTTCTAGCATGGTTCCTCCTTCGAGCGTGAGATTAGATGTGATTGAGGAGATAGGCTGATCTGGTGCGCATGAAAAAGCAGGTTGATCTGCAGTTGAATCATCAGAAAGAGTGATGCCGTGGCCTCGAACAATGAGTTGGCCAGAGACGGGCGTTGATTTTTTATTCAGTAAATAGAATGATGCCGATGCTCCCTGTGGTTTAATAGAAAGAGAGTTTAATGCGATTGGGTGAATGAATACACCGCCTTGTGATCGGTCAGACTGAGGTGTTTTGTTGCCGTTAAGCTCATTGAGTTTTTTCAAAAAGCTATCGATGTACGGTGTGCGTAGTGTATGGAGCCAGTAATCTGGTGCTTCATTAGCGGTGCCATACTCGAGAGCTGTTCTTGCAATTTGCCTACCTTCTTGAATGCGACCAGCCTTGAGGAGGGCATAGCAATGGATCATATGAGCCTTGAGAATGGAATAGGTCGGGAGTTCTGGATGGCTTTTTATATACTGATCCATGCGAAGCCATATTTGTTTTGCTGCATCTAGTTGATTGCTGGCCAGATAGGTGGCTCCTATTTTAGCGAGTAGCATGGGGACGGATGGCACCCATTCAAATTCTTCGGCCATGCGTAGTGATTCTTGATAAACTGTAAGGGCTTCTCCAAAGCGTGACTGGCTGGCTAACCAGTCACCATAGATTCTATAGATTCTGGGTTCGGCCTTTTTATCGCCTGAATGTTGGGTTTGGCTTAAAAGCTCATTAAAAGCTGAGTCTAAACCGGGTTCGCCGCGCTTGGCTTTTTCAAACAAGACGCCGCGTGTGGTGAAAAAGACCTCGACGGCATCACCGAGTTTTGTGTTGTTAGTGGATAGCCCCTCAAGAGTAGCCTGGCGTTCAGCAGAGGAGGTTTTGGAATTAAGAATTTGGACGGCTATTCGCTCAAATGCTGGGGTTTGAGGATATTTTTTATCTCGTGATTCTTTGAGGAGTTTATTGGTTTCTTCGATGGTTTTTTCACTAGCTCCTTCTAGCGAGGTAAGTGTGTGGAGGTAGTTTAATCGGCAAATAATGAAGGACTGACGCCGGTAAGGTTTTGTGCTCACGATGATGGCAGACTCTCGCTCATAAAGTTCAAGCGCTTTGGTTTTATAGCCAATAAATGATTGGATGTTTGCGAGGTTACCAATGAGTTTTTGGCTGTAGAGTCTGGTCACTAAGTCAGATGATCGTGTGTCGGGAGCACTATGAGCGACAGCAGCTGTGAGGAGTTTGATGGCTTCTGAGCTGCGTCCCACGAGGTGCAAGTATTCGGTTTCGCGGCCAATTAACCTCCATGCAATTGCGCGCACTTTCTGTGGTAATTTTGAAATACAATTAAGGTCAAAGAGTTCACCTGATTTTGAGTCATAGCCAAGTAATTTTAGGAGGGTAATGGCTTGCCTGTTGTAGTTCCAGCCTTGAGCAATTTTGAGTTTTCTCAGTTCGTAGCGTTCTCTCAGCCCTATGAGGCCGATTCGGATGATTGTTGTATTAGACTTTTTAGCCCAAGGTGGAGTGTTGTTGTTATTCCATGCAGCTAAGGCCTTGATAGCATGTTGGTTGCTATCTTCAAATTGTGATAAGTTGTAGGCTTGATAGGCAGCACGGTAATGAGAAAAGAACACGTATTGGGGTAATCCTTCGTTGGATGCTTTTTTTGCAGCTTGAACGTAAAGTTGGTATGCTTGTTTTGGTTTCCCCTTATCACTGAGTTTGGAAGCTGCGAAATAGTCTTGGATTGCGTTGTTTTCTGCGGAAACAGATAGAGTAAGGATGCAAAGGCTGAGGATGTGGATGGTGAGTATCTTCATGGAATGATGAGGGTATGATTAAACGCGGAGAAGCCATGGGAGATTTTAGTTCTTAGGATGCTGGTATTTCCAGTTACCACGTTTGAGGAGCTCTACTTTGACTTTGGTAATACCACGTGAGTAGAAGCCGAGGCGTTTGGCGCTGCCGACACTAACATCGATGATGCGTCCTTTGACGTATGGGCCACGGTCAGTGATGGTGAGGATTTCTGACTTGCCGTTGAACTTGGTGGTAACACGTACTTTGCTACCCATGGGCCAATATTTGTGAGCCGCGGTATAGCCATTGTTTTTAAATGGTCTACCGCTGGCAGTTTTGGTGCCAAAGTTGGTTTTGACACTATACCAAGATGCTATGCCGTGCTGTGTGGTAAGAACCTTTTTTTTAGGCTTAGGTTTTACCGCTGGTGTAGGTGGGGCGATGGGCTTTTTGACTGGTACTGTGCTGCATGAGCTGAGAATGGCCAAGCAGAGAGAGGGGAGCGCGAGCTTAGTGATCAAGTGCATGGGGAGAATTAATCATTTTTAAGAACTTTGATAAATGCTTCTTGAGGGATGCTGACTTTACCAAATTGCTTCATCTTTTCTTTACCCTTCTTCTGCTTTTCTAGCAGCTTACGCTTTCGTGATATATCACCTCCATAGCACTTTGCGGTCACGTTTTTACGCATGGCGGAGATACGCTCAGCAGCGACGATTTTACCACCGATGCAGGCTTGGATAGCAACGACGAAAAGCTGCTGGGGAATCACTTCCTTAAGTTTGTTGGCAAGTTGGCGACCATAGGTTTCCGCTTTGTCACGGTGCACGATGGTGGAGAATGCCTCCACGGGTTCTTGCGCGATGAGCATGTCCATTTTCACCATCTTGGCAACACGGTAGCCGCAGTGCTCGTAGTCCATGGAGCCGTAGCCTCGTGTCATGGACTTCATCCGATCATTGAAGTCCACGAGGATCTCGGCGAGTGGCAGCTCACAGGTGAGCATGACTCGGGTGTCATCGATGGTTTCGGTGTGGGTGAGTTCGCCGCGTTTTTCCATGACTAGAGACATGATGTCTCCGATGTAGTCGCTGGGTACCATGATGAAGGTGCGGACCATGGGTTCGCGGATTTCTTCTATCTCTTGGGCCTCTGGGAGGAAGGAAGGGTTATCGATGATGAGTTCTTCACCGTTGGTTTTAGTCACCTCATAAATCACCGATGGGTAGGTGGAGATGACGTCCATGTTAAACTCACGGCGCAGGCGTTCTTGGATAATTTCCATGTGCAGAAGACCTAGAAAACCGCAGCGGAAACCAAAACCGAGAGCGGATGAGCTCTCTGACATAAAGGTGAAGGCGGCATCATTGATCTGGAGTTTACCCATTGCCATTTTCAAGCTTTCATAGTCTGAGCTATCGACAGGATAGATGCCGGAGAAGACCATGGGCTGGATCTCTTTATACCCAGGTAGTGCTTCGGGGCATGGGTGTGTGGAATCGGTTAGGGTATCACCGATTTTAGCTTCATCTGCCGATTTCATATTGGCGATGACGTAGCCAACGTCACCGGCGATGAGGCCATCGCGTTTGGTCATCTTAGGGGTGAAGACTCCACACTCTTTGACTTCGTAAGTTTTCTCAGTGGCGAAGAGCTTGATGCGCTGGCGTGGTTTGATGGTGCCGCTGAAGACACGGACGTAGGAAATGACGCCACGAAAGGCATCGTAGATAGAGTCAAAGACAGAGGCTCGGAGGAGTTTATCTTCGTTTTCTACTGGTGGGGGAATGCGGGCTACGATGGCCTCGAGAATTTCTTCAATGCCGATACCGCTTTTTGCTGAAGCGGGGATGGCCTCTTCCGCGGGGATCGCGAGGATATCTTCTAGCTGTTGTTTGCATTTATCGACATCGGCAGCTGGGAGATCGATTTTATTCAGCACAGGGATGATGACGAGGTTTTGATCCATGGCGAGGTGGAGGTTCGCCATGGTCTGGGCTTCTACACCTTGGGCAGCATCGACCATAAGGACAGCACCTTCACAGGCAGCGAGGGAGCGGGCGACTTCGTAGGAGAAATCAACGTGGCCGGGGGTATCTAGTAGATTAAGATTATAGGTGATACCATCCTTTGCCTTGTATTTCATGGCAACAGGGTGGGACTTAATGGTGATGCCTTTTTCCCGTTCAAGATCCATCGCGTCGAGCAGCTGTGCTTGTTGCTCACGCTCGGTGATGGTCTGTGTGTATTCTAACAAACGATCTGACAAAGTGGTCTTGCCGTGATCGATGTGGGCGATGATGGAAAAGTTCCGCGTGAATTCTGTGGACATTCTTAGTAGTTGATTAGTCAGTGGTCATTGTTGGGGTGGGCACTAGTCAGTAATTTATGACGTGCTGTCGTGTTCTTCACCCCTTAATTTCCATGAGCATCTGCGCATTATTAGGGAATCGCTTTAAAAAGAAAAGTAGGCGTTCCATGGCTTCCTCAGGGCGGTGGCCTGCGAGTCCTCGGCGGATGAGGTGGATTTTATTCAGCAGGTGTTCTGCCATGATGAGCTCCTCTCGTCTGGTGCCGGATTTAAAAATATCTACGGCTGGGTAGATATACTGCTCGGCAATGCGGCGGTCTAACACGATTTCCATATTACCTGTGCCTTTGAACTCTTGGAAGATGGCTTCATCAGCGCGTGAGTTCGTCTGGATCAGTGCGGTGGCAAGGATGGTGAGGGAGCCTGCTTGGCGAGTATTGCGTGCGGCTGCAAAGAGCTTGCGTGGTAGCTCCAGTGCTCCGGCAACGATGCCTCCAGACTGGTAGCCACGGCCTTTATTTCCTCCGCGGCCTCTACCTCCTCCTCCGCCACCGCCAGTATTGTAGGCGCGTGCTAGGCGTGTGATTGAGTCCATGAGGATGAGGACGTCTTTATCGCCTTCAACTAGACGTTTGGCACGTTCAATGCACATTTCAGAAATACGTGCGTGATTGCGCGCTGGATCATCGTTCGAGCTTGCGTAGATTTCCACGCCGGGAAGAGTGCGCCTGAATTCGGTGACTTCCTCTGGGCGTTCATCCACTAACAAAATGATCAAGTGGATCGACTCATCATATTTCTCCCTGATGGCTTCAGCCATATGAAGGAGTAAGGTGGTCTTACCTGAGCGTGGAGGTGAGACGATGAGGCCTCGCTGGCCACGGCCAACGGGGGCGACGATGTCTAAGACTCTGGTGGTGAAACGATCAGGTGTGGTTTCAAAGGCGATGCGGCGATCGGGGTTAATGGCTTTAAGTTCCTCGAAGTGTGGGAGTTTAAAAGCTTCATCTGGAGCGAGCTCATTGATAGTTTCGATCTTAGTGAGCTGGGGGCCGCGTGGTCCGTCCTGACAGACGCCATGAATCCATACTCCAGCGCGTAGACCGTGAGTACGGATAAAGTCTGGTGGGACAAAGACGTCTTTCTTGCATTGTTCAAAATTTTTCTCAGGAACTCGAAGGAAACCAAAGCCTTTGGGCGCGATTTCCAGCATGCCATTGATCTCTACAGGGTCGCCGGTGAGGATGATTTCGCGTTTTGGTGGGCGCTCACGTTTTTGGTGTCCTTTACGCTTGTTGTTGCGGCGATCATTGCGGGGGCGTTCTTGACCTCGTTGTTTATTTGAGGGGGCTTCGGATGTGTTTTCGTGATGATCTTGTGTTGGTTCTTGTGGATCTTGCTGCACTTTACCGAGGCCCTTGACGCGACCGATTTTAGGTGGCTCGGTGTTTTCCTCCTGATTTTGTTCTTTGGTTGCTGCTGGCGGTGTTGGTGATTGAGTAGACTTTTTAGCCTTGGTTTTTTTTGCAGCTTTTTTAGCGGGAGCGGCAGTTTCAGGAGCGTCAAGAGGGAGCTTGGCCTGTTTTAGAGCTGCTTTCTTCGTTGCCTTTTTTGCGGCTTTTTTAGCCGTTTTTTTAGCCGCTGTTTTTTTCTTAGCGGGGGCTTTACTAACCTTGGCCTTAGCTTTTGGTTCAGGGGTGTCAGGATGGGTGTCCTGTGTGGATGGATCGCTCATAGATAGAGTGTGGGAAATGAAAATCTTCAGAGATGAAGTGATGTCATGGCTGACGCCAAACACAAAAAGTGTATTGAGGTGAAGGTCATCTCCGGATGGGGCGTTCAAGTTCGCGAGCCCTTGGAGTTGAGTTCTAGCTGGCGGAGACGAAAAATTCTGACCGCCACATCGTCCAGACGATTTGAATGTGATGTAACTTGAGCGTCTTGGCAATGATTTATTTTATCAGGGGGAAGCTGTCTAGTGCTGCATTCTTTGGTTTAGGTAGGTTGATAATATCAAAAAAACTCCGTATCCAAATTGGATACGGAGTTGAGATTGGGTGGGGTAGGGGGTGTGTTAATCCCAGAATATGCATTTAGATTCCGAGAAATGCCGCCATCTCTTCAAACACAAGTCCGTCCGCCAATTTTTCAATTCACCGATGGGGTGACATCGCCTTCATCGAAAAATAGGCGCTGAGGACTTGTGTTTATTGACCTGACAGTATTTCCTTCAAAATCCAATGCATAATCTGGGTTAAACCCCAGAAAAAAGACCGCCATACCTTGTAGGAATGGCGGTCATAAAGTGGTCGGGACTACAGGATTCGAACCTGCGACCTCTTCACCCCCAGCGAAGCGCGCTACCAAACTGCGCCAAGTCCCGGTCATTATTATCCAGTGGAATGAACGCCCACTGAACAGGGCGCGCAATAAACCTGATGAGTTCAGGGTTTGCAAGCACAGAATTTCGTGGCATTTCCGCACCATCATTATGAAACCCGTTAAGATTGCCGTCATCGGAGCCAGCGGATACACAGGGCTCGAACTCCTGCGTCTGCTCCTCACCCACCCTCATGCCGAGCTGGTCTGTGTCACCTCACGTCAAAATGCTGGCCGCAGCATCGGTGATCTATTTCCCCGCTTTCATG